>DATLQD010000075.1:0-3248 GCA_035535315.1 Gaiellaceae bacterium
TACACGGTCGTCTTGAAGTCCCGGTTGTAGACGACCAGTGCGACCACGAGTGTGATCGCACCGAGCCCGAGCAGCTTCCACCGCCCTGCCAGGCCGAGTGAACGGCGATGCGTCAACTTCGTCCAGTCGTCGACGAAGCCGATCGCCGCGCAGCCCAAAGTCACGAAGAAGGCCGTGAGCGCGGGCAGCGTGTGCTCCGAGAAGAGGAGGAACGGGATCGCCATGGAGAGCATGATCAGAAGACCCCCCATGGTCGGCGTGCCCTGCTTCGTGACATGGCCCTTCGGACCCTCTTCGCGAATATGCTGGCCGAGCTCGTTTCGCCGCAGAAAGTCGATGAATTTCGGGCCCGCCCCGATGGAGATGACCATTGCGATGATCCCGGAGAGGAGGACTTCCGTCACGGCTCAGGCGGGAATGCCCGCAAGTCCCTCGGCGACGACTTCGAGCCCGACCGACCGGGATCCCTTGACGAGGACCCAGTCGCCCGGCTCAAGGAGTGCGGAAGCTTCCGCGAGAGCCGCCTGAGCATTCGCCGCCCAGCGCATGGTCGGAACGTGCGCCCCCTCCAGATACTCCGCAGCGAGCGAGCCGACCGCCACGAGAACGGACACCCCTGCGTGCGTAGCGGCTTCGCCCACCTGCCGGTGGTAGTCCGCGCCTGCCGGGCCGAGCTCCGCCATTTCGCCGAGGATCGCAACCTTACGACTGGAGCCCGCACGCTCGCCGAGGTGATCGAGCGCGGCCGCCATTGACACCGGGTTCGCGTTGTAGGCGTCGTTCACGAGCACTCCGCCACCCGGAAGCGGAAACTCTTCACCGCGCCAACGCGAGAGCTTGATCGCGGCTCCGCCCCTGCCGGCCTCGGCGACCGGGAAACCGAGCGCCACGTAGGCAGCGAGTGCTGCAAGGAAGTTCGTCGCGTTGTGCCGCGCGCCGATGGGCAGCCCGAGAGTGAGCCGCTCCCCGAGGACCTCGACGTCAATCTCAGAACCGGTCGGACCGGGGCGAAAGGCCTCCAGGCTCACGTCCCCTCCAGCTCCGAACCGAAGCACTCGAAGATCGCTCCGTCCAACGAAGGGCTCGAGCAGCGGTTCGTCGCTCGGCACGACCGCTGCACCGCCCGGGGGAAGCGCGTCGATCAGCTCCGCCTTGGCGCGGGCGACGTTCTCGATCGTACCGAGGAGCTCGAGGTGGACGGGCCCGATGCTCGTGACCACTCCCACGTTGGGCCGGGCGACCGCGCAAAGCTCGGCGATCTGCCCGAGCCCGCGCATCCCCATCTCCAGGACGACCACCTGTGTGTCGGCTTCGATCCGGCACAGCGTCAGCGGCAGGCCGATCTCGTTGTTCTGACTCCCTTCCGCCACCACGGTCGAAGCGTGCGGGCCACAGAGCGCGCCGAGAATGTCTTTCGTCGTCGTCTTACCGACCGAGCCGGTGACTGCGACAACGCGGGCGGACGAGCGCTCGCGTACCGCGCCACCGAGCGCCGCTAGCGCAGCGAAGGCGTCCTCGGGGACCAGTGCTGCGGCCGCCCCTCGCTCGAGGGCCTCCGGCACGTAGTCCACACCTGACCTGACCGCAACGAACAGGTCGCCCACCGCGACGCGTCTCGAATCGATCTGAATGCCGGTCACGACATCGGCGCCCGGAACCGATTCGAGCCGGCCTGGTGCGAGCGAGCGGATCTCGTCGAGGGCGAGTGGAATCATGCTGAGGCTCCGGCGCAAAGTCGGCGTAGCGCGTCCCGTGCGACTACTCGATCGTCGAATGGGATCGTCCGATCGTGAAATTCCTGCCCGGGCTCATGCCCCTTGCCCGCGATCACCACCACGTCGCCGTCCTGCGCCGCCTCGAGCGCGTGTGCGATGGCGAGCGCTCGGTCTGGCTCGACCTCCGCTCCCCGGCCGGCCCCCTCGAGGATCTCTTCGATGATCGCCTCCGGCTTCTCGCTTCGTGGGTTGTCGGACGTGATGACCACATTGTCGGCGAGGCGCGTGGCGACATCACCCATGAGCGGACGCTTGCCGCGGTCGCGGTCGCCGCCGCATCCGAAGACGCAGTGCAGACGTCCTGCGGTGATCGCCCGCGCTTCTATGAGGACGTTTTCCAGCGCTTCGGGCGTATGCGCGTAGTCGACCAGCACGGCAAAAGGCTGCCCCTCGTCCACCGCCTCGAACCGGCCCGGAACCCCAGCGACATGCTCGACGCCTCGGCGGATCGCGGCATCCTCGATGCCGAGAAGCCGGGCCGCGGCGACCGCGCCCAGGACATTCTCGACATTGAAGCGCCCGCGCAACCGGCTCGAGATCGGAATGCCCGCAGCCGTGAATGAGGAGCCACCAGGGCCGATCTCGAGCGATTTCGGCCTGACGTCTGCATCGTCCGCGATCCCGAACGTGAGGAGTGGCGCTCCGAGCTCGCGAACCTCCTCGGCCAGGCGCAGCCCGTGCACGTCGCCGACGTTCACGGCCGCTGACGGGTGCCGTCCGTCCGGGTCAGGCTCGACAAAGAGCCTGCGCTTGGCCTCGAAGTACCTCTCCATCGTCCCGTGAAAGTCGAGGTGATCCTGAGAGAAATTCGTAAAGACAAGTACGGCAAAGCGAACGCCGAGCAGGCGCCGCAGCTCGGAAGCGTGCGAAGAAGCCTCCATCGCGACGCTGCGATCGCCCGCGTCGAGCATCTCGCGGAATGTCCGCTGGAGGTCGATCGCCTCCGGGGTCGTTCGGGTGACGGCGCGTCGCTCCCCGCCCACCCGGCCCTCCACGGTGCCGAGCAACCCTGGACGCATACCAGCCGCGGCAAGGATTGAGAAGAGCAAGAACGCGGTCGTTGTCTTGCCGTTCGTTCCCGTCACACCCGCGACAAGAAGCTCGCGTGTCGGACGGCCGAAGAACGCGTCGGCAGCCAATGCCATCGCCTCCCGGGCGTCAGCGACGACTAGCTGTGGAACGGGCAACTCGAGCTGGCGCTCGACGATCAATGCGGCCGCTCCTCGTTCGACGGCGGCCGCCCCAAAGTCGTGACCGTCCACTCGCTGGCCGGGCACGCAGGCGAACAGAGCCCCAGCCGTCACGCGGCGCGCGTCGTACGCGAGATCGGTGATGTCGGCGGGGCCGGGATTGACCGTGCGCGTCGGGCCCACGGCCTGGCTCAGGCTCTCCAGCTCGATGGCGGCGGATTCTACCAGCGTGGCCTGCCCCTCCCGTGGACTTTGTGACACGTAAAACCCGCGCATTTCCTCG
>DATLQD010000076.1:0-6565 GCA_035535315.1 Gaiellaceae bacterium
CGGGACGACACGCGAGCCGTCCAGGCTCAATGAGCTAATCCCGAGCCCGACCCCCTTCGGAACACCGGCGTGCTAGAGCTGGGCCCGGTAGCGCGCTGCCTCGACCGTGTTCTTCAGGAGCCATACGTCCGTGATCGGCCCTACGCCCCCCGGAACGGGCGAGATCGCCTCGGCCTTCGCTGCGACGCTCCCGAAGTCGAGGTCGCCGACGAGCCGGGTCTTGCCCGTCTCGTCGTCCTTCAGCGGGTTGATGCCGACGTCGATCGCGATCACGCCCTCCTTGACCATTTCCCCGTCAACGAGCCCGGGGACGCCTGCCGCCACGATGATGATGTCGGCCGCGAGCGTGTGTTCAGCCAGGCGTCCTGCCGCGGACGTGTGGTGGTGGCACGAGATCACGGTAGCGCCGCGGGCGAGGCCGAGCCAGAGGGCGGGCTTCCCAACGTTGTTGGAGCGGCCGACGAGCACCAGGTCGAGGCCGTTGTAGAACGTCCCGGGATCTCGGCCCGATTCCGTGACGTAGCGATCGAGCATGTAGAAGACAGAGGCGGGAGTCGATGGCGTAAAGCGTGGCTCGCCGAGCGCGAGCAGGCCGGCGTTCACCGGGTGAACGGCCTCTACGTCCTTCAGGGGATCGAGCATCTGGTAGAGCTGAGCCTCGGAGACCTGTGGCGGGAGCGGCCGCAGGATCAGGATCCCCGAGACGCGGGGATCGGCATTCAGCTTGCCGACGACTGCGAGCGCCTCCGCCTGCTCGACGTCGAGCCCGAGGGGCTCCGACGTGTAGTGGCAGCCGAGCTCCTCGGCCAGTCGGCGGACGCGCCGCTCGTAGGCCGCGGCCGCGTAATCGTCACCAACGAGGACGGTGGCGAGACCGGGCCGGATGCCAAGGGAGGTGAGGGACCGAAACTCCTGCTCCACGTCCTCGCGAAGCTCCGCGGCGAACGCCTCGCCGTCGATGACGTGGGCACGAACCGTGCTCTCCGAGCTCACGGCGAAACCGTACACCGCTTCGCAATCGTTGCCCGGTGAAGCGCTTAGGTGGTGGCGGCCAGCGCCTCCTCGGCTGCACCGGAGGCGTTCACGGCGTGGCGGCGAGCCTGGATGACGCGCCCGTCGTCCTCGCGCCCGAGGTTCGCGGCCACGAGGTTCGCCGTGGCCCTGGCCACCGCCTCTGCAAAGAGCGCAGCCGAGACGGCATCGTCCTTCAGATTCGGATTGCCGTTCTCCGCCAGGGCCGCGGCCAGATCGGCGACCTTGGCAGCCGCCGCTGCGATCTCGAGCGGGACCGCGGCCGCCCGGCCGGTGGCCGCGGCGATGGCCTCGTCGCGCTCCTGCTCGTCTTTGGGGAGCCGGATTGCGGCGAGATACTCCGCAAACGCGTCCGCGTCCGCCTGAGCGAGCTGCGCCACCTGTTCGCGAATTGCGTCAGCTTCCGTGGCGACCGATTTCCAGCCGTCCCAATGCTTGCGGGAGAAACGGGCACCCATGCCTACGAGGCCTGCCGCCATGGCCGTGACGACGGCGGCCACAGCGCCGCCGCCGGGCGCAGGCTCTTCTGCCGCGATCTGGTCCAGGAACGCCGAGACAGACTGATCGAGCACTAGAAGAGTCCGACCGTGCGACCGTTCTCGTCGATGTCGACGTTGAACGCGGCCGGAGTCTTGCCGAGCCCGGGCATCGTCTGCATATCCCCGCAAAGCGGCACGAGCCAGCCCGCGCCCGTGTAGGCCCGGATGTCGCGGACCGGTACCGTGAAGCCGGTGGGCGCGCCGAGGAGCGTCGGGTCGTGGGACAGCGACAGGTGTGTCTTCGCCATGCAGACGGGCAGGTTGTCGAACCCTTGCTCGGTGAACGCCTTGATCTTTTCCTGCGCGGCCGGCAGGAAGGCGGCGCCGTCTGCGCCGTAGACGCGCTTGCAGATCGCCTCGATCTTCTGGTCGATCGGAGCCTCGAGCGGGTAGATGAAATCGAACTTCGCCGGCGACTCGGACGCGTCGACGACGGCCTCGGCCAGCGCTGCCGCCCCCTCGCCGCCCCGCTCGAACGCCTCGTTCAGCTCGGCCGCGTGGGCGCCGTAATCGAGCGCCAGCTTCCGGAGCGTTTCGACCTCCTCGTCGGAGTCGCCCGGGAAGCGGTTGACGGCGACGACAGCGTTCAGGCCGAACTCCTTGACGATGCCGAGGTGGCGCTGCAAGTTCGCGGCACCCTTCTCCAGCACGTCCAAACCGCCGTCGATGTCGCCGCCGTGGTGCTTGAGCGCGCGCACCGTCGCGACGAGCACGACCGCGCTGGGCGAAAGGCCGCCGATCCGGCAGACGATGTCCAGGAACTTCTCCATGCCCATGTCGGAGCCGAATCCGCTCTCGGTGACGACGAAGTCGCCGAGCTTCAGCCCGACCAGATCCGCAACGAGCGAGCTGTTCCCGTGCGCGATGTTGGCAAAAGGCCCGCAGTGGATGAACGCGGGCTGATGCTCGAGCGTCTGGACGAGGTTCGGCTTGAGCGCGTCTTTCAGGAGGACCGTCATCGCGCCCGCGGCCCTGATCTGCTCGGCGGTCACGGGCTCGCCGTCCCAGGTGTAGGCGACGGTGATTGCCCCGAGGCGCCGGCGGAGGTCGTGGAGATCGCGCGCGACGGCGACGATCGCCATCACCTCGGAGGCCGCCGTGATGTCGAAGCCGGTCTCCCGCACGTAGCCGTTCGTCCGGCCGCCGAGCCCGACCACGATCTGGCGGAGCGCGCGGTCGTTGATGTCGACGCAGCGCCTCCAGCTCACGGTCAGCGGATCGATCCCCGCTTCGTTTCCGTGCAGGAGATGAGCCTCGAGCATGGCCGCGAGCAGGTTGTTGGCAGCGGAGATCGCATGGAGGTCGCCGGTGAAGTGGAGGTTCAGGTCCTCCATCGGGACCACCTGTGCGTAGCCGCCGCCCGCGGCTCCGCCCTTGATCCCGAAGACGGGCCCCACAGACGCCTCGCGCAGGCAGAGCACGGGGTCCTTGCCGATGTTGCCTAAGCCCTGGGTCAGTGAGACGGAGGTCGTCGTCTTGCCCTCGCCTGCCTTGGTGGGGGTGATCGCGGTTACGCAGACGAGCTTGGCGTCGGCCTTTTCCTGCAGACGCTCGACGACCGAAAGGTCGACCTTCGCCTTGTACTTCCCGTAGAGATCGAATTCGTCGTCGTTCAGGCCGGCCCGGTCGGCGATCTCGCTAATCGGGAGAAGCTCCGCCTCCTGCGCTATCTCCAGGCTCGACGGCATCTGCGTCGCCATGCTCGTCTCCTTCAGATGGTTGGTCGGTAATTGGCGTGCCCGCGGGGACGGGTCAGACCAAGCCAGGGTGTGCCATCGCCCGCCCGCAAGGCTAGTAGCCTTGACAAGGGGGAGGGTGCGGCCTGGCGCCGCGTCTGGGCCGCGATCCGAGGGTGCGGTAATTGTCGATCAGCCATCTAGTGAGACACGGCTGCGGCCGCCAGCTCGGAGACCATGGTGTCAGTGTAGAAGCGCTCGACCGCGAACGGTTGGATCAGCTCCGGCGGCTTCCCGGTCGCGACGAGCTCCGCCATCGTCACGCCCACGATCGGCGCCGCCTTGAAGCCGTAGGTGCCCCAGCCCGTGGAGATGTGGAAGTTGTCGACCTCGGTCTTCCCGAGGATGGGGCTGTAGTCCGGGGAGAGATCGCAGAGGCCCGTCCACGCGCGCAGGATCTTGGTTCGCTCGAGCTGCGGGAAGAGCTCGAGCACATGGCGCGCCGAGTACTCGAGGAAGCTGAAGGTTCCCACGCCCTTGTACGTCGAGTAGGGCTCGATCTCGGCGCCGATCAGGAACTCGCCGCGGTCTGTCTGCGACACGTAGACGTGCATTTGCGACGAGACGATGACCACGTCGAGGAACGGCTTCACGGGCTCGGTCACGAAGGCCTGCAGGATATGGGTGGTGATTGGGAGCGGCACGTCGGCCATGTCGGCGATCAGCGTCGACCAGCCCGCCGCCGCCGAGACGACTTGGTCGCAGGAGACGAAGCCGCGATTCGTGTCGACGCCGATGGCGCGCCCGTTTCGCATCTCGATGTCCGTCACTTCGGTGTACGGGTGAATCTCGACGCCGTGGCGGTCCGCTCCCCTCGCGTAGCCCCAGACGACCGCGTCGTGTCGGATGATTCCGCCCGGCGGATGGTAGAGAGCCGCGACGACCGGCCAGGTGGGCCGGTCGGACAGATCCATCTCGGGGCAGAGCTTCGCGATCTCGTCCGGGTAGACGACCTGGCTGTCGATGTCGAGGAGCTGGTTCACCTCGGCCCGCTCGGTAGCCGTGATGATCCCGCGGTCCGAGTGGGCCAGAGTCAGGTGCCCCTGCTGGGAGAAGAGCATGTTGAAGTCGAGCTCGGCCGAGAGGCCCTCGTAGAGCTTGACGCTCTGCTCGTAGAACCGGGCTCCCTCGGGGGTTCTGTAGTTGCACCGGATGATCGTCGTGTTCCGCCCCGCGGCCCCGGAGCCGATGTAGCTCTTCTCGAGCACGGCGACGTTTTTCACTCCGTGCTCCTTGGCGAGGTAGTACGCGGTCGCGAGCCCGTGGGATCCGCCGCCCACGATGACGACGTCGTAGTGGCGCTTGAGCTCGCCTCGCCGGCGCCACATGCGCTTTTCGAAGAAGATGTCCTTCACGCGCTCGGCCCGCCTCCAAGCGGGTCGGCGGCGTCGACGACCACTTCCCACACGTGGTGGCCGTACTCCTGCGGAATCACGATCAGATAGCGCTCGTCGCCTGGCTTCGCAATCAGGGCGCGGACGTGTGCGAGCGCTCCGACCACGGGCAGGTCGTCAAGATCGAGCTCGGTCAGCCGGCGCATGACCGTGCTCGCCCCAGGCCCGTCGACCTCGATCGCGCCCCAGGCGGCGCTCGTATCTAGGAAGCCCTCCCGGGCCCCGCCGGCGCCGCTTCGATAGCTGGCGACGAGCGTCTGGCCCTTGCCGGTCGGCGGGACAACGCCGTGCTCTCCGTCCCCGAACTCGATGTCGAGCGAGCCGTCTCCCTCCTCGACCCGGTAGGAGGCGGTCACGTCCCGAATCGAGATCCGGTGTCGATCCTGGCCGGGCACCTGCGTTGCGACCAGCCAGCCGTCGCGCTCTTCGAACACTGCGCCGGCCTCGGTCAGGCGCCTGTGCATGGGCGACTTCAGCACCGGTTGAAACGGGCCCGAGTGCTCGGCCTTGTCAATCGAGATGAAGTCGAGGGTGCTCATGATCTGAGGTGCTCCCCCTCGGGGTCAAAGAAGGGACGGAGCCGGACCGACGCCTCCTCGAGCCGGTCCTCCACCTTGATCTGGATCCGGGCGCCGTCCTCGGCGAGCTCCGGCGGCACCCAGCCCATGCCGATTGATTTGCCCAGCTGCTTGCTTCGCCGTGAGCTTGTCACCCGCCCAATCGAGGTGCCCTCGCGCACGATCTGGCCGCCCTCGGCCGGGACGACGCCGTTCGCCATCTCGAACCCGACGAGCTGCGACCGGAAGCCGCGCTCCTGCACGTGCTCGAGCGCCCACTTGCCGACGAAGTCCTCCTTGTCCCACTTGACGATCCAGGGCATGCCCGCCTCCAGCACGTTCGACTCGGAGTCGGTGTCCTGACCGATCAGGACGTGCATCTTCTCCAGGCGGAGGATCCGCTGCGGCTCGAGGCCAAAGGGGCGAATGTCCCATTCCGCCCCGTGATCGAGGATCGTGTCCCAGAGGTACTCGCCGTAGGGGCTTGCGAAGTGGAGCTCGTAGCCGAGCTCACCCACGAACCCGATCCGGAGGATGAGGCAGGGGACGCCGGCGATGCGGGCGTGCTTCGCATCGAGGTACTTGATGCCCTCGTTCGAGACGTCGAGGTCGGTAAGGCGCTCCATCAGCCTCCGTGCCTTCGGGCCTGCGATGTTGACGGCCGCGAGAGCGCCGGTCAGGTTCACGATCTCGACGTCGAGGTGCCAGATCGCGTTCCACCATTCGAACCACTCGATGACTCCCTCGGCGCCCGTCGACGTGGTGGTCACGTAGAAGTCCTCTTCGGACAGGCGTCCGACGGTGCCGTCGTCCATGATCCGCCCCGCGTCTGTGCCTAGCACTGCGTAGCGGATCCGCCCCGGTTTCATGTCTCCGAACTTGTTCGGGTAGATGCGCTCGAGGAAGTCGGCCGCGTCCGGGCCGCGGACGATGAGCTTGCCGAGCGTCGAGACGTCGATGACGCCGAGCGAATCGTGGACGGCTTTGGCCTCGTCACCCGGGTCGCCGTAGGAATGGGGGCGTTTCCAGGCGCCGGTCCACATCACCTTCGCGCCCAGATCCGCGTGGCGGTGGTGCATCGACGTCAGCTTTTCGGGCTCGTGTGGGCGGCCGGCGAGCAGGCCGAGCTCGATGGGCGCCCACGGAGGTCGCGCCGTCGTCGTTCCGATCGTGGCCTCGTCCGTCTCGTTCTCGCGTGCATAGAGGCGGATCGAGGGGAGGTGGCAGAGCTTTCCCTGGCAGGGGCCCATCGTCACGGTCGTGTAACGCTTCGCGAGCTCGATCGAGTCGAACCCCTCCGCGATCGC
>DATLQD010000077.1:0-4261 GCA_035535315.1 Gaiellaceae bacterium
TACGGCCGGGCGATGAGAACTAGATGAGACCGCGATAGGCGCTCCCTGGCGGTCGACCGGCGGGCTGGCTACCCTAAGTGGCAGTCGTGTCGATGGTTGCCGTTTGGCAGCTCTCCGCAGAGCCTGAGAGGACGGTATGAGAATGAGCGACCGCCGCCCTGAGGGGAAGGAAGGTCCGGTGCGGCCTGGGTCTAGTCAGCGCGCGGCTAGCGTCCAAGCCCTTAGGATCGTCGGCGCTTCATAACACGATCGAGCTGGGAGGGGTATACATGGCGACAAAGGCGATTCCGGACGGCTACCACACCGCCACGCCGTACCTGGCTGTCGACGATGCGGCCGAGGCGATCGAGTACTACAAGAAGGCGTTCGGCGCGAAGGAGCGCGTGCGAATGGACGCGCCGGACGGCAAGATCGGCCATGCGGAGCTCGAGATCGGGGACTCCCTGGTGATGCTCTCCGATCCGTTCCCGCAGGCGACGACGAGGACGCCGAAGGAGCTGGGCGGGACGAGCGCGAGCGTCTTCATGTACGTCGAGGACGTCGACGCGGTCGTGAAGGAGGCAGTCGACGCGGGCGCGACGATCACGATGGAGGTCGCCGACCAGTTCTGGGGCGACCGCATGGGCTCCGTCAAGGATCCGTTCGGCCACTCGTGGTCGCTTGCGACGCACGTCGAGGATGTCCCGCCGGAGGAGATGGCGGAGCGGGCCAAGGCGGCCATGGCCGCGATGAGCAGCTGAGGCTCGGAGGGCCCGCCGATGGCGAGCCCTGCCGATCACGATCATCGGGACCATGCGATGCCAACGTCAGGTCGCGCGCTCAACGCCGTCGCGCTCAGTGCGACGCTGCACTGTCTCACCGGGTGCGCTATCGGCGAGATCGCCGGGATGGTCATTGGTACTGCAGCCGGCTTCTCGAACCTGACAACCATTGTGCTGTCCGTGGTGCTGGCGTTCGTGTTCGGCTACGCGCTCACCAGCATGCCGCTCTTGCGGGCCGGCCTGGCACTCGCGGTCGTCATCCCGATCGCCTTGGCGTCGGACACGCTCAGCATCGCCGTCATGGAGATCGTGGATAACGCGATCGTTGTGCTGGTTCCCGGCGCCATGGATGCTGGTCTGGCATCCCTTCTCTTCTGGGGCTCACTTGCCTTCGCGCTCGCTGTCGCAGGCGTTTTCGCCTTTCCGGTGAACCGATGGCTGATCGTCCGAGGCAAGGGACACACGGCCGTGCATGAGACCGGCATCCACGGTGGACCGCCTACGCGACTCGTGGCCGCGGCGGCTCTGGTCGCCTTCATCTTTGGGGCTTCGATCCTGGTCGCCGAGGTGATTGGCTAGGGTCATTGACCCACGGCGGACGGGCCTCTCAGCGGGCCCCGCAATCGCTACAGATGCCGACTACTTCGAGGCTGTGGGACGTGGGACGGAAGCCGTGCTTCTTGCCCACGCCCGCGAGCCAGTCGTCCAACTCGCATTCGGTCAGCTCCTGCACCTGGTGGCAGGCCGAGCAGACGAGGTGATGATGGTGCCCCGGTCCGCAGAGCCGGTAGCAGCTCTCGCCCCGCCGGTGAGAGAGCGCGTCGACTGCGCCGCACTCTTGGAGCAACGTGAGCGTCCGGTAGACGGTCGCGAGGCCGACCGGGCTCCCCGAGGTCCGTAGTCGTCCGTGGATCTCTTGCGCGGTCGCGTCATGAGGCTCGCGCGAGAGCGCCTGTAGGACGAGCAGTCGCGGAGTAGTTAGACGGACGCCGACCTCTCGCAAGCGTGCCTCGGCGTCAGCCCGTTTGGTCTTGCTCGTTACTTGGGCACCCATCGTCCCCTAAGATAGCCGAACAGCGAATGAAATTCATTCTCATCTTGATCCTCGCTCTGACCTTCCCTGGCCTGGCGGTGGGGTGCGGAGGCAGCGACGGCCACTCGAGTACCCGTGAAACGGTCGTGGCGAGCTTCTATCCCCTTGCGTTCGCGGCGGAGCAGGTTGGCGGTGAGGCCGTCTCGGTCGAGAATCTGACGCCTCCGGGCGCCGAGCCGCATGATCTCGAGGTTTCGCCCAGCGACGTCAGCAACATCAAGTCGGCGGAACTCGTGCTCCTTCTCGGTCACGGCTTTCAGCCGCAACTCGAGGACGCTGCCGGATCAGGCCCTGACGTCGTGGCTCTCCTCGACACACCCGCACTCGACCTCCATCCGGATGGCGATCCCCATGTCTGGCTCGACCCCATCCGCTACATGAAGATCGTCGATCGTATTGGGGTCGTCCTCCGAAGGCCAGCGGCCGTGTCACGCTTGCTGGCGCGACTCAGGAAACTCGACAAGGACTACAGGCGCGGGCTTGCCGACTGTGCTCGCCGTGACATCGTGACGAGCCACGAAGCCTTCGCCTATCTCGCCGAGCGCTATGGGCTGAACCAGATCGCAGTCACGGGCCTAAACCCCGAGGCCGAACCAACGCCGCAGGCGCTGCAGCAGACCGTCGACGTGGTGCGCGCCAGCGATGCGACGACCGTCTACTTCGAGCGTCTCGTTTCGCCGCGCCTCGCCGAGACAGTCGCACGAGAGACCGGCACGAAGACGGCGGTCCTCGATCCGATCGAGGGCCTCACGGACACGGAGAGGAAGCAGGGAGCTGACTATTTCACCCTCATGCGCGCGAACCTTCGCGCTCTACAGGCTGGCCTCGGATGCCGGTAGCGGTCGAGTTGCGCGACGTCTCGTTTGCCTATCCCGGCGGCATGCCGGTCCTCGAGCGCGTCGATCTCGTGATCGAGGAGGGCGAGTTTGTCGCTGTCGCCGGCCCAAACGGCGGCGGCAAGACGACCCTGATCCGGATCGCGCTCGGGCTGGAGCGACCGCGTCGCGGCGAGGCGCTCTTGTTCGGGCAGCCTGCACAGAGCTTCACTGCACGTAGACGGCTCGGCTACCTCGCCCAGCGAACGACGCTCGGAATCGATGCCCCCGCCACCGTGCGGGAGATTGTGAGCGCCGGGCGTCTGCCGGTGCGCGGGCTCCTGCGCCGCTTCACCGGCGAGGACAGGCGCGCGGTCGAGGCGGCAATCGAGCGCGTTGGGCTCGCGGCCGTCGCCGAGCAGCCGGTCCAGCGCCTCTCGGGCGGACAGCAGCAACGGGCCTACATCGCAAAAGCGCTCGCCGGCCGGCCCGACCTCCTCGTCCTCGACGAGCCGACCACCGGCGTGGATGTCGAGGCGCAGGAAGCGTTCGCCAGGCTTCTGGCCGAGCTCAAGAGCGAGCTCGGAGTCACGATCGTCTACGTCTCACATGAGTTCGGAGCCGTCGAGAGCTTCGTCGAGCGGATCGTCCTCGTCCGCCGAGAGATCGTTTTCGACGGCGCGCCCGACGCGCTCCCCTCCCGCTGGCACGACCCCTCCCATGTCCATCTTTGAGGCGGAGTTCATGCGCCTGGCGCTGGCGGCTGGCGCGATCGTCGGTGTCCTCGCCCCCGCGGTCGGTTTTTTCCTCGTCCAACGACGCATGAGCCTGATCGGCGACGGTATCGGCCACGCCGCCTTCGCCGGCGTCGCCGCCGGCTACCTCCTTGGCATCTCGCCGGTTCTGACAGCGCTCGCGGCCTCGGTCGCTGCCGCGGTCGCCGTCGAGTGGCTGCGGGGCCGCCGGCGCACCGCGGGCGACCAGGCACTGGCGCTCATCTTCTACACGGGCATCGCTACGGGTGTCGTCCTCATCTCGGCTGCCGGTGCGCTCAACGCGAACCTGTTCACATTCCTCTTCGGCTCCATCCTCACCGTCACCACGTCCGACCTCGCGCTTGTGGGCTCGCTCGGGATCGCCGCGCTCGCTCTGATCGCTTTCCTCTACCGCGGCCTCGTCGCCGTCTCGATCGATGACGAAGGCGCTCGAGTGACCGGCCTCCCCGTTACCGCATTGAACGTGGCCCTTGCCGTGCTCACCGGGGTCACTATCGCCATCTCGATGCGCGTTGTCGGCATCCTTCTCATTGCGGCGCTCATGGTGCTACCCGTCATCGCGGCCGGGCGGATTGCGTGGAGCGTCCGCTCCACCATCCTCGTCGCAATGGGTATCGGCCTCGCCTCGGCGCTCGCGGGCCTCGCCGTCTCTTATTACGCCGACCTTGCCCCAGGCGGTGCCATTGTCCTGATCGCTTCCGCAATCACGATCATCACACTCGCGCTCCCGCCTGGCCACCGGGCCGCTTAGGGAGCGAGAGGGGCGAGGCTACTCCGAACGTCCGCGGTAGATCTCGGTGCGTTCCCAGGTGACTC
>DATLQD010000078.1:0-2930 GCA_035535315.1 Gaiellaceae bacterium
AAGCACCGCGGCCGAGCAGATCCCCAGGTCCGCGGGAACGACCGCGACTCGCCCTGCCGAGACCGCAAGCTGGACGGGCGGGGCGCTGCCGGGAACCGCAACTGAGCTCGAGCCGACGACGCGGCGCGTGGCTCCAAGCGCGACTCGCGAGCCGCAGTCCCCGACGTTCTGGAATGTGACTGTCGTCAAGGCGAGCGTCGCGGCATCGCCGCCGACCGCCGTGGTCACCGACCCCTCGACTTCGCAGAACGTCATGTCGGTGACGCCGGCGGGGGGCTTTCCGTCGCCGAGGGTTGCCGTCTGCACAAACGTCTCGACGCAGTTGCCGCCGCTTTGGACGGTCCAGAGAGCTTGCTTCCCTGCGAGTGCCAGGAGGTGATTGCGGTAGCCGATCGGGAAACCACCGGCGCCGCCTCCCTGCGTTCGGGCACTGCCGACGACCTCGCTTCGCCCCGTCGCGATCGTCTTGACGTGAACTCGCTCGCGATAGCCGATCCAGGCGATCCGCCGGCCGTCCTGGGCAAAGGAAATGATCCTGCCTTGAGCCGGGGCGGCGAGCGTGACCGGCGCGGCAACGGCGTCGCTGCCCGCTACGCCCGCCGCGATCACGAGAGCCGCGAGGAAGGCCACGCGCCGGCATTTCAACGGCAATCTCGAAGACCCCAAGCCTGGACCGTACATGTGTCAAGGAGCCCAGGCCACTGGGCGCCCAGGTCTTGCCTCGGTCCCTCCGGGCCTCGGCTAGGTTAGGTTCGACCTGTGCCGCTGAATTTTCGTGGGAAGCAATGAACGCCTTCGAGACGTGAGGCGGGAAGAGGCGCACCGCCTGCTCCAGCGTTCCCGCGAGGAGCGTTGGAGGTTTCCGTCTTCTTCGGGCAGTCCGGTGCTGGCGGGCCGGGACGCCTGGGTGGAGCAGCTCCTCGCGGAGACGGAGTCCTTCGCGGCTGCGGCCCGGTCGCTGATCGAGAGTGGAGACGGTCACGAAGCGACTGAGCTCGCCGCAAATGTCTGGCGCCTCTGGGTGGTGGCCCGCGACCCGCTCGGAGGCCGGGCGTTTCTGGCCACGGTGCTGGACGGCCGGGAGGAAGAACCTTCGCGCGCGAGGGCGCTTGCGCTGTACGGCGACGCGCTCCTCGCCTTCATGGTGGGCGCGCAGGAGGATTCGCGAGCGAGAAGCGAGGCATCCCTGGAGGCCGCTCGTGCGGTCCAGGACCCGGAAGCGCTGGCACTCGCCCACCTCGGGCTCAGCCGGGTTGCCTTCCTCGACGGCGAGTATGACCACGCCCGCTCGCTTGCAGCCCAGGCGCGCGAGTTTGCCCGTACGCTCGAGCCGGCAATGGGGCAGGCGCCGCTGCACATGCACGCCCAGGGCACTCGCCTGACCGGCGATTACGACCGGGCCGCGGCTCTCTTCGAAGAGAGCCTGGCCCTGAATCGACACCTCGGCGACCTGGGGATGGTGGGCGTCGAGCTCCACAACCTCGGCCACGTCGAGATCCATCGGGGAAACATCGACGCTGCGGAGCGCTACTTTGCAGAGTGTGAGAAGCTCGGCGCTTCCGACGACGCATATGGCGCTGCGATGACGCACTTGAACCGAGCCGTCGTCGCCTTTGCTCGGGGCGAAGACGACCGGGCACGGGAGCTTCTTGGCGACGCCGAGTCGCTCCTCGGCGGGACCGACTTCTATCCGGCTCCGGACGACCGCTTCGAGCTCGAAGGGCTTCGCAAGCGGCTGGCTGAAGCATCCGGGGCTCGAGGCGTGTAGTGAGCGACCCGAAGACCCCGCACGACGAAAAGTGGCGGCGGGTCCTCATGGGCGAGGCCCGCGGGCACATGTGCTGGAGCCCGTGGATGCGCCGGATTTCGCGAGCGATCCCCACCGACCCGCGCTGCAAGCTCTGCGACACCCCCTTCGGCCCGCCCGGGAACGTGATGCGGTTCATCGGCTTCGGCCCCTCGCGTCTCAACCGGCGCATCTGCCGCGGCTGCATCCACGCGCTGGAAAAGCGGCCCGGCGGCGCCGAGATCGAGCTCTCGCTTCTCTTCGCGGACGTCCGCGGCTCGACGGCTCTCGCGGAGCACATGGGCTCCGGGGAATTCTCCCAACTGATGGCGCGCTTCTACGGGGCCGCGGCTGCAGCCGTCGATCGAAGGAACGGCATCGTGGACAAGTTCGTCGGGGATCAGGTCGTCGCCCTCTTCATCCCCGGCTTCGCCGGCGCCGATCACGCTGCGGACGCGATCGACGCTGCGCGCGAGCTGCTCGCGCAGACAGGTCACGACCAAGGTGAGCCCTGGATCCCGGTGGGCGCAGGTGTTCACACCGGTGTCGCCTTCGTCGGCACGGTCGGCGAGGGAGACGCGGTCGACTTCACCGCACTTGGTGACTCGGTGAACACTGCAGCCCGGCTCGCCTCGTGCGCAAAGGCGGGGGAAATCGTCATCAGCAGCGGTGCGGCGAAGGCCTCGAAGCTCGACACTGCCGGACTCGAGGAGCGGACGCTGGATCTCCGAGGCCGCGCCGAAAGCGTCACCGCCTGGGTGACGGTTCCCGGTGAAGCGGTCGACCGCGATGCCTCAGTAGGTGTCGGCTGACAGCCAACGGCTGCCGTGGAATCAGTCGTCGATGCGGCCGACGAAGTGCTCCGCAACCTGCGGCCGCGTGAGCTCGTAGACCGCAAGGCGCTGCCCGCCTTCGGCCTGGAAGCTCGCACACGGGCCATGCGGAATCTCGAGCTCCCGTAGGTCGATTCCGGCGGCACGAAGGCTTGAGACCGCGGCGGCGTAGTCGGGCACGCGGTAGATCAGAATCGGATCGGTGCCCTCGAGATGGCCGCTCAGCAGGATCAGCGGCCATGCGTCCGAGGTCCGGAGGCAGGCGACGACGGTTCCCATCCCTCGCACTTTCCAGACCAGTTCCGCACCCA
>DATLQD010000079.1:0-3041 GCA_035535315.1 Gaiellaceae bacterium
GTTCGACGAGCTCACCTCGACCATGGATTCGCTCTGCTACCGGATCGACTACACGACAACGGAGGGTGACTCTCCGGCAGCCCTCGGGAACCGCATCGCGGCGGCGGTGATCGCGTACGGGCGTAATGACGGGGCCCACGAGGCCCTGCGGTACCTCAATCCCGACTACAAGCCGGTTAACGCGCCCCTAGTCGTAGAGGAGCCGGGTACGGAGATGCGCGACCCGAACCGTTGGCAGCCGCTCGCTCTCGCCAAGATCGTGGCGCAGAACGGCATCCCGGTGCCCGGCAAGGTGCAGACCTTCATTGGCTCGCACTGGGGGCACGTCGCCGGGTTCGCGCTGCCCCGATCCCCCGAGGGGCTCCCCCTCGATCCAGGTCCTGTGCCGCGACTCGGAGATCCGTCATCAGACGCGGACTTCAAGCAGACGGCGGTTGCAGTCATCCGCTACAGCAGCGGTCTCGACCCGGATGACGGCGCCACCCTCGACGTCGGGCCCGCCGCTCTCGGCGGCAACACACTGGGGACGAACGACGGCGACGGCCACAACGTCAACCCGGCAACCGGCCGAGCCTACGCTCCGAACGTCGTTCCTCGCGGCGACTTCGAGCGCGTCTTGGCCGAGTTCTGGGCCGACGGCCCCAACTCGGAGACCCCGCCCGGGCACTGGAATACGCTCGCGAACGAAGTCTCTGACTCCCCCGGGCTCGAGCTCCGGATCGGAGGCCACGGCCCGGCGGTCGACCGCCTCGAGTGGGACGTGAAGCTCTACTTCGCGCTCAACGGGGCCGTCCACGACGCTGCCGTCGCGGCTTGGGGGGCGAAGGGCTACTACGACTCGGCGCGGCCCATCTCGATGATCCGCTACATGGGAGGCAAGGGCCAATCGAGCGATCGGAGCGGCCCGGCTTATGATCCGGACGGCCTTCCGCTTTTACCCGGCCTCATCGAGGTGGTCACGCGGGCCTCGAGTGCTCCCGGTGAGCGTCATGCGAAGCTGGCGGACCGCGTGGGCGAGATCGCCATCCGCGCCTGGGCCGGCGCTCCGGAGGATCCGACCGCCGGGCACAGCGGGGTCAGCTGGATCCCCGCGGTGGATTGGGTGCCCTACCAGCTCCCCACGTTCGTCACCCCCGCCTTCTCAGGCTACGTCTCCGGGCACAGCACCTTCAGCCGCGCGGCAGCAGAAGTTCTCACGGCCTTCACCGGGAACTCGTATTTCCCGGGAGGCCTCTACGAGGTGCCTGTCCCCGCCGGCTCGCTCAAGATCGAGCAGGGCCCGAGCGAGGATCTCACCCTGCAATGGGCCACGTACTTCGACGCCGCGGATGCCGCGGGCATATCTCGTCTCTACATGGGGATCCACGTCTCGCCGGACGACTTTGGTGGGCGGAAAATCGGCGCGCAGTGCGGCAAGGCCGCATGGACCCTGGCCGAAAAGTACTTCGACGGGGCGATGTCCTGATGAGGCTCCACCAGGCCCTCGACATGGTCGGCTCGGTCATCGAAAACGCATCCGGGCCGGTTTCGGTCTATGTCGCGGACGACCACGGCGAGTTGGTTGCGGCGGCCACGATGGACGGGGCCGCTCCAGACACGCGACTGAATGCCCAGAGGAAGGCCTACACGGCGGCACGCAGCGACGCGCGCTCCACGAGGGAGCTTGCCGCGAAGGTGGCGGACGACCCGGTCGAGCGGGCGAGCTTCGACCCGTTCTTCACCTTCTTCAAAGGTGGCGTTGCCGCGTTCGAGGACAGGGTCCGCGCCGGGGCGATCGGGGTGAGCGGTCTTCCTGGTGAGGAAGACGAGCGGCTCGCACACCAGGCCATCGCACATGCCGGTCTATCCCTACGATCGTTGGAGGAAGGATGAAAGCGCTTGCAGGCAAGGTGGCCCTGGTTACGGGAGCAAGTCGAGGCATCGGCGCCGCAGTTGCGCGCGCACTTTCGGCGGAGGGAGTCCGCCTCGCGCTGGCGTCGCGAAGCGGCGATGATCTCGGTCTCGACGGCGCGGTGGCGCGTCCATGCGACGTCAGGCGACCGGAAGACCTCGAGGCCCTTGCGGCTGAGGCCGTAGAGCGCTTCGGAGGAATCGACATTCTCGTCGCCAACGCCGGCGTGGGAGCGTACGGCCCGTTCCTCGACCTTCCGGCCGACCAGCTGGAGGAGATGATCGACGTCAACGTGAAGGGAACCCTCTACGCCGTCCGGGCTGCGCTCCCTCACCTGCTCGAGAGCGACGCGGCTGACATCGTCACGCTCGCGTCCGAGGCGGGTCGGCGAGGCCTTCCCCTCGAAGCCGTGTACTGCGCCTCGAAGTTCGCCCAGGTGGGCTTCACCCGCGCCCTCGACCACGAGTTGCGGGAGCAAGGTGTCCGCTGTTCGAACGTGTGCCCGGGCGGCGTCGCGACGGACTTCGCCATGGGCCGCGGCCGCACGCCGGACATGCCGGCCCTGGCGGGAATGATGACGCCCGAAAACGTGGCGGAGGTCGTGCTCTTCGTCATCAGTCGCCCTCGAAACCATCGCATCCTGGAGACCGCCTTCCGGCCCGTCGCAGAACCGGCATGGGGATGAGCGCCACGGTCCGCTGGGGCTTTCTGTCGACGGCGAACATCAACGACAAGTTGCTCGCCGGTGCGGCCGAGTCCGACCGAGTCGACGTCATCGCCGTCGCGAGCCGTGACGCCGCACGGGCGGGGGCCTACGCGCGCGAGCGCGGCATCCAGCGGGCGTACGGGAGCTACGAGGAGCTCTTGGCCGACCCTGACCTCGAGGCGGTGTACATCTCGCTGCCCAACTTGCTCCACGTCGAGTGGTCGATCCGCGCGCTGGAGGCAGGCAAGCACGTTCTCTGCGAGAAGCCTCTGAGCCGCCGGCCCCAGGATGTCGAGCGGGCCTTCGACGTGGCGGAGCAGTCGGACCGCCTTCTCATGGAGGCCTTCATGTACCGCCACAACCCGCAGACCGCGAAGCTCGAGGAGCTCGTCGGCGGGGGCGCGATCGGCCGCCTGCGGCTCGTCCGCGCGGCGTTCAGCTTCC
>DATLQD010000080.1:0-4243 GCA_035535315.1 Gaiellaceae bacterium
CATCACGGGCTGAACGGCATCATCGCCGCGGCCGGGCCCGGGATCCGAATGGCAGATGTTCCGGCGGGCTCGGAGATCACCCAGATGGCTGCGACGCTCCTCGCCCTGCACGGAGTCGCGTCGGAGCTCGAGGCGCCTGCAATCGACGCAATCCTCGACGACGAGGCGCTCGGCGAAGGGCGGGCTGTCAGCACCACCGCCCCCCGCCGGACCGAGGAGTCGGTGTACTCCCGCGAGGAGGAAGCCGTGATGATCGAGCGGCTGCGCGACCTGGGCTACGAGTAGCCTCTTTTTCCGTGACGGAGATCCGGGCCGGGGAGGCCTCTCCGAAGAGCCAGGAGGAGCACGGTGCGCCGCCTCGCGGGCTCGGGATCGGGGCGCTCGCCGAGGATGCGTTGATCTACGGAGGGGCCCGTGTCGTCCTGAAGTCGCTCGCGTTCCTCCTGGTTCCTCTCTACGCCCACTTCCTCGCACCGGCGGACTTCGGTGTGCTCGAGCTCGTGCTCGCGATCGTCGCGTTCATCGACGTCCTGATCGCGGCGAACATGGACGGCGTCTTTGCCCGCTTCTATTTCGAGCGGCACGACGCCGCCTGGCGACGGCAGATCATCACGCTCTACCTTCTGATCGAAAGCCTCTACCCCGCGGTCGTGATCGGCGGCGTCATCCTCTTCTCCGGCACGCTCTCGGACCGTGTTTTCGGGACGGATCAGTACGTCGGCTTCCTGGTCATCGCACTGGTCGATCTCTACCTGACGAACATCGTCGACCTCCCGATGATCCTCTGCCGGGTCCGGCGGAAGCCGATGACCTTCGCGCGCTATGCGCTCGCACGCGGACTCGTTCAGGTCGTGTTCAGCGTCCTCCTGGTGGCGGTCTGGCACTTGGGCGTCAAGGGAATTCTGATCGCCTCTCTCATCTCCGTCTGCGCCGCGTTTGTCTTCACGGCGCGGGAGTGGATCCACGATTTGACCCGGAACATCTCCCCGCGAGTGGGCCGGGAGATGATCGCCTTCGCCTGGCCAGGGCTGATCGGCGGGCTCTCGTTCTTCGCCCTGAACCTGATGGATCGCTTCTTTATCAAGCACTACCACGGTCTCACAGCGAACGGCCTCTACGGGACGGCTTTCCGGTACAGCCAGATCGTCTTCGTCGGTGTGATGGCCTTCCGCATGGGCTGGACGCAGTGGCACTACAGCTGGCTCCACACGGAGCGCCATCCCAGCATGGTCGCCCGCGGCGCCAACTACTACTTCTTCGCGACCGGCTTCCTCGCGGTGCTCGTATCGGCCTGGATCCTTCCGCTCTTCCACCTCGTGATGCCGCCCGCGTACTGGCCCGCTACCGACGCCGTCGCGCCGCTGGCGCTCGCCTCGGTTGGGGCCGGGGCGTACACGATCTTCATCGTCGGGCTGAACGTCACGAAGCGGATGCGCCTCACGGCGCCGCTCGCGATGCTAGGCGGTGCGATCGCGATCGGCCTCTACTTCCTTCTCATCCCGCCGTACTCCTACCGCGGCGCGGCCTGGGCGACCGCCGCCGCCTTCGCCTCGCTCGCCCTCCTCGTGCTGGCGGTCGGGCAGCGCATCTACCCGGTTCCGTGGCAGTGGCGCCGGATCCTGCTCGCAGTCGGACTCGCCGTCGGCCTCGCGCTCACCTCCCTCGCGATCGACCACGGGCTTGCGATGACAGTCTCGATTCCGGCTCGCCTCGCGGTCACGCTCGCCTACCCCGCGGCGCTCTTCGCGCTCGGCTTCTTCCCCCCCGGCGACATCGCCTCCGCGCGGATCAGGCTGCGCGCCCTACTCCGACGCTAGACCAGGGCAGCGCCCTCCATGTCGGTTGCTCGTCATAACGAGCGCCCGGAGGAGCCATGGCGGGCGATACTAGATGCCTGATCGACCTCCACCACACCCTCGGGGACGGCCGTTACCGACCAAGCGTCTAGTGCAATGCGAGCGCTGACCGTCCTCGTCACCGCGTGCGGCGCACCGGGCACCGCAGCACTCCTCCGGGCACTCCGTGAGAACGGCGAGCGACCGATTCGGCTGGTCGGCTGCGACATGGGCGAGCGGCCCATCGGCCGATTCCTCTGCGACGCGTTCGCGCGAGTGCCGCCAGGGTCGGACGAGACCTTTCCGGACGAAGTCCTGGCTCTCTGCGAGCGAGAAGGGGTCGACGCGGTCCTGCCGCAGTCGTCCCACGATCTGGCCGGGCTGGCCGGCGCCCGTGAACGGTTCGCCGAGCACGGACTGCCGGTGCTCGTGAGCGCGCCCGAGACCGTCCGGCGCGCCAACGACAAGGCCGAGTTCTACGCGCTCCTCGACGAGATCGGCGTCCCCGCCCCCGGTTGGCGCCGCGTTCGCGGGAGCGAGGCGTTCGCCGCCGCCGCCCGGGAGCTCGGCTATCCGAACCGGCCCGTCTGCTTCAAGCCGGTCTACGCATCGGGCTCGCGCGGCTTTCGCATCCTCGACCCGGGCGTCGACCGCGCCCATCAGCTCCTGCATGAGCGGCCCGGAAGCCTGGCCTTGCGCCTCGAGGAGGCGGAGGAGCTCCTCGAGGGCCAGGACGGAGAGCTCCTCGTCATGGAGCTCGCCCAGGGCGGCGAGCGGACCGTGGACGGCATCGCGGACGGCGAGCGGATCGTGCTGGGCCACCCGAAGACCCGCGAGGACATGCGCGCGGGACTGGCCATGTTCTTCCAGACGCTCGTCGACGACGAGCTGATGGACTGGTCGAATCGCATCGTGGCCGCGCTCGGGATCGAGCACTTCTTCAACGTCCAGCTCGTCGGCGACTACGTAATCGAGGTGAATCCCCGGGTCTCGACGTTTGTCTACCAGGAAGACCTGAACCTCCCGTACCTGGGCCTCAAGCGAGCACTCGGCGAGATCTCGGCCGGCGAGCTCGGTGCGCTGGCCGCCCGGGTCCGACCCACGCGGCGCGCGCTCCGCTATTTCGACCAGGTGGAGTGGGACGAGCCGGGGTAGAGCAGGCCGGCGGCGACCGCTTCCGCGACGGAGCCAGGGCGATCCTGCCCTATGCGATCGCCGGGTCGACGTTCGGCGCCTCATTCGGCGTCCTGGCGAAGGTGGCCGGGATGGGATCGCTGGCACCGATCGTCATGTCGGCCACGACCTTCGGCGGGTCGGCGCAGTACGCAGCCATCTCGGTGCTCGATGACGGTGGCGGCGCGGCGGCCGCGATCGCAGCCGCCGTCCTGCTGAACGCACGCTACGCGCCGATTTCGATCTCCGTCGGCCCCGTGTTCGAAGGCCCGGCCTGGCGCCGGTTCCTCGAGGCGCAGCTGATCGTGGACGAGTCGTGGGCGATCTCGGCGGTCGGGCCTGGCGAGTTCAGCCGCCGGCGCCTGATTGGGGCAGGCCTCGTTCTCTACGTCGCCTGGATCGGAGGAACGACAGTCGGCGTCGTCGGGGCAGGGCTGATCGGCGATCCGGAACGGCTCGGGCTCGACGCCGCCTTTCCGGCGCTCTTCCTCGCCCTGCTCGTCCCGCAGGTGCGGGAGCGGCGCGCTTTGGCTGCAGCTTTGGCAGGCGCGGCGATCGCACTGGCGCTTGTCCCCTTCGCCGCTCCGGGCATCCCGATCGTCGTCGCGAGCGCCGCCTGCCTCATCGGGCTCCGCTGGTGAGCACCGTCTGGACAGTGGTGGCCGTGGCGGGCGCAGCGACATTCGCGCTAAAGGCCGTCGGGCCGGTTCTCCTGGGCGGCCGCGAGCTGCCCGCCCCCGTGATCGGAGTCGCTTCGCTTCTCACTCCTGCGCTTCTGGCCGCGCTCGTCGCGACCCAGCTCTTCGGCGGGGACCGAGAGCTTGTCCTCGACGAGCGCCTCGTCGGGCTTGCAGCGGCCGTGGTAGCGCTGGTGCTCCGCGCGCCGATCCTGGTCGTCGTCGTCGGCGCGGCCGCTGCGACGGCCATCGCGCGCGGCCTTCTCTAGTGGCCGGCCTGTGCGCCGTGGTCGCTAGCCGACGACCCGGTAGACCTCGAAGACTTCCGCGTACTCCCGGTTCACGTTCAGGCCATGCGTTCTGGCGAGGTTCCGTATGTACTCGGGATTCGCGTAGTTTCGGTGCTGCTGCGACGCATAGCACGCGAGCGCCCGCACCTTCCGCTCGACGTGCCCGGCGTCGAACGCCAGGTAGGCCTGCTGGTCGAAGTTGAACATGTTCCAGGGGATCTCGTAGCCGAGGAGCGTCGTCCGCTTGAACGCGCGCAGGCCCTCGGAG
>DATLQD010000081.1:0-2690 GCA_035535315.1 Gaiellaceae bacterium
CGTGATCGGAATCTGGTCGATCCTCTCGTACGGAGGCTTCGTCAGGCCATACTTCCTGCCCGGTCCGTGGAAGGTCGCGACGGCCCTCTACAACATGTTTGCCCACGAAGGCTTCGCCCACGACGTCTGGGCGAGCTTCTATCGAATCGGGGTCGGGTTCCTCATCTCAGCGGCGATCGGGATCCCGCTGGGGATCGCGATTGGCTCGTTTCGGGCCATCCAGGCCTTCTTCGAGCCCATCATCGCCGCCGTCCGTTACATGCCGGCCTCTGCGTTCATCCCGCTCCTCATCATCTGGTTCGGGATCGCGAACACGGAGAAGATCGCAGTCATCTACATCGGCGTCTTCTTCCCGCTGACGCTCATGGTCGCGGATGTCTCCGCGAATATCCCCAAGGAGCTCCTGAACATCGCCTACACCCTGGGCGCGTCGCGCTGGCAGGTCTTCCGCCGTGTCCTCCTGCCGGCGTCCTGGCCGGGGGTTCTCGACAACCTGAGAATCGGCCTGGGCTGGGCCTGGACGTACTTGATCGTGGCCGAGCTCGTGGCGGCATCGACGGGAATCGGCCATGTGATCCTGACCGCAAGCCGCTTTTTCCAGACGGAGAAGATCATCGCGGGAATCATCACGATTGGGGCCCTCGGCCTCCTGACCGACGCGTTCTTCCGCTGGCTCTACCGGGTCCTGTTCCCGTACGCGGAGCGGGTGGGCAGGTGAGCTCGATCGCCGCTCGCGGGGTCTCGATGGTCTTCGAGACGCGAAACGGCGAGGTGCGGGCACTCGACGACGTCACCGTCGAGGTCGCAGACGCAGATTTCGTCTGCATCGTCGGAGCGTCCGGCTGCGGCAAGTCGACGCTCCTGAACATCATGGCCGGCCTCATCCGGCCGACTGCGGGGACGGTCGAGGTGGGCGAGCGGCCCGTCGAGGGCCCCGGCGTCGACCGAGGGATGGTGTTCCAGAGCTACACGCTCTTCCCGTGGCTGCATGTCCGCGAGAACGTCGAGTTCGGCCCGTCGCTCAAGGGCGTCTCGAAGGCGGAGCGGCGGCGGACTGCCGATCGCCTGCTCGAGGAGATGGGCCTCGTCGAGTTCGCCAACGCATATCCGCGTGAGCTTTCCGGCGGGATGAAGCAGCGGGTGGCGATCGCCCGTGCGCTCGCGAACGACCCGGAGGTGCTGCTCATGGACGAGCCTTTCGGGGCGCTCGATGCACTTACGAGGGCAGGAGCGCAGCGATTCCTCACCGAGATCTGGGAGCAGCACCGCCGGACGATCGCCTTCGTCACGCACGACATCGACGAGGCGATTTACCTCGGTGACACCGTCTACGTCATGAGCCGGAGGCCGGGCCGAATTCGCGAGATCGTGCAAGTCGACATCTCGCGCCCGCGCTCCCTCGACGACATCGGAACGCCTCGATTCGCCGAGCTCAAGCACCATATTCTTTCACTCATCTTCGAGGACGAGGATCAGGCGGGAGAGTCGGCCCCAGCGGCCTAGGCTGAGAAGGTGCTCGGTATGAGCCGGCACGTGTCTCCGCCTCCGCCAGCGCGCCGTCAACGGCGTCGCGTCGGGCTGCCGCGTCGGCAACGACCTCGAGGTCCCAACCGCGGGCCGACGCGTGCTCTTCGATTCGGCGATCTTCGTCATCGTCCCCAGTCCGACTCGAGACACGGCCGGTCCCGTCGAGCACGAGCGACACCCGAACCGCGACTCCGAGCACGGTGGCGGAACGACGTGACGCCACGGGAGGGTCGATCCCGAGTGCGGTCAGAACGAGATCGTCGTCGGACGGCGAGCGCACGCTGATCCGGAGCGCATCGGGGTAAGACCGAACGACCAGTCCTCGGGATTCGAGCTCCGCGGCGAGCGCTGGCGCCTCCGGCGTCCGAACGACCACGAAGCTTGCGTGCGACTCGGGAGCATCCCACCCGGCGGCGAGGAACGCCCCGCGAAAGCGTTCGCGCTCCGCGCGCACAGCCTCCGCCTCCGCCTCGGCGAACGACGGGTGGCGAAGGACACCGGCGCCGAGCGCAGCGGCGAAGTTCGAGATCGGGCCCGGCGCCCGCCGGTTCGTCAGCTCGCTTGCGGTCGACCGCGACGAAATTGCGTAGCCCACGCGAAGGCCGGCTAGACCGAAAGCCTTCGAGAGCGTGCGCACGCAGACGAGGTTGGGCCGCTCGCGGGCGTGGGACGCCGTCGTCTCGCCGGCGTATTCGAAGTAGGCCTCGTCCACACACACGACCGTTTGCGGTAGAGCGTCGGCGACCTTCGCCACGTCCGCCGCTCCGAAGAGCTCGCCGTTCGGATTCCCCGGGTTGCAAATCCAGAGGACGTGCGCGTCGCGCGCCGCTTCGGCAAGTGCCCCGAGGTCGCGAGGCGCGACGAGAACTTCAGCTCCCTCGATCCGGCTCGCGATCGCGTACACGGGATAGGTGGGCTCTTCCACCACCGCGTGGCGTCCGGCGGAGAGGAACGTGCGCGCGACGAGGCCGATCAGGCCGTCTGCGCCGGCATCGATGGCGATCTCGTCCGAATCGCAACCCGCATAGGCGGCTGCCGCCTCGCGCAGCTCTCGGTACGTGCCCTCTGGATAATCGGCGCGCTCCGAGAGCGCGGCTCGTGCACCTGGGGGCAGCGGGGCCGGGAACGCGGGGAGGTTCGAGTCGAAACGAAGGACGTGTGAC
>DATLQD010000082.1:0-2715 GCA_035535315.1 Gaiellaceae bacterium
GAACGACGAGGCTTGCCTTCGAGATCCGGTTAGCGATTAGTCGGCTGTGGTCGGGGGGCGCGGCGGTGTCCTCGGCTCCGGCGATCACGAGCGTCGGAGCTTCGATCTGGCCGAGCTCGCCACGAAAGTCCCAGCCGGCCAGGGCCTCGCAGCAGCCGGCATAACCTTCCCGGGGCGTCGTCACGAGGAGCTCGCGAAAGCGTGCCGGCACTTCAGGATGCTCCCGCGCGAACCGGGGGGTAAACCAGCGCTCGAGCACGGTGTCGGCGATCGTCTCTAGCCCCTTTTCCCTCACGATCGCAGCTCGATCCAGCCAGCCATCCGGGTCGCCGAACCGCGGCGACGTGCACGCGAGGACCAGGCGGTCGATTCGTGCGGGCACGTTGGCGGCCAGCCACATGGCCGTCGCGCCGCCGAGTGAGAGTCCGCAGAAGGACACGCGCTCGATCCCGAGCTCGTCGAGCAACGATACGAAGTCGCGTCCGAGGTCCTCGACCGAGTAAGGAGTGGGCGGCACCTCGGACCCGCCGTGGCCGCGCTGGTCGTAGCGGAGGACGCGAAGCATCTCGGACCAGGCCAGGACGTTGGCGTCCCAGAGCTCCGTGGTCGTCCCGAGAGAGCTCGGTAGCGCGAGCACCGACGCGTCCCCCGGGCCGTCGAATCGATGGTGAAGTCTCATGCCCGCTCTCCGAGCTCGCCGCGGTAGAAGCTCAGTGCGCGGTCGACGAACGCGCCGGCAGAGCCGAGGTAATCCGCCGGGTCCAAACCCGCTTGCAGCTCGGCGCCGAGCTCCTCATGCAAGGAGCGGCCGCTGGCCCTCGATCGGTCGGCGGCCTCCGCGACGTGCTCTCGAGCCTCATGGCTGCCAAACTTTTCCGCGAGGCGGAAAGAGGCCGACTCCGCCATCACCAGGCCGCCGGCCAGCTCGAGATTCGCGCGCATGCGCTCGACATCGATCTCCAACCCGTCGAGCGCGCGGTGGGCGGCTTCGGCGGCCCCTCCGGCGTAGGCGAGCGCCCCGGACAGGGCAGGCCACTCCGCATGCCACGCACCGATCGCGCGCTCGTGCTCCTGCGGGAGCGCGCCTGTCAGGACCCCAGCCTGAGCCTGCACGTGCCGAGCGCAGGCAAGCGCAAGCGCGCTTCCGATCGGGTTGTGCTTCTGGGGCATCGTGGACGAGCCCCCGGCTCCGGCTTCGGCCACCTCGCCGACCTCGGTCTGGCTCATGAGCCCCACGTCCAGAGCGATCTTCGCAACCGCCCCCGCAGCGACGGCGAGCGCTCCTCCTAGCTCCGCGACTCGAACACGGTTCGTGTGCCACGGCGCAACCGGCTCCTGCAGCCCGAGCTCCTCCGCGAGCAGCCGGACCACCTCGGGCCCTGCATCGCCGAGCGCCGAGAGGGTGCCGGCCGCGCCGCCCAACTGGACGGCTAGGCGCTCGTCCCGGATCCGCGTCAGCGCACCGCGCGCCTCCAGAACGCCCACGAGCCACCCTGCCGCCTTCAAGCCGAACGTCGTCGGAACGGCCTGCTGCAAGAGCGTCCGTCCCGCCATCGGAGTGGATCGGTGGGCCTCAGCCAGCCCGGCACACTCGGTCGCGACCGAGTCGAGCGCGTCGACGATGAGATCCAGCAACCGCCGCGAGACGAGCATCGAGGCCGTGTCGAGGATGTCCTGGCTGGTCGCGCCCCAATGGACGGAGCCGGCCGCGTCTCCCTCCACCACAGCGCTCAATTCGCGGACGAGTGGCTCCACCGGGTTCCCCGCTACACGGCCGGCGTCGCCGATCGCCTCCGGGTCGAACCGCTCGGCGTTGCAGGCTTCCGCGATCGCTCGAGCAGCGTCGGCTGGGATCACGCCCGCGCTCGACTGCGCGGCGGCGAGAGCCCGCTCGACGTCGAGCATCGCCTGGAGCCAGGACTCGTCCGAGAGGGCATCCCGGAACGGCGCGGGTACGAAGATCCGGTCGAACACGTCAGACCGCGAAGAAGACGGTCTCGTCCTCGCCCTGGAGTCGAACGTCGAACTCGAGGCCGCCGTCAGTCGGCCGAGCGATGAGGGAGGAGCCGTCCATGACGGCGGAAAGCACGGGGTCCTCGGCGTTGGCCACGTCCTCGTCCGGAAAATACATCCGAGTCAGCACCGGCTTCAGCAATCCACGGGCGAACACCATCATCATCAGGTGCGGAGCTTGCCACCCGCCTGAGCCATCGGCGACCTTGCCGGGCTTCACGGTGAGGAACGAGAAGCGGCCCTCGGCATCGCAACCCGATCGGCCCCAGCCGAAGTCGTTTTGGTAGCGGCCCTCCTCGCCGGCCTGCCAGACCTCCACCATCGCGTCCGGCACGGGCTCGCCGGCTCCGTCTAGGACCCGGCCGGTCACGTGGACGGCGCCCGGTGTCCCAGGAGCAGCGAGCTCGTTCGCTTGGCGGCCGAAGAGACCTAGCGCGAAGTACGGGCCGACCGTTTGCGACGGCGTCTGGCCGGCCGACACTCAGCTCTCCATCGGGGTCTCGGTCGGACCACCGAGGACGACGTCGAACCGGTAGGCGAGTGCCCACTCGGGAACGGTCATCTCGAGGTCGAACCCGCAGACGAGCCGGGCCCGGGCCTTGGGGTCGCGGACGGACTGGAAGATCGGGTCGAACTCGAAAAGCGGATCGCCGGGAAAGTACATCTGCGTCACGAGGCGGTTGGTGAAAGCACGTCCGAAGA
>DATLQD010000083.1:0-3128 GCA_035535315.1 Gaiellaceae bacterium
GAGGCGTTTGCACGGCTTCCTCCTCTCACGCCTGTACCCGCAGCCGGACCTCGTGATCTATCTCGATGCGCCGCCCGAGCTTTTGCTCGCGCGAAAAGGGGAGGGGACGCTCGAGTCGCTCGGGAGAAGGCGTCACGACTACCTCGAGCTCGCCAAGGTGATGAAGAACTTCGTGGTCGTCGACGCGAGCCGGTCCACCGACGAGGTGACAGCAGAGGTGGTCGAGCTGGTGCGAGCCTTCCCCGCCGCCTCGAGCGCAGGCTCGTCGATGCCGCGCGCCGACGGCTGACGCGTGGCGAGGATCCTCGTCACGGATGCGTCGCGAGGCAGCGCAATCGCCTGCATCCGCTCGCTCGGTCGCCGCGGGATGGAGGTCGTCGCAGCCGACGAGCTCCCACGAAGCCCAGGCTTCTACAGCCGCTATACCTCCGAGCGCGTCCGCTACCCGCCTCCGGCCGAGGCGCCGGAGCAGGCCGTGGCGGTCCTGCTCGGGGCGGCACGGGAGCTCTCCGTCGACCTGATCGTGCCTGTCACCGACGAGATCATCCTGCCGCTTTCGGAGGCCCGAGCTCACTTCGCGGGCGTGTGCAGGCTCGCCCTTCCGGGCATGCAAGCGCTTGCGACCGCTCTCGACAAGCGCGCGACTCTCGAGCTCGCCGAGGGCCTCGACATTCCCGTCCCCAGGACCGCACTCGTTGCGAACACTGACGAGGCACTCGCCGCCGCGGAGGACATCGGATGGCCGGTCGTCTTGAAACCGCAGTCTTCGCGCGTGTATAGGAGGGAGCAGGACCCGAAGACCGGCGAGCAGGGGAAGGTCGCCGCTTTTGGTGTCTCGTATGCAGCCGGTCCGGAAACTCTCACGACGCAGGTGGGACGTCTGGAAGGCCGGAGCGGCGTCCTCGTCCAGGAGTACTGCACCGGCACGGGCATCGGCATCGAGCTCCTCACGGATCGCGGCCGGCCGCTGGCCGCCTTTCAGCACCGCCGCGTGCGGGAGGTCCCGATTACGGGCGGAGCAAGCTCGTACCGCGACAGTGTCCCACTCGATCCGGTGCTCCTGGATCATGCCGTCCGGCTCCTCGGCGCCCTCGACTGGACCGGTCTCGCGATGGTGGAGTTCAAAGCCGGGAACACGGGACACACACTCATGGAGGTGAACGGACGGATCTGGGGCTCGCTGCCCCTGGCGGTGAAAGCCGGCATGGACTTCCCGGCTCGTCTTGTCGATCTCTGCCTCAACGGCTCCTCGAATGCTCGTGTCCGTCTCGACACGGCCTACGAAGTGGGCGTCCGCTCGCGCAACCTCGAGCTCGAGACGATGTGGATCGGATCGGCTCTCCGCCGCGGGCGGCGCTACCCGTTCCTCGAGGCGCCGAGTCGCCGCGAGGCCCTCCGGGTCGCTCTGCGGCTCCTGAACCCGGCTGACGGCTACGACGTGCTGTCACGAGACGACCCGAGGCCCGGGCTCGCGGAGATCGCCCAAATCATCGGGAAGATTTCCAGAAAACTCCGCCGTGGCAGCTAGGCGAACGCCTCTCAACGTCGTCGGGCCGCTCCTCCGCAGCACCGCGTTCGATCGACTCGCCGGGGTTCTCGAGGCAGCCACTCCGGCCGGGCAACTTGCCGTGCTCACGTACCACCGCGTGGACGAGCCGGATGGAGCTCCTCTCCTCTATCCAGGCTTGCTCAGCGCGACGCCGGCCGAGTTCGAGGAGCAGATGCTGTTCGTCGCGACGCGCTACCGGCCGATCTCCCTAGCCGACCTCCTCGAGGTGCGCCGCGGCCGGGCGAGCTTGCCGCGTCGTGCCGTGCTCGTCACGTTCGACGATGCCTATCGCGACTTCGTGGAGCACGCATGGCCCCGCCTTCGCACACTCGGGGTTCCGGTCACGCTCTTCGTCGCCACCGCCTATCCAGACCGGCCCGCTCTAGCGTTCTGGTGGGACCGTCTTTGGGCCGCGATAACCCTTGCGCGGCCGGGGGCCCAGGTCGAGACACCCGAAGGACATACGGCGCTCGCGACCGAGGCCGACCGCATGGGGGCGTACCGGTCGCTCCGACGACATCTGAAGACGCTCCCAGATAGCCGGCTGCAGGGGGAGCTCGAGCGCCTTGTCGGCCGGTTCGAGCAGCCCGCGACCGTGTCCCCCGTCCTCGGCTGGGACGAGCTTCGCGCGCTGGCCGGTGAGGGCGTCGCTCTCGCGCCGCATACCCGCACACATCCGCTTCTCGACCGCGTGCCACGCGAGCAGGTCCGCGAGGAGATCGTGGGCTCGCTCGAGGACCTCGAACGCGAAATTGGCACGGTCAAGCCCGCGCTCGCCTATCCGAGCGGCGGCCTGAGCGACTCGGTGGTCGACGTCGTCCGCGAGGTGGGCTTCGAGCTCGCGTTCTCGACGAAGCGGGGCAACAATCGCATCGGTCGTGCGGACTGGCTCCGGCTGCGTCGGATCCATGTGAGCCGCCGCTTCGGCTTCCCCGCACTTCGAGCGCAGCTGCTTCCCTGGTGGGACCGGCTCGGTGCCTGAAGTCGTGGACGCGAACACAACGCTTACACCTACAGGCTTCCTTCAGGAGGACAGAGGTGCTAGGTTCCGAGCCAGTAACAGGCGCCAATACCGGGACAGTTCGGCCAAACGAGGAGGGGTATATGTGGGGGAAAGGTGTCGAAATGCGCTCAAGTGCCGACCGCAGGGCAGGCACGCGTAAAAAGCGCTTGCTTGCGAAGGCTCTGACCGCCGCCGCTGTCATCTTGACGATGGCCATGCCTGCGGCGGCAGAGGCGGCGAACATCGGCGTCGACGGGCCAGACTTCGTGGCCGGCGTCAGCGGCTCGCCGAGTGGCTACAAGGGTGAGAGCAAGCTCTGGTTCAACGACGGTTTCTGGTGGGCGTCCATGTTCGATACGACCAGCAGCGCCTACCACATCTTCAAGCACGACAGGTCGACGCAGACGTGGACCGATACGGGCGTCGAGACCGACAATCGCGACAGCAGCCGCCAGGACACGCTCTGGGACGGCACACATCTCTGGGTCTCCTCGCACGCCTTCGTCGAGAACGCCGGGTTCAACACGACTGTGAACGTGCAGCCGATGGAGTTCTCCCGCTTCTCCTACAACGCGG
>DATLQD010000084.1:0-3815 GCA_035535315.1 Gaiellaceae bacterium
ACCGACCTCTCGCCACACTGCTTACAACGTGACGAGGCTCGATTCCACCGTTTCTGTGCGCACCGGCTCGGCCGGAGCGCCGCCCTGCCTCGACACCATTCTCCTCGTCGTGATTCTCCCCCTCTAGGGGGAGTACGCGACCACGCGCCGCGCAGGCGCACACGCCGACCGGATCATGGGAGACGTGCGTCTCCGGTGCAGGGGTTCAAACCACGAGGAGGAGCAAGTGTCAGTCCGCAGGATCACGATTTTCGATACCACCTTGCGCGACGGCGAGCAATCGCCGGGGATCGCGCTCGCGCCCGACGAGAAAGCCGAGATCGCCGAGCAGCTCGAGCGCCTCGGTGTCGACGTGATCGAGGCGGGCTTCGCCGTCTCGTCCCCAGGCGACTTCGAAGGAGTGCAGGCAGTCGCGCGCGTGGTCGAACGCACCACGGTCGCGTCGCTTTGCCGAACGCGGAAGGAGGACATCGACGCCTCGGCCGAGGCGCTCGCCGGCGCCCGGCGCTCGCGTCTCCACGTCTTCCTCGCCACGAGCAAGATCCACATGGAGAAGAAGCTCCGCATGGAGCCGGCCGAGGTCGTCGAGCAAGCCCGCTGGGCGGTCGGCTACGCCGCGGAACTCGCGGACGAGGTCGAGTTCTCCTGCGAGGACGCAACCCGCTCCGACCCGCGCTTCGTGGCCCAGGTGGCGCGCGAGGCGATCCGGGCCGGTGCGACCACGATCAACCTCCCCGACACGGTCGGCTACTGCCTGCCCGAGGAGCACGCGTCCTTCCTGCTCGAGGTCCAGCACCTCTGCCCCGAGCTTCATGAAGTCTCGCTCTCGGTCCATTGCCACAACGACCTCGGGCTCGCGGTTGCGAACTCGCTCGCCGGGGTGCAGGCGGGCGCGACACAAATCGAGTGCACGCTGAACGGGCTCGGCGAGCGGGCCGGGAACGCGGCGCTCGAGGAAGTCGTGATGGCGCTCAAGGTGCGTCGGTCCGCCTTCGAAGTTGAAACCGGCGTGAATCCGCGTGAGATCGGGGCGGCCTCGCTGCTGGTCTCGCGGCTGACGGGTTACGCGCTCCAGCGGAACAAGGCGATCGTGGGCGCGAATGCGTTCGCGCACGAAGCCGGAATCCATCAGGACGGGATGTTGAAGGACTCGGCGACCTACCAGATCATGGATCCCGAGGAGCTCGGTCTCCGAATGACGCTGCCGCTCGGAAAGCACTCGGGCCGCCACGCCTTCGCGCTTGCGTGCGCCGATCTCGGCTACCGACTCGAAGGTGACGGGTTGAACGACGCATTCGCGCGCTTCAAGCGTCTTGCCGATACACAGAAGCACGTATCCGTCCATGACGTCTTCACGGAGGTTGGAGTCCGATGACACCGAGCGGGAAGCGCAACTACAGAGTCGCCTGCCTGGCGGGACACGGCGTCGGCCCCGAGGTCATGGCCGAGGCCAGCCGCGCAGTCGCCGCGGTCTCCCGCCACCACGGCTTCGCGGTGGAGGAGACGCACGTTCCGTTCGGCGGCGAGGCGCTCAGCAGGTCAGGGCATCACCTTCCCGCGGAGACGCGGGCAGCGTACGTGGCCGCGGACGCCGTGCTCGTCGCCGCGGCCGAGGAGCCGGCGCTCACCGGTGTCGTCGCCGAGCTCGACCTTCGCACGCGAGTCACCCGCGTCCGTGCGACCGGCCAGGCAGACGTCTCCGTCCTCTCGCCCCTCGCAGACGACGCCGCCGAGTGGACGGTCGAGCGTGCCTTCCAGACCGCGGTCGCAGGGAGCGCCAGCCTCGTCTCGGTCGCTTCGGACTCCGGCTGGAGCTCGCTCGTCGAGCGCGTCTCGGCCCGGTACGACGGCGTCCTCGTGGAGCACCTGGGCGTAGCCGACGCCGTCCGGCGCCTGGCCTTCGACGCGGAGTCGGTGGACGTCGCGGTCACGATGCCGGCGCTCGGCGACGCTCTCGCCGGCATCGTTGCATCGAGCGAGCGCGGACGCTGCGTCATCGCTCACGGCCTCCTGGGTCAAGGGCCCGGGGTCTTCTCGCCTGGTGACGACGTCGCGAGCGAAGAAGCAGGGCAGGGCGTTGCGAATCCTTGCTCGATGCTGCTCGCCGCGTCGCTCATGCTCGACGAAGGCCTGCACGAGCCGAGTGCAGCCGCGACGCTCGCCGAGGCAGTCGCCGGCGCGGTCGCTGACGGTGCGTGCACGCCGGACATGGTCGCATCAGGCGTCGCGTCCACGACGCGCGAGTTCATGGACGCGCTGCTTGCAGAGCTTCCACGTCGCGTTACGAACTTCGAGTTCTACCGGCGAGCGTACGCCTGATGGCCAAGATGCTCGGTTCCGACGCCATCCTCCGCTCGCTCGAGGCGGAGGGCGTGGACGTGATGTTCGGGATCCCCGGCGGGGCGATCCTGCCCACGTACGACTCGATCGCCCGCGGTACGAGCGTGCGGCACGTCCTTGCCCGCCACGAGCAAGGGGCGGGCCACATGGCGGAGGGATATGCACGGGCTTCGGGCCGCGTCGGGGTCGCCATGGCCACCTCCGGGCCGGGTGCCACGAACCTCGTGACCCCGATCGCGGATGCCTGGATGGACTCGACGCCTCTCGTCTGCATCACGGGCCAGGTTCGAACCAACCTGATCGGGACCGACGCCTTCCAGGAGGTCGACGCCACCGGGATCACACTCCCGATCGTCAAGCACTCGTGGCTCGTCCAGGACGTCGAGGAGCTCCCGCACGTCATGAAGGCCGCCTTCCACGTCGCTCGCACGGGCCGCTGCGGGCCGGTGCTCGTGGACGTGGCCAAGGACGTCCAGGAAGCGGCCATCGACTTTCGCTATCCGGACGGGGTCGACCTGCCAGGCTGGAAGCCGCCACACAAGGTCAACGCGCGCCAGCTCGGCGAGGCGGCGCGGGCGATCGCCGCGGCGGAGAAGCCAGTGCTCTATGTCGGCGGCGGCGTCGTGAATGCAGAGGCTTGCGAGGAGCTCCGCGAGCTCGCCGAGGCGGGCGGGCTGCCGGTTGTGACGACGCTCATGGCGAAGGGCGCTTTCCCCGAGTCGCATGCGCTCCACGCAGGGTTGCCTGGGATGCACGGCTCCAAGTGGGCGAACTGGGCCATGAACAAGTGCGATCTGCTGATCGCGGTCGGCTCCCGCTTCGACGACCGCGTGACCGGCAAGCTGACGGCGTTCGCGCCGGGCGCCCAGGTCATCCATCTCGACGTCGACGCCGCCGAGATCGGGAAGCTTCGGCACGCCGACATCCCGGTCGTCGGCCCGCTCAAGCTCGCGCTCGCGGGGCTCGCCCGCGAGGTGGGCCGCCTGCGGGAGGAAGGTGCGGAAGGCCCGAGCGCCTGGCGAGCGCAGATCGACGAGTGGCGGGACGCATTTCCCTACCGGTACGACCGGGACGGGGACACCCTGAAGCCACAGACCCTGCTCGAGACGCTCCGCGACCTGACCGCGGGGCGCGACGACGTCGTCTGGACGACCGGTGTCGGGCAGCACCAGATGTGGGCGATGCAGTACCTCCTCTGCGACCGCCCGCGCAGCTTCATCACCTCCGGCGGCCTCGGGACGATGGGCTACGGCCTGCCGGCCGCCGTCGGCGCCAAGGCCGCGCGCCCGGACGCGACCGTCGTCTGCGTCGACGGCGACGGGTGCTTCCAGATGACGTCCCAGGAGCTCGCGACCGCGGTCACGGAGGACCTGCCGATCGTCGTCGTGATCGTGAACAATGGCTACCTCGGCATGGTGCGGCAGTGGCAGGACATGTTCTTCGACGAGCGCTTCTCCCAGATCCACCTGACGCAC
>DATLQD010000085.1:0-20276 GCA_035535315.1 Gaiellaceae bacterium
GTCGAACTGGTCGACACGGCCGACGGAGACATCTCGCTCTACCAGCAAGGCGACTTTGTCGACCTCTGCCGGGGACCGCATCTCCAGGACGCGAAGCCCATCAAGGCCGTCAAGCTCACGAGCCTCGCGGGGGCCTACTGGCGCGGCGACGAGACGAAGCCGCAGCTCACCCGCGTCTACGGCACGGCGTTCTACGACCCGAAGGATCTCGAGCAGTACCTGCACCGGCTCGAGGAGGCCAGGCGCCGAGACCACCGGCGGGTGGGGAGGGAGCTCGAGCTCTTCGACTTCTCGGATCTGGCACCGGGGATGCCCTTCTGGCACCCGCGGGGCATGGTCATCTGGAACGCCCTCGAGGACCTGCGCCGCCGTGAGAACCTTCGCCGCGGGTACGCCGAGATCCGGACGCCGCAGCTCTACGACGCCGAGCTCTGGCGCACATCGGGCCACTGGGAGAAGTACAAGGACAGCATGTTCACGCTCGAGGCGGAGGGGCGCGAGTTTGGGCTGAAGCCGATGAACTGCCCCGGGCACTGCCTGCTCTACGGCCAGGGCTCGCACAGCTACCGGAACCTGCCTTTGCGCCTGGCGGAGGCAGGCAACCTTCATCGAAACGAGCTCTCCGGCACCTTGCACGGACTCCTGCGCGTCAGGCATTTCGTGCAGGACGACGCCCATGTCTTCTGCACCGACGAGCAGATTCACGAGGAGCTCCTGGCCTGCCTCGAGTACGCCTACTTCATCTACGACCTCTTCGAGCTCGACATTCGGGTGGAGCTCTCACTCCGCCCTGACAACAAGCTGGGAACGGACGAGGAGTGGGACTTCGCCGAGGACGCGCTCCGCAAGGCGCTCGCTGCGCGCGGACTCGACTACACCGAGAGCGAGGGCGAGGGGTCGTTCTACGGGCCGAAGATCGACTTGCACATGACCGACTCGCTGGGCCGGAGCTGGCAGCTCGGCACGGTGCAGCTCGACCTGCAGATGCCGAAGCGATTCGGCCTCACCTATGCGGGCGCGGACAACGCCGAGCACACGCCGGCCATGATCCACAGGGCCCTGCTCGGGTCCATCGAGCGCTTCGTGGGGATCCTCATCGAGCACACGGGCGGAGACCTGCCGCTCTGGCTCGCGCCGGAGCAAGTGCGCCTGCTTCCGGTCGCGGAGGCGCACCGAGGCGGTGCGGAGGAGATCGCAGAGGAGCTACGTGCCGCGGGCTTCCGCGCCGACGCGACCGCACCCGACGAGACGCTCGGGAAGCGCATTCGCGCGGCGGAGATCGAGAAGATTCCCTACGTGGTCGTCTACGGAGACCGGGAGTCGCGGGACTCGCTGGCCCTTCGCCACCGGCACGGCGAGCAGTCCACAGTCTCCCTGGATGCGCTCCTCGACGAGCTGCGTGCCGCTGGTACACTCTGACCCCTGCAAGCAGGAGCGTCGTTTCTCCTCACCTCCGGAGCCCAGGGCTTCTCGGAGGTTCAACCGAGCAACGAGGGTTGACGGAGCTGCTGCACGCAGCTTTTTGTCGTTTGAGAGAGAGGATCGCACGAGTTTGGTGAAGCTTCAGTGAGGCCGCGGCGGAGACCCGAGCCACCGCGTCCGGTTCAAGATCTGACCCGCATCAACGAGGGGATCAGGGTGCCGAAGGTGCGGCTGGTGGATTCGGACGGTTCGCAGGTAGGGATCAAGACGCGGGACGAGGCGCTCGAGTACGCGTTCTCGAAGAACCTCGATCTGGTCGAAGTGGCGGCGAACGCCGATCCGCCGGTCTGCCGGATCATGGATTACGGCAAGTACAAGTACGAGCAGGAGCAGAAGGCCAAGACCGCGAGAAAGCACCAGGTCTCGATCAACGTGAAGGAGATCAAGCTACGCCCCAAGATTGGAGTCCACGACTACGAGACGAAGAAGGGACACGTCGTCCGCTTCCTCAAACAGCGAGCCAAGGTGAAGGTGACGATCATGTTTCGCGGCCGGGAACAGAGCCACCCGGAGCGCGGCCGTGATCTCCTCATGCGGCTTGCGGAGGATGTGAAGGAAATCGGCCAGATCGAGTCCCCTCCACTCCAGGACGGCCGGAACATGGTCATGGTTCTCGGCCCGAACAAGAGCCTCGGACAGTCGGCCCAAACACAGGATCAGCCGGAAGCAGGAGCCGAGCCCAAAGCAGTGTCCGAGCCCGAAGCAGTATCCGAGCACGCGCCGGCTCAGGAGCCCGAAACAGAAGCACAAGCAGAGGTGGGAGCAGCACAGGGTGCCCAAGCAGAAAACGAATAGCTCAGCGAAGAAGCGCTTCAAGATCACCGGCACGGGCAAGATCCTGCGCCGGCATGCGATGAAGAGCCACAACCTCGAGAAGAAGAGCGCCAAGCGCAAGCGCGCGTTCGCGACCGATCACGAGATCGCCAAGCAGGACAACCGCGAGGCGCGGCGCCTCCTCGGACTCTGACGGAGAAGGGGGAGTCGAATGCCTCGGGTAAAGCGATCCGTCCACGCGCGCAAGAAGCGCCGGAAGGTCCTCGAGCAGGCCAAGGGCTACGTCGGCCAGAGCAGCGTCTCCTACCGCAAGGCGAAGGAGCAGCTTCTCCACTCCGACAACTACGCCTATCGCGACCGGAAGAACAAGAAGCGGGTGTTTCGTCGCCTCTGGATCATCCGGATCAATGCAGCCGCGAGGCGCGAGGGCTTGTCGTACAACCAGTTCGTCAGCGGCTGCCGGAAGGCCGAGATCGACCTCGACCGGAAGGTGCTCGCAGACATCGCCGTCAGCGATCCGGCGGCGTTCTCCAAGATCGCGGCCGAGGCCAAAGCCGCGTTAGATGGTTGACCTAGAAGCCTGAGCGATCGCGAGCCTATCCCGAAGGTCTTCCGCCGCATGGCGGAGGACTTCGAGCAGGGAGGCTCTCCGCTTTACGCCCGCCTCGCTCGCGAGTACGCCGACGACCCACGACTCGTGCGGATCGTGGCCGACCACGAGCCGAGGTGGGAAGTGCCGCTCCGAGTCTTCGCCGCGGTTCACCACCTCGCGCTGACCGGCAGGGTGGAAGATCCTTGGTCGTCGTTCGGGGAGGTGCTCGAGGCTTACGCGGACGAACTCGCGCGCTTCGTGGCCGAGCAGCCGGTCCAGACGAACGAGGTTCAGCGTTGCTGGGGGCTCCTGCCCGGGTTCCTTTCGGCTGCCGATCGAAGTCGCAGGTTTTCGCTCGTGGAGCTCGGTCCCAGCGCGGGCCTAAACCTTTTCTGGGATCACTATCGCTACCGCTACCCCGACGCTGTCTGGGGACCGGCTGACGCACCGGTCGAGCTTACCGGCCGGGCCCGAGGCGGTCCCCCCGCCGAGCTCTTCGAGCGTGACGTCGAGGTCGTCCGGCGCCGCGGGATCGACCGCCATCCGGTCGACGTCACTGAGGCGGCGGGGGCGAAGCTCCTCGAGGCGTTCGTCTGGGCCGACCAGCCGGAGCGCATCGAGCGCCTCCGCCGCGCGGTCGAAGTGGTGAGAAAGAACCCTCCCGAGCTCGTCCAGGGCGACTACGTCGAGCTTCTGCCGAAGGTGCTAACCGAGCATCCAGACGACGCCCTCATGGTCGTGTACCACTCCGCTTCGGTCGTCTATCTATCCCGAAACGTCAGGGAGCGGCTGCATGAGGAGATCGAGGAGGCGGGAAGGCAGGGGCCGCTCGCCTGGCTTTCGTACGAGTCGGTCGAGGAGACGCCGGGGTATTACGTCTTCGTACTCGACCTCCAGACGTGGCCGGGGGGAGAGCGACGCCGGCTGGCGAGGCTCGACGGCCACGCGAACACGCTCGAGTGGCTTCCGTGATCACATCCGCTTCGAATGCCCGCTTGAAGCTCGTGCGGAAGCTGGCGGGGCGACGCCAGCGCGAAAAGCTCGGCCTCTTCGTCTGCGAGGGGGAGGACCTAATCGAGGCGGCGCTGGATGCGGGGATCGAGCCGGTTGAGGCGCTCGTCGACGCCGAGCGACCGGCGCTGGCCGACCGGCTGGGGAAGGCGGAAGAGGTCCAGCCCGCGCTCATGGCCGAGCTCTCGACGCTTGCGCATCCTCCACGTGTGATCGCGGTTTTCCGGCAGGCCGACCTTCCGCGAGGGTTCGCTCCGCCGGTCGGCCTTGGCCTCTGGCACGTCGGCGACCCGGGAAACCTCGGCACGCTCCTTCGGACCGCCGACGCACTCGGCCCGGCGTTCGTGGCGCTCTCGCGAGGCTCGGCAGATCCGACCGCGCCCAAAGCTCTGCGCGCGTCGGCTGGGGCCGTGTTTCGCGTCCCGATCGGACTCCTCGACGAGGCGCCGCGCCCGTGGTTCGCTCTCGTCGCGTCCGGGGGCCGCCCGCTGTGGGAGGCCGAGCTGGGCGAGGGCACGTTCGTCCTCGGGGCCGAGCGTGAAGGGCTTCCCTCTGAGGTGCTTGACAGCTGCGAGGAGCGTGTAACCGTCCCGCAGGAGCCAGCGGCCGAGTCGCTGAACGTCGCCGTCGCCGGAGCCCTCGCACTGTACGAGCTCCGGCGTCGTACACTCAGCTAGTGACCAGGCGGGAATGGCTCGAGGCCTACCGGCGAGCCTGGGAGCAGGCTGACGTCGACGCCGCAGTGGCGCTCTTCACGGAGGACGCTGTCTACCGATCGTCGCCCTTCCGGCCCCCGAGCGTCGGCTCGAAGGGGATCCGCGAGTACTGGAGCGCCGTCACATCGTCGCAGCGCGAGACTCAGGTGAGAATCGGCGAACCGATCGAGGCCGGCTCGAAGATGGCGGTCGAGTGGTGGACGACGATGCGGGAGGGCGAGAACGAGATCACCCTCCCCGGCTGCCTCGTCCTTCGCTTCGCGGAGGACGGGCGCTGCAAGGAGCTGCGGGAGTACTGGCATGTCGAACACCGTCGCATCGACCCTCCCGAAGGATGGGGGCGTTAGCCGCCACGCTCGGCGACCCAAACGGTGTCCTCGCCGCCGGTGTAGGGCCGTCGGTCGAACCAGCCGTAGCTCGCGACGACGTTGAACCCCGCCTCTCCGAGCAGCTCGCGCCAGCGCTCGGGGTGAAGCCAGGCGAGCTCCATCGTCGTCTCGCCCCCGTTCCCGCGCACCGAGAGGGTGAGCACGTGCGCCTCGGAGTCCCAGTCGGCGCGCTCCCAGATCCCGGGCTCGCGCTCGAGCCAGCGACCGTCCGTCTCCCTCATGTCCTCTTCGCCCGGCGCAAAGACGTCGAACACGAACCGGCCTCCGGGGAGGAGCAGCTCGCGCGCGGCTCGCAGCGAAGTCAGCCGGGCGGGATCGGATTTCAGGTGCAGAAGCGCTCGGAACGGGGACGTGACGAGCGCGACGCGCTCGGGCACCGGCGGATCGGTGAGGTCTCCGACACGGAGGTCGATGAGCTCGGAGACTCCCGCTCGCTCCGCCCGCCGCCGGCAGACCTCCAGCATCCCCTCCGAGGAATCGACGCCGATCACGCGCACGCCCGCCTGCGCCGTCGGGACCGCGATCCGCCCGGTTCCGACTCCAAGCTCGACGACCGGCGAACCGGCCTTGCAGGCCTCTTCGACGTAGTACTGGATGTCCTCGGTGACGCTCCGGCTCCACGCGTCGTAGAGGCTGGCGATCGCGTCGTAGGTACTCAGGCCGGCTTCCTCGCGACCCAGACGAACTCCGGGCTCTCGTCGTCGAAGGGTCGCCGGTCGAACCAGCCGTAGAGCGCTTCCGTCTCGAGCCCGGAGACGTCTAGGAGGCCTTCCCACTCTGAGCGCGTCACCCACCAGAGCGAGAGCGAGCGGCCCCCCTGGCCCGGCCGGCCGACGAATGCGGTCACGTCGACGCGGTTGTCGGCCGGCGCCTGCTCCACGTATTCCCAGATCTCGTCGCTCCGTGAGCCGTGCGGCTGGGCGGTTCCGTCGTTTCGAGCCGCAATATGAGGGTTGAACACGAAGGCGTTCCAGGCGAAGCGCCCGCCCGGCAGGAGCGCGGCCGCCACGCGCTCGAAGGTCCGGCGCCTTTCGGCCCAGGTGGACAGGTGGAGAAGTGCTCGGTACGGGCAGTAGATGAGCGCCGCGGGTTCGTCGAGCTCCAACTCTCGCATGTCGCCTTTGCGTAGCTCGAGCTCGACGCCAGCCTCGTCCGCGGCTGCCCGGGCCTGTGCGAGCATGGCTGCGGAGGAGTCGATCCCGAGGACCGGGCCTCCGGTCTCGCGGGCAACGGGGATCGCCACACGCCCGGTCCCGACTGCGAGCTCGACCACCGGTCCAGTCGCCTCGAGAGCAAGCTGGACGTAGAACGGCACGTCCTCGGTCATCTCCGCGGCCCAGTGGTCGTAGATCTCTGCGAACGGGTCGTAGGCGCTCACGGGCCGGCCTTTGGCTTCTGAGCGTCTGGAGGGGGTGTAGGGGAACCCGGAGGTTCACCTACCCGGTTAAAGAAGGGGGCTCGTGGGAGAAACACGGTTTCCCCCACAGGAGCGAGCCGAAGGCGAGAGACGCTCATTAGCCGATGATACGCTCGCCCCATGGACGCCGCTCAGCTTGAAAACGAGGCGTTAAGCGCGATTGCGGGCGCCTCGACGACCGATGACCTGGACGAGGCGCGCGTCCGCTTCCTGGGGCGCAAGAGCGACCTGAAGCAGGCTCTCCGACAGGTCCGCGACCGCGAGACAGGTATGACGCTGAATGCGGTCCGGGAGCGGCTCGAGGCGTCGTTCGGCGAGCGGCAGGCCGGTCTCGAGCGCGCCGAGCTCGACCGGAGCCTGCGGGAGGACGTCGTCGACCCGACCTTGCCGGGCGTAGCAACCGCGCGCGGGCACCTACACCCGATCACGCATATCCGCCGCGAGGTCGAGGACGTCTTCCTCGGGCTCGGCTACCGCGTTCTCGACGGCCGGGAGGTCGAGACCACCGAGTACAACTTCGACGCTCTGAACTTCCCGTTCTGGCACCCGGCGCGCTCGCCCCTCGCGTCGCTCTACCTGAACGAGCGCACGCTCCTGCGAACGGAGACGTCTCCGGGGCAGATCCACGCGATGCAGGAGAGCCCTCCGCCGATCTATCTCGTGACTCTCGGCCGGGTCTATCGCCGCGATACGCCCGATGCGACCCATTCACCGATCTTCCATCAGGTCGAGGGCCTCGCGATCGACAAGGGTCTGACGATGGCGGACCTGAAGGGCACGCTCCTCTACCTCATGCGCGCGCTCTTCGGTGAGGAGCGGGAGGTCCGCTTCCGGACCCATTACTTCCCGTTCACGGAGCCCTCGATGGAGCCTGACGTGTCCTGCTTCAACTGTGGCGGCGAGGGCTGCCGGATCTGCAAGCACTCGGGCTGGATCGAGATGGGCGGCTCGGGCATGGTCGACCCCGCCGTGCTCGAATGGGTCGGTTATGACCCCGAGGAGGTTTCCGGCTTCGCGTTCGGGCTCGGGCTGGAGCGGATCGCACAGCTCCGACACCGCGTTCCCGACGTCCGGCTCTTCTGGACGAACGACCTTCGCTTCCTGAGGCAGTTTTGAAGCTCCCGGTCAGTTGGCTCCGGGACTACGTCGACGTTCCCTCTCCGCTCGAGGAGGTTGCGAACCGGCTCGCCCTGGCCACGGCTGAGGTCGACCGGATCATCCGCCGCGGCATCCCGGATACAGACGGAAACCTCGGTCTCTTCAAGATCGGCCGCGTGCTGGAGGCTGGGAAGCACCCGAACGCTGACCGTCTTCAGCTCTGCCAGGTCGACGTGGGGGAGGGCAACCCGCGCCAGATCGTCTGCGGCGCCTGGAACTTCGGGCCTGGCGCCACGGTCGCCGTGGCACTGCCGGGAGCCGTGCTGCCGGACGGCCGCACCCTCGAAAAGGCGAAGCTCCGGGGCACGGTCTCCGACGGCATGATCCTCTCGGAGCAGGAGCTCGAGCTCGGCACCGATGCGAGCGGCATTCTCGTGCTGGAAGACGGTGCGGATCCCGGCACGCCGCTGGCCGACGTCCTGCCGGTGGTGGAGGAAATCCTCGAGGTCGAGGTGACCGGGAACCGCCCCGACCTCCTTTCCGTCTACGGGATGGCGCGTGAGATCGCGGCTCTGTACGAGCTTGAGCTCCGGCCGCCTCCGGGCGCTCCCGAGCTTCCGCTCGACCCGGCAGTTCAGGTCGATGTCGAGGATCTCGAAGGTTGCCCGCGCTACGACGCCCGTCTCTTCTCGGGCGTTCGGATCGGTCCGTCGCCGGCGTGGCTACGCGCGCGCCTTCTGGCAGCGGGGGTGCGCGCGATCTCGAACGTCGTCGACGTGACCAACTACGTGATGCTCGGCCTCGGAAACCCGCTGCACGCCTTCGACCACTCCAAGCTGGCCGGGGGGCAAATCATCGTACGCAGGGCGCGGCCGGGCGAGGAGCTCACTACGCTTGACGGCACCCGGCGCAAGCTCGATCCCGCCGATCTCGTGATCGCCGACGCCGAGTGCGCGGTCGCCTTCGCGGGGATCATGGGCGGGCTCGACACCGAGATCGGCGACGAGACGACCGAAGTGCTCCTTGAGACGGCGAACTTCGAGCCGACCACGATCCTCGCGAGCTCCGAGCGGCATTCGCTCCGTACCGAGGGCTCGAACCGCTGGGAGAAGGGGGTCGATCCGTACCTCGTTCCGCAGGCGGCCGCCCTCGCGACGAAGCTCCTTGTGGAGCTCACCGGCGTTGCCGAGCCCAGGCGGAATGAAGTGGTGGGAACGCTCCCGGAGCGCCCGGTGATCCGCTTCCGTCCCGAGCGGACGAACCGGCTCGTCGGGATCGACGTCTCCGAGACTGAACAGCGCGAGATCCTGGAGCGCCTCGGATTCGACGTGGTCGATGGCTGGGACGTCGTGGTGCCGACGTGGCGCGCCCGCGACGTGACGCGGGAGGTCGACCTCATCGAGGAAATCGCGCGGATCCACGGCCTCGACAAGGTCCCCTTCACGCTGCCGCTGCGAAGCGCCATGTTCGGTCGACTCTCCCGGGAGCAGCGGCTGCGGCGCGTGGTCGAAGACGTGCTCGTGGGCTGTGGCCTTTCCGAGGCGTACACCTGGAGTCTGGCCCGCGGAGACATCAATCTGGACGCTCTCCGCTTGCCCGTTCCCATCTCCGCCGAGCACGCGGTGCTCCGGACGAGTCTCCTCGAAGGCCTCCTCGACGCGGCCAGGCTGAATGTCGACGCCGGGAACAAGGACATCCGGCTTTTCGAGATCGCCCGAGTCTACCTTCCGACCGACGAGGAGCTTCCCGATGAGCGCTGGCACGTGGGTGCGGTGCTGGAGGGTGGGTTCTCGGCTGCGAAGGGCGTGATCGAGACGCTCCACAGCACTCTGCACGTGGAGGCGCGCTTCGAGCGGGGCTCCGAGCCCTTCCTCCATCCGGGCAAGTCCGCGCGCGTCGAGTCTGGTTGGCTGGGCGAGGTTCATCCGAACGTCCTCGAAGGCGGTTGGGGGGCGTTCGAGCTCGACCTGGAGACGCTCTTCGCAGGCATTCCGGAACGCATCCACTACGAGGACGTGATCACCTACCCCGCGGTCCATCAGGATCTCGCGTTCGTCGTGCCCGAGGACGTGCTCGCCGGCGACCTGGTTGCTGCGGCGCACGCGGCCGCCGGGCCGGAGCTTCGCGAGGCGAAGGTGTTCGACGTCTACCGGGGCGGCCAGATCCCCGAGGGAAAGAAGTCGATCGCACTCAGCGTCGCGTTCCAGTCGCCCGAACGCACGCTCGCGGACGAGGACGCGAGGTCGATCCGCGAGCGGATCGTGGCCTCTCTCGCGGAGCGCTTCGGCGCCGAGCTCCGGGCCTAGTCCCTAGCTAGCGCCGCCCGAAGAGGCGGCGCAGGAAGCCGCCCCGGTCGGCCGGATTCACTCGGATGACCGGCTCGTCCTCGTACTCGTCCAGCCGATCGAACTCGTCCTGCGTGAGGTCGATTTCGACCCGGCGCGGCCAGATGCCCGTCACCCGCTCGGAGGGGACGAACTTCGGCTTTCCGATCACATGCTTGGACACGGCGAGCCCGGTGAAGACGTCTGCGGTGGGGTCGCCGACAACCTTGCTCACCTTTCCGATCGCAAAACCGTCCGAGGTGAACACCTCCGCATTCGCCTCGATCGCCTTCCAGGAAACCTGTGGCTCGGGGGACGTGGTCATACCGACCGCCCTGCGATCCGCCAGACCGGGCCCTGGGTCGCAGCCGGGTGGTCGTCCGAGACGACCCTCAGCACCTTGAGCGTCCCTGTGATCCCCTCGGCGTCGAGGCGCTCGAGGCAGCGGCGCGCCATGCCGGCCGAGACGCCGTACCCGAGCTCGCGTGCGACGCGGAAGCGGAGTGCCGTCAGCTCTCCGCCACGGGCTGGATTCGCGGGCGCCATGAGGAGCGCGGCCCGCTCGATGTAGTCCGACGAGTCGAGCACGATCTCCACATAGCAGTGCGACCAGTCCGGCGGGAACGTCTCGAGGAGCGCGTCCCAGGCCGCGGCAAGGCTTTCTCCCTTTCCGACAGGCGGAGAAGCGGTCGACAGCGGTGTCTCGTCGGAGTCGATCAGGACGAGCCGCCCGCGGATCCCCTCTTGATCGAGCCGCGCGAGTACGCGGCGGACGAGCTCGGGGCTTGCCCCGACAGGGGCGGGGCCGTTGTAGACGTCGAGGACGTACCCGTCGGCGCTGCGTCCGGGCGTCGCCGGTGCGAGGATCAAGCCCGCGCGGCCCAGGTCTTCCGGCTCCTCCACCTTGAGCTCGAGGCGCGCGTGCATCCAGTCTCGTGGCAGGCCGTCCAGAACCTCCGTCGCCCGCTCCGCCAGTGCCACGGCCCGGATCTTAGTCTGTCTTGCTAGCGTGCCCCGTTAGTGCCCCTTCCAGCAATGCTGCACTAGTTGGCCACGGTCGAGCAGAGGCAGACCCTCTCTCCGGAGCGGCTTAGGGAGTTCCTCCGCGAGATGCTCCTGATCCGCCGCTTCGAGGAGAAGGTCGAGGAGCGTTTTCGAGCAGGTGAGCTGCCCGGGTTCCTGCATGTCGCGATCGGCCAGGAAGCCATCGCGGTCGGCGTCTGCAAAGCCCTCGAGGACGGTGACGTGATCGCCTCGACGCACCGTGCCCACGGGCACACCCTTGCGAAGGGGACCCACCCGAACGAGCTCATGGCCGAGCTTTACGGCAAGGTCGAGGGCTGCAGCCACGGTTACGGCGGCTCCATGCACCTCTACGACGTCGAGCGCGGAAACCTCGGTGCAAACGCGGTCGTGGGAGGAGGGCTGCCGGCGATCACGGGTGCTGCACTCGCGTTCAAAATGCGCGGTGAGCCTCGGGTGGCGGTCGCCTTTTTCGGTGACGGCGCCACCAACATCGGCACGTTTCACGAGTCATTGAACCTCGCCCAGCTCTGGCGCGTGCCGGCCGTCTTCGTGTGCGAGAACAACCACTATGCAGAGTCGACTCCGGCTGCCCAGCAGCTGCCGATCGAGGATCTCGAACAGCGTGCAGTGGCTTTCGGAATGACCTCGATAAAGGTCCACGGCCAGGACGTCGAGGCGGTCTACAGGGCGACGAAGAAGGCTCTCGAGCACGCGCGTGAGGGCAAAGGACCGGTTTTCCTCCTCTGCGAGACGTTTCGCCTCACGGGCCACTATGTCGGCGACCCGCAGGTCTACCGGCCGAAGGAGGAGGTGCGCGAGGTCCGGGCCAAGCAGGACCCGCTCCCGAAGCTCCGGGAGAAGCTGGGGATCTCCGATGAGGACTGGGACGAGCTCGACCGGGAGGTCACCGAGCTCGTCGAGGGCTCTGTCGAGTTCGCCAAGGCCGGGACGGATCCAAAACCGGAAGACGCCCTCAAAAATGTCTACGCGTAGCGCCCAAAGCTGATGCCCGAGACCACCTACCGCGAGGCGATCCGCGACTCGATGAGCGAGGCGATGCGCCGTGACGACGACGTCTTCATCATGGGTGAGGACATCGCGGAGATGGGCGGGTCCATGGGTGTCACCCAGGGGATGCTCGAGGAGTTTGGGCCGGACCGCGTGCGGAACACGCCGATCTCGGAGATGGCCATCGTCGGCGCGGGCATCGGCGCCGCCATGCAGGGCATGCGCCCGATCGTCGAGATCATGTACCAGGACTTCACGACGCTCGCGATGGAGCAGCTCGTGAGCCAGGCGGCCAAGCACCGATACATGTCCGGCGGCCAGCTCTCCGTGCCGCTGACTGTTCGAACTCAGGGCGGCGCCGGGTGGTCACCGGGCGCACAGCACGCGCAGCAGCTCGAGGCGTGGTTCGTCCACGTGCCGGGCCTGAAGGTGGTCTTCCCGTCGACCCCAGCGGATGCGAAGGGACTCCTCTGGTCCTCGATTTACGACGAGAACCCGGTCATGTTCTTCGAGCACCGGACCCTCTATCCGATCAAGGGAGAGGTGCCCGATGAGATCGAGCCGATCGAGCTCGGGAAGGCGCGAATTCACCGTGAGGGCGAGGACGTCACGGTCGTCGCCACGGGCCGGCTCGTCCACGAGTCGCTGGCCGCCGCCGACGAGGCGGAAGAGCAAGGCATCTCGGTCGAGGTGGTCGACCCGCGCACGCTCCAGCCGCTCGACGAGGAGACGGTGGTCGCCTCCGTCAACAAGACCAGCCGCTGTGTAGTCGCCCACGAGGCAGTCGTCCGCATGGGCTGGGGAGCTGAGCTGGCCGCCGTCGTCCAGGAGCAGTGCTTCGACTACCTCGACGCCCCGGTCGAGCGCGTCGGCGCCAAGTTCACGCCGATTCCGTTCGCGCCCGTGATGGAGGAGTTCGTCATTCCGCACAAGGCGGACGTGCTCGAGGCGATTCTTCGCACGGTGGAGCGCGGCTGAGTCGTGGCCAACCAGGTCACGCTCCCGCGGCTCGGCCAGGGCATGGAGTCCGGCACGATCGTTCGCTGGCTGAAGGCGGAGGGTGACAAGGTCGAGAAGGGCGAGCCGCTCTACGAGCTCGACACGGAGAAAGTCACCCAGGAGGTGGAATCCGACGCCTCCGGGGTCGTCTTGAAGATCCTCGCAGGCGAAGGCGAGGAGATCGAGGTCGGGAAACCGGTTGCCGTGATCGGCGAAGAAGGCGAGGAAATCTCCTCCGAAACTGACGATTCGTCGGAGGAAGGCGGGTCGGACGGGGATGGGACGGCTCGCGAGGTTTCGGACGACGAGCCGAAGGAAGAGGGCGATCCGGCGCCGAAGCGCGAGGGCGAGCGCGAAGAGGGACGCGAGGCGCGCGCTGACTCCGATGGCAAGCCCGAGCAGGCGAAGCAGGCTGAACGCGTCGAGCAACCGGAGGTTTCTGGACGGCGGGTGAAGGCCTCGCCGCTGGCCCGGCGGCTCGCCAAGGAGCGCGGGCTCGAGCTCTCCAGTCTCAAGGGAACCGGTCCGGAGGGCCGCATCGTCGCCGAGGACGTCGAGCGCGCTGCCGCCCAGCCAGGTTGGGCAGCCGAGGCGCCGGCGAGCGACGAGGTTGAGGTCGTGCAGCTCTCGAGCATGCGGAAAACGATCGCCCGGCGGATGACCGAGGCCTGGGAGACGCCGCACTTCCAGATTGCGATGACGGTCGACATGCGCGCGGCCATGCGCCTCCGAGAGCTGCTCCTCGAGCGCACACAGGAGGGCGCGACGCGGCCGACCTTCTCGGACGTCCTCACGAAGGCCTGCGCGATGGCGCTCCTGCGCCACCGCGACATGAACGCCCACTTCGCCGGCACCGAGGTGCACATCTTCCCGACCGCGAACATCGGGATCGCGGTCGCAGTCCCGCACGGCCTCGTCGTGCCGGTGATTCGAAACTGCGAGCGCAAGTCGATCGCCGAACTCGCCGCGGCGCGCGTCGATCTCGTCGAGCGCACGCGCGCAGGCAAGCTCACGCAGGGCGACCTCGAGGACGGCACCTTCACGATCTCGAACCTGGGCATGTACGGGGTCGACCGGTTCGTCGCGGTGCTAAACCCACCGCAGGCCGGGATCCTGGCTGTCGGCGCGATTCAGGAGCGCCCCGTGGTCGAGGACGGCGAGCTGGTGGCGCGGCCGGTGATGGAGCTCACACTCTCCTGCGATCACCGCTCGGTGGACGGCGCCACCGCGTCGGAGTTCCTCGGGACCGTCAAGGCGTTCCTCGAAGAACCCGGCCTCATGCTCTAGATGCAGATCTGGTACCGCGTGAAGGATCTCGACCGCGCGGAGCGCTTCTACGTCGACACTCTCGGCTTCCAGGAGCTCTACCGGGACGAGAAGGACCGGTGGATGCGGCTTGGCCGCGATGGAGTCGAGGTTCACATCGCCGAGAGCGAAGTGGCAAAGCCGGACACCGACACTGCGCTGGCGATTGAGGTGGACGACGTGAAAGCTGAGGCGGCGCGGCTCCGCGAGGCCGGGGTGAACGTGGGAGTTGTGCTCGAGATACCCGGGGCTATCCGCATCCTCGACGTCTTCGACCCCGACGGTAACCGCATCCAGCTCACGCAAGACGTCTAGCAGCCGGCCTCGGCTGATGTTGACAGCCGCGTCCCTCGCACGAGGGATGGGTCGGGCATCCTGGCCGGCCGAAACCTGTCGTGACCGGATTCCCCCGGGTCACGCGAGGGCGGCTAACGAGCCGCCCTCGAGTTTTCCCGCTTCCGTCCCCAACGAATTCACCCGTCCGGGGGGTATGACGAACCTTGAAGGCGCCCATGCACCAGCTTCTCCGTGATGACGCGCCTGCCGCCCAAGGCGCGTGCCTGCTAATCGCACTTTGACGGGCCGGGACGACCGTCCTGGCCGCTGCGGCTCTCAAGGCAGCCAACCGGATCTCGACGCCGCAAGACGTCATCCTTCGTCGCCGCGACCGGCGTCCTTCTCGCTTCCGCGGTCGCACTAGTCGGTACCCGCAGCTCCGTCTCGGCGTCGCCCACGCCGGCGGAGATAGGATCGTCGCCGTAACTGCGTAAGCGAGGAAAGGCCGGGAAAATGGACTGTGACGTCGCCGTCCTCGGCGGAGGGCCGGGCGGATACACGGCCGCGATCCGCGCCGCACAACTGGGCGCGAAGACCGTCTGCATCGAGAAGGAAGCTGAGCTCGGGGGTACTTGTCTGCGGGTCGGCTGCATCCCGACCAAGGCGTGGGTGCAAACCGCGTTCGCGATCAAGGAGGCGGAGGAAACCTTCGCCAAGCTCGGTGTGAACGTCGGCGCCCCGGAGCTCGACTTTGCGAAAGCGAACGAGTGGAAGGATGCCATCGTCAAGCAGCTGACGGGCGGTGTCGCCGGGCTCTTCAAGGCCAACGGCGTGGAGTGGATGCGGGGCACGGGCCGCTTCAAGGATTCGAGCACGATCGCGGTCGAGGGTGGAGAGGACGTGAGCTTCAAGAGCGCCGTCGTCGCGACCGGCTCCTTCCCTCTACGCCCACCGATCGAAGGGATCGACTCGGCCCGCTGCGTGGACTCGACGGGCCTTCTCTCCCAGACCGAGGTGCCGAAGCGGCTCGTGATTCTGGGCGGCGGCATCATCGGCTGCGAGTTTGCGTCGATCCTGCGTCGGTTCGGAAGCGAGGTGACGATCGTCGAGATGCTGCCTGCGCTGATCCCGGCTGAAGATGCGGATGCCCAGAAGGAGCTCCTGAAGCAGTTCAAGAAGCGCGGCATCGAAGTCCATCTCGAGTCGCAGTGCACGAAGGTCGAGGAGCAGGGCGACGGCCTGGTCGTGCACTACGGCGACGGCCAGACCGTGGAGGCCGACCTCATGTTGGTCGCCACGGGTCGCGGCCCGCTGGTGGCCGACATCGGGCTCGAGGCCGCCGGGATCGAGTTCGACCCCAAGGGGGGCATTGCCGCAGACGAGCACCGCCGGACCACGGTCGCAAGCATCTATGCGGTCGGAGACTGCGCCGGGTACTGGCAGCTCGCCCATACGGCGTTCCGCGAGGGCGAAGTCGCAGCGGAGAACGCGATGGGCCACGAAGCGACGGTCGACAACCGCGGCGTCCCACGGCCCATCTACACGGACCCCGAGGTCGCCGCCGTTGGGCTCACCGAGCAGGAGGCACGAGAACAGCATGGAGATGACGTCGCGGTCGGCATGTTCCCGTGGGCTGCAAACGGCCGCGCAATGATGCAGAACGAGACCGTCGGCTGGGTGAAGTCGATCCACGAGACGCGCTACGGCGAGTTCCTCGGGCTCGTCATGGTCGGACCGCACGTGACCGATCTCGTCGAAGCCGGGGTAGTCGCGCTCGATGCAGAAGCGACCGTGGAGACGATCGCCGACGGCATGGCGGCGCACCCGACACTGTCGGAGGCGATCAAGGAAGCCGGGCTCGTCGCGCTCGGCCGGGCGATCCACCTTCCGAACAAGAAGCGCGCCAAGGCGAGCGCGTAGGGGCGTACCCCGCTTACGCACGTCCGCGAGTCACAAATGGGGGATGGCGAGACGGGCCCTTCGGCGCCATTCTGAGACCGTGCTCCCGCTGACCGGCGAGCGGCCCGCTAACCACGCGGCGGCCCGCCGTGCGGCACGCCGGCCGGCGGAGCCTTCCTAGCTAGATACGCCCGGCCAATCGCCACTGCACGGTTAGCGGGTGCGGTGATTGCTGATCAACCATCTAAACTCGCCGGATCGAAAGGGAGGCGAGATGAACAAGCGAAAAGCGATGATCGGCTGGCTGGTCTATACCGGCGCGAAGCCCATAGCCAAGGAGATGCTGAAGTCGAAGGCGAAGGCAGCCGCTCCCGGGAAGAAGGCCGGCTCGCGGCGGCCGAGCGTCGCGGCGATCCTGGCCGGGGTCGGTGCCGCGGTCGGGGCGGTCATGTTCTGGCGTAGACGCGGCCCGTCGGACGACTACACCCCGAGCTGACCCGGGAAACAGTCGTCGTCGGCGGAGGGCTCGCCGGCCTCGCCGTGGCGCGGTACGCCGCTGAGCGCGGAGACCGAGTCGTTCTCGTCGAGCGCGGTGGAATCGGGGCCGGCGCGTCGGGGCGAAACGGAGGCTTTCTCTTCCGGCAGCCGGCGGCTTGGATCAACGAGCACCTGGAGGAGTCCGCGGCGATCTACGCCGAGCTGCAGGACAATGGACCGGTACCGTTCGATTTCGGGCCGCGCCCCCAGCTCGTCCTCGCCGTCGAACAGAGCGAGCTTCCACACGCCCGAGCCTATGCGCAGTCCGTTTGCGGCGAGGAGGTTGATCTTCGCGAGGACGACTGGTTCGCGGACGACCTCGCCGGTGGGTACGTCGTCGAGGGCGGATACGTGCTCGACGCGATGGGCGCCACGAGTGCAATGGCCGAGGCCGCGCGGTCTGCCGGGGTCGTGCTTCGTCTCGGATGCGAGGCAAAACGGATCCTCGTCGACTTGAATCGGGTTGCGGGCCTTGTCACGGACGCAGGCATTCTCCGCTGTGACCGCATCGTCGTTGCGAGCGGCCCGCGAACGAGGTTTCTCCTCCGCACGGCAGGAATCGATCTCCCGATCTCGTCTTCGCGAGGTTGGCTGATGGAGACGGCTCCCGTCGTCCGGCCGCCCCCGTACTCGATCGAACAGGCGGTTTGGCCGGTGCAGGAAGAGATGGGCACGCTTGTCGCGGAGCCCACGCTGGCGCAGGTGGCAGCTGGAGAGGCCGAAGAGCCGAGCATCGTCTCGCTCCTCCTTGGCGGGCGCTCGGCCGGCCAGTGCTTGATCGGGACTTCACTGGGGCGGTCGTTGACGGAGGAGGCGGAGGGCGCCGACACGGTCCGCCGCCTCGCCGAGCGCGCAACCCGGGTCTCGCCTCACCTGCGCAACGTCCCGGTCGTCGCCGCCTGGTCGGGGCGGCGTGCAATGAGTCCCGACGGGCTTCCGGTCGTCGGTCCGGTGACCGAGCTCGAGGGCCTCGAGATCGCTTCAGCATTCTCGTCGATTGGGATGATGACCATTCCGGCCGCCTGCAAGCGGCTTGCGGAGGGGTCGCCGACCCCGGAGCACCGGCCTGGACGCTTCGCGTGATCCGGCCGTTTACTCCAAGGGATGCCCCCATGGTCGCGGTGCTTGCTCGCGTGGCCAATCCGCATTGGCTTTGGACGGCGGCGAGTGTGCTGCACGAGTACGAGAACCAGCCGGAGCGAGCACGGGCGAACTGGCTCGTCGCGGTCGACGGCGACGAAGTCGTGGGCTGGGCCGCTGCCGGCTTGACCTGGCAAGTCGCGAGTGCGGGTGTCGCGGAAATGTGGGTCGTTGTCCGGCCGGAACGGGGAGGCGAGGGCATCGGTCGCAAGCTGTTCGACCAGTCGGAGGCCCACCTGCGCGCCTGCGGCGCGCGGAAGGTGACCACATATGCCTTTCCACGGTCCCGCGGCGAGCGGTTCGCGGCTGCGCGAGGCTTCACGACGGCACGACAGGAGCAGCTCTTCGACATCGACCTTCGCACGGTCGATCTTCTGCATTCATCTCCCCCTGCCGGAGCCGAGATCCTCCGGCTCGTGGAGCTTCGCGATCGGGTGCACGAGCTGTACGAGCTTTTTCTGACGGTGGAAGCGGGGATGCCGACCGACGAGCCGTGGACCGGTTCGAGCTTCGAGGAGTGGGAAGCCGAGATGTGGCGGAACCCGCACCTCGACGGCGAGACGAGCGTCGTCACCCTCGTCGAAGGGCGCGCCGTGGCCGCATCCTGGCTCCTCGTTGCCGGGAGCTTCGCGGAGGTCGAGGTGACAGGGACGTTGCCCGAGTTGCGCCGCCGTGGGCTCGCGCGCGCGAGCAAGCTCGCGTCCATGCGTTTCGCCGCTGAGCGAGGCGTGGACCGGATCGTCACCGGTACAGATTTCGAGAATGCCGGCATGCTCGCCCTGAACGACTCGCTCGGATTTCGCCGCACAGCCGTGCAGCTGGAGCTTTCGAAGCTCCTCGATTAGGCTGCCGTCGTGGATCCGCTGACCGCACCGATCGACGGAGCCGAGCACCGCGAAGTAGGCGGCGCCACGGTCGACGTTGTGCCTGCGGGCAGCGGTCGAGTGAAGCGCGTCGTCTACCCCGCCGGATTTCGCTGGTCGAAGGACATGAAGGCGGAAGTTGACACGGACCTCTGCATGCACGCCCACGTCGGGTTCCTCGCTCGCGGTCGGATCGAGGGGAGCTACGCCGATGGCTGCACCTTCGAGCATGAAGCCCCAGCAGTGATCGCGCTGGAGCCGGGTCACGACGCGTGGGTCGCGGGCGAGGAACCCGCTGTCGTGATCGAATTCGACTTCGAGGGCGAGACGGCCGAGCGCTTCGGCCTGCCGGCCGAGCACGCGCATTAACGAGCGACGTTCCGCGAATCCCTTCTAGCTAGCCGCGGAGCTCGATCCACGTCGAGGCTGCGAAGGCGAGCAGGTCGCCGCCCGCCGTGTGCAGAGCGGAGCCGGCCAGGCGCTTGCGACCCTCGATCGCGCGCCGCCAGCCGATCGCGACATGCGGCTCGCCGGCACGTGGCAGCTCGACGATGCGAGCCGCGAGCCTCCCGAGGAGGATTCCTTCGCGCTGGAAGTCGTCGACTGCCCAACCAGATGGGCAGTCGAGAGCCGCCCAGACGAGCTCCGGGGGCACCTCGCCGCCGGGCACCCAGGGGGCGGCGACGAGCCCGTCCCGTCCCGCGACCGGACCGGGGTAGATGGCAAGCCCGTCCCTCCGGTCCGGGCCGCAGACGAAACACGTTGAGTAAGCGTGGTGGAGAAAGCCCGCGAAATCGCGCGCAGCCAGGTCGGCCTCGGGCAGCGAGACAGGTTCGGGCACGTCGAAGTCGAGTCGGACAGGCTCTGCCTCCGCAACGAGCCGGTCGCCGTCTCGAAGCTCGACTCGGTCGCCGTCCCGGATGAGGGCCAAAGGGGTGTTGAGTGGTGGGGGGAGACGGAGTGTCACCTCAGCGTCCCCTTCCACGTGTGCGGCAACGAGGCCGCAGGTATAGCCGCCGTTCGCGGATCCCGGAGGGCCGTTGTAGCGGCCGGGAATGAGAATCGACTCGGCCATGCGGCCGAGACCATAGATGGGTTCCGCCTCCGTCACAGGACGGCTCGTGTCTTGCCACCTTCAATGACACACCCGTGCGGAAGCAGCGCCGGGCGAAACGGTGCAAGCGGGGATACGAACAACAACGCTGCCGATTTCAGCGTCACTGGGACCCCGACGCCGGGCGCGTCGAACGGGTAGCGACGAGGTTCGGCCGGAGGGGCACCAACGTCTCCGCCGGCCGGCCCGCGCTAGCGATGCCGGTAGACGATGCGTCCGCGGCTCAGGTCGTACGGGCTCAGCTCGACCTTGACCCGATCGCCCGGAAAGATCTTGATGCGGTAGCGGCGCATCTTGCCGGCCGTG
>DATLQD010000086.1:0-12831 GCA_035535315.1 Gaiellaceae bacterium
CTAGCTGCGCCAGCTCAGGCTGCGACGCTGCTGAACTGCGGAATGATCTCGGCGCCGTAGATCTTGAGCGTCTCCTCCTGTCCGTGGGTCATGAGGTAGACGTTGAACTGGTCGACGCCGATCGACTCGAGCTCCTTGAGCTTCTTCGTTGCGTCTGCGACATTGCCGAGCACGCAGAAGCGGTCGACGATCTCGTCCGTGACGAACTCGCCGTGCGCAGCCCCGACGCGGGAATGGTCTTTGTAGTCGTAGAACTTCCGCGCCTTGACGAAGTCCGTGAGGTCCTTCGGAATCTCCGAATCCTCGCCGTAGCGCTCGATCAGGTCCATGACGTGGTTCGAGACCATCGCCGGGAACCAGCGAACCTGGTCACGCGCCCTCGCCATGTCCTCGCCGATGTAGCTCGGGGCGCAGACGTGGCACTTGAGCGCCGCGGGGTCCCGACCGGCTTCCTCGGCCGCCTTGCGGGCCGTCTCCATGATCCACTGGATGATGTGGGGGTCGGCCAGCTGGATGATGACGCCGTCGCCGACCCGGCCCGCCACCCCGAGCGCGCGCGGTCCGTAGGCCGCCACGAACATCTCTATGTCCGGCTGATCCTTCGCCCATGCGAGCTCGAGCTCCTTGCCGTTCCACTTGACCGGCCGGCCGTTCATCAGGTCTTTCATCATCACGAGGGAGCGCTCGAACTCGTCCATCTTGACCGGCTTGTAGCCGATCACCCGGCGTGCCGAGTCTCCGCGGCCGATGCCCATGATCATGCGCCCGTTCGAGATCTGGTGCAGCGTTGCGTACGTGGAGGCGGTCACGGTCGGCTCACGTGTCCCCGGGTTCGTGACGCAGTGCCCGAACTTGAGCTTCGACGTCTGGGCGACGGCCAGCGTCATGAGCGGGTAGGCCTCGTGCCAGAGGATGGGGGAGTCGTAGGTCCATCCGTACTCGAATCCGTGCTGCTCGGCGAGTTTCATCAGCTCGAGAAAGCGCGTGTAGGGCGGGTCCGGCAGGACGGTTACGCCAAAGCTGAGCATCGAGCCTCCTCGGTCGCGAGTGGCAAGGCTACCGCGCCGCGAATGTGCCGTGCTAGGCCCCCGGGCGGCGCTTGGTAAGCCGCCCGAGGACTCCGCCGATCGTGCGCCCGACGGCACGGAACAGCAGGCCGAGGCCGGAGACCGAGGAGGGTGTGGCCGACGTTGGTGCTGCGCCCGCATCGTGGGCCGAGGCGCTCTCCAGCTGCTCGCGGAGGCAGTCGGCGAAGCGGAAGACGAGCTGCCCAGAGACGTCCTTGACTACAGGGCCGCCGTACTGGGCGACCGCGCCCGAGAGGGTCAGGTCGGTGACGACCGAGACTCGCGTCCCCGTCCCGAGCTCGATTAGTGTCGACTCGACGATCGCCCCGGCCCCGCCTCGCCCTCGCTGCTCGCGCGCCTTCGCGGACAGGCGTACTCGCCGCGCCGTCTCGTCCGCTTCCTCCCGCTTCACGACGGCTGTGAAGCCGAGCGTCATCGGGCCCAGCTTGACGCTCATCTTCGTCTTCCACGTGGAGTCGTCCACCGTCTCGATCAACTCGGCGCCGGGCATGCAGGGCACGACTCGGGGTACGTCCATGAGCAGTGCCCACACCTCGTCGACGCCGGCCGGCACCTCGAACGAGTTCTCGATGCGCACGGCGGGCACGATACTTTCCCCGGCGATGCGACGATTGGACGGACGGCGGGCGCTGGTCACCGGCGGGGGGAGCGGTATCGGTCGCGCCGTCGCCTGCCGCCTGGCGGAGGAAGGCGCCGCTGTCGCGGCGAGCGGCAGGCGCGAGGCGCCGCTGGCGGAGACGGTCGGGGCGATCGCGTCGGCGGGCGGGCGTGCCGTCGCCGTGGCCGGTGACATCTCCGTCGAAGCCGACGCCGACCGGATGGTGACTCAGGCGGCGGAGGAGCTTGGCGGGCTCGACGTCCTGGTCAACAACGCAGGCTCGATCCGGCGGAACGTGCTTGTACACGAGCTCACGCTCGAACGGTGGCGCGAACAGGTGGCGGTGAACCTCGACGGGCCCTTCCTCGTGTCCCGGGCTGCGCTTCGCCTCATGCTGGAGGAGACGGGCGACCGGAGCATCGTGAACATCAGCTCGACCCTCGCCCTGGTGTCAGCATCAGGGGTCGCTGCCTACACAGCCGCCAAGGGCGGCGTGGTCGCGCTGACGCGGGCGATCGCCGTCGAGTACGCCGAGCGCGGCATCAGATGCAACTGCGTCTGCCCGGCCATCGTCGTGACGCCGCTCGCCCACACCGATCGACCACGGTTCGACGAACAGCGGAGCGAATTCGAGGGGATGCACCCGCTGGGGCGTCTCGGCGAGGCAGAGGACGTGGCGGGCGCGGTCGCGTACCTCGCTTCTGCCGACTCGTCGTGGGTGACCGGGGCGGTGTTCCCGGTCGACGGTGGCTTGACCGCGAAGTAAGGGCTTGACCCCCGCATCATCGATCATCGATGATGGCGCCGCCCGGCGCGGGCGCGGACGAGAAAGGGGCGCAGACATGGCGGTGGCCAGCGAGGAGATCCTCGGGAGCTTCCACGGGGACGATGACTTTCCGATCGAGTGGGACGAGGGAGAGAAGGAGCTCTTCTGGATCTTCGACGACCTCCACTGCCCCAACCCTCTCTCGCCCCTGTTCTTCGACATCGGCGGCTGGTGGCTCACCTGCGACCATATGTTCCGCCGCTTCGGGACGCCCTTCGCATGCGACTGGATCGCGAAGTCGATCAACGGCTACCTCTACACGGCCGCCGTGCCGGCAGACGCGAGCATCCACGCCGAGGCGACCGAGTACAACAGCCGTTACGTCCCACGCGTCCCGCGCGACCCTGCTCATGCCGAGAAGATCGGCGCCTACCTCGGCTGGGCACTCCCGCACTACGCGGAGAACTTCCTCGACTGGTGGCGCGACCGGTTGCGCCCCGAGATCGAGCGTAACTTCGAGTATCTCGACGGCTACGACATGGAGGGAGCGAGCCTCGTCGAGGTCGCCGTCCTGCTCGAGGATGCGATCGACATTCACGACCGCCACTGGAAGATCCACTGGATGCTCAACTTCGCGCAGTTCTCCTCGACGGTCGGGCTGAACGCGACGATCGGCGAGATCAAGGGCGAGGTGGATCCGAATCTCGGCGGGCGGCTTCAGAGCTCGATCGACGACCGCAACTGGGACTCGATCGAAGGGCTGTGGCAGATGAAGGAGGAGATCAAGGGGGACAAGGAGCTCGACGACGCCTTCCGGCACCGGGGCGAGACCGCGAAGGACGTGTTGGGCGCGCTCGAAGGCTCCGAGCGAGGGCGGCAGTTCCTCACGGAGCGGGTCGAGCCCTACCAGCAGGAGTTCGGCTACCACGCCATCTGGTCGCACGAGTTCGCTTTCCCGACGTGGAAGGAGACCAAGACGCCGACGATCGAGGCGCTGCGCGGCTACGTCGAGACCGACTACGACTACCCGGCCACGATCGCGGCCGTCAAGGAGGATCTCGAGGCGGCGGTCGCTGAGCTCATGGACGGTGTCGAGGGCGAGGACAGGGAGCGGCTCCAGGCAGCGCTCGACCTCTCGCTCCGCATGAACCCACTTACGCCCGACCACCATTTCTACATCGACCAGGGAACGAACGCGCGCCTGCGGATCATCGCGGTGGCAATCGGTCGCAAGCTGGTCGAATCGGGTCTCCTCGACGACCCGGAAGACGTGATCTACCTCAAGTACAACGAGCTTCGGGTCTTCATGGCGAACCCCGACTCAATCGACGCCCGCTCGCTCGTCTCGGATCGCCGTGACGAGCACGAGCACGCCTACACCATCAGGCCGCGGGAATGGGTCGGGACGGCGACACAGACGGCTCTCGACTTCCCGTACAACGCCCTCTGGGGCTTCCCGGAGAAGTTCTACCGCGAGGCTCCAAAGACGACAGGCGACCTCCAGGGGCTCGCTGCGTCGCCCGGGATCGCGGAGGGGACGGCGCGCTACGTCGGCTCGCTGGACGACTTCGACCAGGTGCAGAAGGGCGAGATCCTCATCTGCCAGATGACGAATCCGGCCTGGGTGGTGCTCTTCACGAAGATCGCGGGCCTGGTGACCGACGCCGGCGGCGCCGTCTCGCACCCGGCCGTGGTCGCCCGCGAGTTCGGGATTCCGGCCGTCGTCGGGACGTCCAACGCGACGGAGCGGATCAAGACGGGGGATCGCGTGCGGGTCAACGGAGCCACCGGAGTCGTCGAGATCCTGGCGTGACCGTCGCGCGGACGGTTCTCCGCGAGCAGGTCAAGGATGTGCTCCTCGAGCGCATCCTCGAGGGCGAGTACGAGCCGGGCGACCGCCTCGTCGAGACCCGGATCGCGCACGAGCTCGGCACGAGCCAGGCGCCCGTGCGGGAGGCGCTGCGCGAGCTTGCCGCCCTGAGGTTCGTCGAGACGGAGCCCTTTCGTGGCGCCCGCGTCCGGACCGTCTCGGCGCTCGAGCTGGCCGAGGCGTACCCGGTGCGAGCAGCGCTCGAGGAGCTGGCCGCGTCCGAGGCAGCCGGCCGCATGGACGGAAACGTCGAGGAGCTCGAGGCCGAGCTCGAGGCGATGCGGGAGGCGGCCTGGGCCGGAGAGCTGCGACGCCAGGTCGCACACGATGTCGCGTTCCACCGGACGATCGTCGCAGCGGCCGGCAACCGGGTCCTGCTCGACGTCTGGAGCAGCCTTCACATCGAGACGCGGACGACGGTGACGCTCGTGAAGACACATATCGATCCGGAGTTGCTCGCCGAATGGCACGTGCCGATCCTGGAGGCAATCCGGAGTGGCTCCCCCGAAGCCGCGGCGACCGCTTCCCGCGAGCACTTCGAAGGCTTCCGCGAGCTCATGGAGGCAGGGTCGTGAGTCGGCTCGTCGACCTTTCCATGCCGGTTCACCGCGACATGCTGACCTTCCCGCGCGTCCCGCCCCCGACGCTGCTCCTCTACGAGAGCTGGACGGAGTTCGCCGAACGGATCGGCGCAGCGGAGTACGGCGCCACGTCGCTGACCGCGAGCTACCTCGTGACCCAGAACGACCACGTGGGGACGCACCTCGACGCGGTCAAGCACATCCGCGGCCCTGAAGCCCCGGGGGTCGAAGGGATCCCCCTCGACTACTGCTTCTCCGACGGCGTCGTCCTCGACTTCCGGCACAAGGAATCCGGGGCCGGGATCAGCGCCGCGGAAATCGATGAGGCCCTCGCGACGATCGGCTACACGTTGAAGGAGCGCGACATCGTCCTGATCCAGACGGGAGCGAGCGCGTACAACACCGAGGAGCGCTACCGGACCGACCACTGCGGGATGACCGCCGAGGCGACGCGGCATCTGATCGCGCAGGGCGTGCGCCTGATGGGAATCGACGCGATCACGTTCGATCCGCCGGTCTGGGCGATGTTCGAGCGCAAGCAGTTCTGGGAGGCACACCTGGTCATGAACGAGGAGGACTACTGGCACCTCGAGAACCTGCAAAACCTCGATCAGCTTCCTCCTCACGGCTTCAAGCTCTCCGTCTTCCCGGTCAAGTGGATGGGGACTACGGCGGCTCCAGTGCGCGCGGTCGCGATCCTCGATGACTGACGGTCCTATCCTGTGGTTCGACCACGAGCGGGCCATAGACGTGCGTATGTGTGGCGGGAAGGGAGCGAGCCTCGCGGCGATGACGGCCGCCGGCCTGCCGGTGCCGACAGGCTTCGTCGTCTGCGCCGGCGTCCTCGAGGAGTCCGTCGACGCCGAGCGGCTCCGCGAGCTCGCTCGCGCGGAAGATCATGCGTCGGCACAGCAGCTCGTGCTTGCAGCCGAGCCGCCGCGGGGCGAGCTAGCCGCCGCCTACGAGCGGGTGGGCGGCGACGTCGCCGTCCGCTCCTCGGCCTGCGCGGAGGACTCCGAAGCGGCGAGCTTCGCCGGCCAGCAGGAGACCTACCTGCACGTCCGCGGCGCGGACGACGTGGCCGCGCGCGTCGTCGATTGCTGGGCCTCCTTCTTCAGCGAGCGGGCGCTCTACTACCGGGCGCGGAAGGGGTCGCTCGACGACCTCGGCATGGCGGTGGTCGTGCAGCGCATGGTCGAGCCGGATAAGTCGGGCGTACTCTTCACGGTCGATCCGGTCCAGCGTCGCCGCGACCGGATGGTGCTGGAGGCCGTCTTTGGGCTCGGCGAGCAGGTCGTCTCCGGCGAGGTCACACCCGACCATTACGTCCTGGACCGCCAGGGCGAAGTGAAGCGAGAGCAGCTCGTCTCGGGCGGTGTGCTGGATCCGGCCGAGATCGTGCGGCTGGCCGACCTGGGGCGGCTCCTCGAGACGCACTTTGGCGGGCCGCAGGACGTTGAGTGGGCCCTCGCCGGCGGCGAGATCCACCTGCTCCAGTCGAGGCCGGTGACGACCCTGTGACGCTCGAGGAGCGCACTCTCGACTGGATCGCGCCGTACTGGAACGCGCACCACCTGGTGCGGACGCGCGACTGGGTGGTGGAGCTCGAGCCGGACGCGAGCGAAGCCCTCCGGGTTGCGGCGCTCACCCACGACATGGAGCGGCATTTTCCTGGAGGCCCGCAGCTCGACATGGCGACGCAGCGGCCGGACGACGAGGCGTACAACCGGGCCCATGCCGAGCGCTCGGCTCAGATCGTTGGCGACTGGGTCCGGGAGGAGGGGGCGGACGCCGCGCTCGTGGCCGACGTGCGCCGCCTGATCCTCGACCACGAGTTCGGTGGCTGGCACGAGGCCGACGTCCTGCAGGCGGCCGACTCCATCTCCTGGCTCGAGACGAACCAGGACGTGGCCCAGAAGTGGGTGCGCGAGGGTCGCTGCGATGAGGACTGGGCGCGGGAGAAGCACCGTTGGAGCTTCGACCGGATCCGGATCGAACGAGCCCGAGAGCTCGCCCGACCGTTCTACGAGGAGGCGCTTGCCGGTGTTTGAGTCCGCTCCCGAGTGGCTCGCTCCCGAGACGCTCACGGAGGCGCTCGCGCTGAAGGCCGAGTACGGCGAGGAGGCGACGATCGTGGCCGGCGGAACGTTCCTCGCCATTCTCCTGAACCAGCGTTTTCTGGCGCCACAACGGTTTCTCAGCTTGCGCGCGGTCCCGGAGCTGAGAGGAATCGAGGCGAACGGCGAGCTGCGCCTCGGCGCCATGGAGACGCATCGGGCGGTCGAGCGCGCGCCCGTGGTGCTGGAGGGCTGGCCCGGGCTCGCGCGCACGTTCGCGCTCGTGGCGAGTGCGCGTGTCCGGAACCAGGCAACCGTTGGCGGCGTTCTTGCGGACGCTGACTACGCCTCCGACCCGCCGGCAATGCTGACCGCGCTCGAGGCGCGCGCCCTCGTTCGGAGCCGGGACGGCGAGCGCGAGATCCCGCTCGAGGAGCTGATCACGGGCCACTACGAGACCTCGCTGCGGGGCGACGAGCTGATCGTCGGCGTTCACGTCCCGCGTGAAGGGCGGTCGACGTACCGGAAGTTCCGCAGCCGCTCGCACGAGGATCGCCCCTGCGTCGGCGTCGCTGCCGCCCTCCGCGGCGGCTCGCTCCGCGTGGTCGTAGGCGCGGTCGCATCCCGTCCGCAGTGGTTCCCCGAGATCTGTGGGCTCGCGGACGGGGAGGAGCTCGACGCTGCTCTCGGGAGCGAGATCGCGGAGCGCTACGCGCAGGCGGTCGACCCGCTCGCCGACGTTCGCGGCTCAGCGGACTACCGCCGTCGCGTGATCCGCGTGGAGGTACGGCGAGCGCTCGAGGACCTTGTGCAGGCGGAGGCGGCGTGACGGACCCGCGCGTCACCGGAGCCGTCCGCTACGCCCAGGACGTGGAGCTCGAAGGGATGCTCGAGGCGCGCATCCTGCGCTCGCCGTTCCCGCACGCCCGGATCGAGCGCGTCGACACCTCCGCTGTCCCTGCGGGAATCGTCGTGCTCACGCCTGGCGACGTCGCGGACCTAGGGATGTACGGGGCCCAGATCAAGGATCAGACCGTGCTTGCGTGCGACCGGGCCCGGTTCGCGGGTGATCCGGTCGCCGCTGTCGCCGCCGCGACGCTGCGCGAGGCGGACGAGGCGCTCGCGCTGATCGACGTCGACTACGAGGAGCTCGACTCCGTGTTCGACCCGGTCGAGGCATGTGGCCAGGACGCGCCGCTCGTTCACGACCGTCACAACGTCTCCGAGAACGATGCCGCCTACTTCGGGATCCGGCCGCAGCAAGGGACGAATGTCTGTCACCGTTTCCGACTCCGTCAAGGCGACGTCGAAGCCGGCTTCGCCGAGGCCGACGTGGTTGTGGAGGAGACCTTCAGGACGGCCGGTGCGCAGCACGCGCACATGGAGCCGCATGCCAGCGTGGCGCAGTGGGAGAACGGGCGGCTGGAGGTCTGGACGGGGACGCAGACGCCCTTCAACCTCCGCTCCGATCTCGCAGGCGTCCTCGGCATCGCCGAGGACCGGATCCGGATCGTGTGTCCTCCCATGGGTGGTGCTTTCGGGGCGAAGACGTTCGTCCGTCTCGAAGCGATCGTCGCCTGCTTGGCTCGCAAGGCGGGCCGTCCCGTCCGTGCCATCCTCGAGCGAAACGAGGAATGGCTGACGCTCAACCGTCATCCGGCAGAGATCCGGGTCCGGCTGGGTGCTCGCGCCGACGGGACGCTCCTCGCGAAGGAGGTCGAGTGCTGGGCAGACACCGGCGCCTACGCCGACTGTGGTCCCGGAGTCGCGCAGAAGATGGGCTTCGCTGCTCCTGGGCCCTACCGGATTCCCCACGTCTCGGTCGAGTCGCGCTGCGTCTACACGAACCTTCCGCCGAACGGCGCCTTTCGGGGCTATGGACAGATGCAGACGGTCTGGGCATCCGAGCGGGCGATGGACATTCTTGCCGAGCGGCTCGGCGCCGACCCTCTCGAGCTGCGCCTCCAGAACCTCCTCCAGGAAGGCGATCGGTACGCGACCGGCGAGGAGCTTCACGACGTCCGGTTCGCGGAGTGCCTCGAGACGGCCGCCGACGCGATCGGCTGGCGCGAGAGCAGGCAGGGCAAGGGTCTCTGCGTGCTCATGAAGGGGATGCAGACACCGAGCCGGGCCGGAATCGCAATCGAGGCGTCCGACGACGGCACCTACACGCTCCGCTGCGCGACTGCGGAGATGGGACAGGGTGCGCGCCGCGCCATCTCGCTGCTGGCGGCGGAACTGCTCGAGGTCGACGTCGCCAACGTTCGCTTTCCCGATCCCGACACCGATCTCGTCCCGTACGACACCCGGACGACCTCGAGCCGCTCCACCTACATCATGGGCCGTGCCCTCGTCGACGCGGTCAGAGACCTGAAGGAAAACGGTCGTCGTGGCTACGGCGAGGTGGAGATTCCGGGCGGGCTCGACCCAGACACGGGCCAGGGGGTCGCCTCCCACCACTGGCACCAGGGCGCCGGCGCTGCCGAGGTGCGGGTCGACGAGGAGACCGGGAAGGTCGAGGTCGTCCGCCTGCACGCCTCCGTCTACGCGGGCCGGGTCGTAAACCGGCCGGGCGCGGAGCTTCAGAACGAGGGCTCGATGATCATGGGTCTCGGGACGACGCTGTTCGAGGCAGTCGATATCGCAGACGGACAGGTCACGAACGCGAATCTCTCCGACTACGAGATCCCCTCGTTCATGGACGTGCCCGTGGCCCTTACCCATGACCTCCTCGAGCGCGACGGCGCGGACGTCCACGGTCTCGGCGAGACGGCGCTGCCGCCCGTGCCGCCTTCGGTGGGGAACGCGCTCGCGTCGCTCGGTCTCCACGTCACCGACCTCCCGATCAGCGCCGAGGCGGTGCTGGACGCAGTCGACCGGCGTGCAGGCCTGCGGGAGGTGCCCGCGTGAGGATCGCCTTCACCGTGAACGGTGAGGGTGTCGAAGTGGACGCTCGCTCCGACGAGATGCTGCTCGAGGTGCTGCGGCGCGACCTCGGCCTGACCAGCGTGCGGGCGACCTGCGGTATCGGCGTCTGCGGTGCCTGCACGGCGCTCGTGGACGGCGAGCCGATCTCGACCTGCTTGCTGCTCGCCCCGCTCGCGGAGGGGCGGCAGGTGACGACCGTCGAGGGCCTGGGCGGCGAAGACCCGGTCCAGCGGGGGTTCGTGGAGGCGCACGCGTTCCAGTGCGGCTATTGCACGCCGGGCATGATCCTGACTGCGAAGCGGCTGATCGAAGAGAGCCCGCAGCCGAGCGAGGAGGAGATTCGCCTCGCTCTCGCAGGCAACCTTTGCCGCTGCGGCTGCTACGTGAAGATCGTCGACGCGGTCCGGAGGGCCGCTGCGTGACCGTCCCTCGCCTCCGGCTCGCTCCCGCGGGGGAAACCATGTTTCCCCCGCGAGCCCCCTTCTTACAGTCCAACGTGGTGGAACCTCCCGGTTCCCCCACACCCCGTCCACAGGCTCAGAGGCCAAAGGTCGGCCCATGAGCGTCCCTCTGAGCAAGGTGCTCGACGCGACCCGTCTGGTCCGGCAGGGCAGGATCTATTCGCTCGCGCGGGAGCGCTTCCGGGGCATGCCGCTCTTTCCGGGCCATCCGAACTTCGAGGTGCTCGGGTATCGAACGCCGCAGGGGCTTCGGGCGGCCGGGGAGGAGCCGTGGGGCCCGGAAAACGAGGCCCGCCTTGGCTACATGAGCGAGCTGGTCCTCGCGTCGACCCACTCGGGCGCCCACATCGACGCCCACGCCCACATGACCGTGGGCGAGGACGATCGCTGGCACGGAGGGTCCGCGCAGACCGACCTCGGCGACTTCGGGCCGCTGGTCGGCGATGCGTCGGAGTTCGAGCCGATCTGGACGAGAGGGGTCCTCTTCGACGTGCCGCGCCACAGGGGGGTCGAGTTCCTCGGGAAGGGCGAGCCTGTCACCGCGGCTGAGCTGGAGGCGATCTGCTGCTCGCAGGGCGTCGAGGAGCCCGCCGAGGGCGACGTCGCGCTGGTCCGCACCGGCTACATGTCGCACTGGCCAGATGAGCACCGAATGGCCGAGCACCGCGGGCCAGGGCCGGACATCTCGGCCGCACGCTGGCTGGCCGAGCGCCGCGTGGTCGCGACGGGATCGGACACCGAGACGTACGAGGTGCAGCCCGCACCCGACCCGGGCACGCCGCGGAACCCGCAGCCGGTTCACACGCACCTCCTGATCGAGCTCGGCATCTACCTCATGGAGAGCCTCGACCTCGAGGGCCTCGCCGCCGACGAGGTCTACGAGTTCCTCTTCGTTGCGCTGCCGCTCAAGATCCGGGGCGCGACCGGTTCGATGCTCGACCCGGTCGCGGTGACGTGATGGAGGCGCTCGTCGTCCACGAGCCCGACCGCTTCTCGATCGAGGACGTACCCCGGCCGGAGCCAGGCGAGAACGAGCTGCTCTGCAAGGTGCACGCCGTCGCCATCTGCGGCACCGACCCGCACATCATCCGGGGCGACTTCCCGGGCTTCTGGCCGAAGGAGTTCCCGTTCGTGCCGGGGCACGAGTGGGCCGGGGAGGTCGTCGAGGTAGGCCCGGGTGCCGAGCGTTTCGGCTGGCGAACGGGCACGAGGGTCGCCGGGACCTCCCATTCGGGCTGCGGGTTTTGCCGCAGGTGCGTCGAGGGTCGCTACAACGTCTGCGAGAACTACGGGAACGAGGCCGTGCACCGTCAGTACGGCCACTACACGCAAGGGTCCTACGCCGAGTACGTCGTGCACTCGATTGCGAGCGTCTTTCCGATTCCGGACTCGCTTGGCTGGGACGAGGCGGCCATGCTCGATCCGACCGCGATCGCCTTGCACACGGTGAAGCGCGGCCGGCACGCCCCGGGCGACACCGTCGTCGTGGTCGGCCCCGGAGTCATGGGCCTGCTCGTCGCCGAATGCGCCTGGGCCCTCGGAGCTGGTCGCGTGATCGTGGTGGGAAGAGGCGAGCGGCTCGCGAAGGCGGAGGCGCTCGGCAACGAGATCGTCGACTTCACCGGGGGAGATCCGGTCGAGCGCGTCCGCGAGCTGACGGAGGGCCTGGGAGCGGAGGTGGCCCTCGAATGTTCTGGCGACCCTGCCGCCGTCGGCCAGTGCGCAGACATGCTCCGCCGGGGCGGCCGCGTCGCCGTGATCGGCATCCCGCTCGAGGACGCGCAGGTCCCGATGCAGAAGATCGTGCTGGACGAGCTCGAGATCGTGGGGGTGCGCGCCACTGCCGGCGAGATGCACGAAGCGATTGCGCTGGCCGCCGCCGGCAAGATTCGCCTCGGCGAGCTGATCACGCACCGCTTCGCCCTCACGGAGTACGCCGAGGCCCTGCGGACGTTCACCGAGCGAATCGACGGCGCCCTGAAGGTCATCGTTCACCCATGGCAGACCTGATCGACCTGCTCCACGTCGGGCGGCGGCGCGTGATCGCGACGTATCTTCTTGCCGGCGACGAGCCGGCACTCGTCGACTGCGGCCCCTCGAGCTGCCTCGGAGCACTCGAGGAGGCTCTGCGAGAACGCGGGCTCGAGATCGAGGACCTCCGCCACCTCGTCCTGACCCACATCCACCTCGATCATGCCGGTGCCGCGGGAACGCTGGTTCGTCGCAATCCGTCGCTGCAGGTCCACGTCAGTGCGATCGGGGCGCCGCATCTCGTCGATCCGAGCCGTCTCGAGCGGAGCGCCCGGCGGCTTTACGGCGAGGATTTCGACCGCCTCTGGGGCGAGCTCGCACCGGTCCCGGAAGCGAGCGTGCGGCCGGTCGGCGAGCGCGTTCTCGAGCTGGAGGCGTTCCCCACGCCCGGCCACGCCTCGCACCACGTCTCCTTTCTCACCGCCGGCGGAGCGTGTTTCGCGGGGGACGC
>DATLQD010000087.1:0-3749 GCA_035535315.1 Gaiellaceae bacterium
CGAGATCCCCGACGAGCAGCTGCAGCCGCTCGCGAAGGAGATGAACTTCTCGGAGACGGTCTTCGTCTATCCGCCCGAGCAGGGCGGGCACGTGAAGATCCGGATCTTCACGCCGGCGGCCGAGATGCCCTTTGCCGGCCATCCCGTGCTCGGCAGCGCCTTCGTCCTAGCCGGACCGCTTCAGCTCATCACGATCAACCTCGAGACGCTCAAGGGCATTGTCCCGGTCGAGCTCGAGCGTGAAGGGGCACGCATCGTCTTCGGGTGGATGTCGCAGCCAATCCCGGAGATCTCGCCCTTCGATCAGGAGACTGACCTCCTGGCTGCGCTTCGGATCGAGCGCTCGGAGCTACCGATCGAGCTCTACGACCTGGGAATCAGGCACGTGTACGTCGCCCTTCCCTCCGAGGAGGCGGTCGCGGCGCTCGAGCCCGACTATGCGGCGCTTGCTCGGATCCAGGGCTATGTCGGGACGAACTGCTTCGCCGGCTCTGGCACGCGTTGGAAGACGCGCATGTTCGCTCCTGCCGATGGCGTCCCCGAGGATCCGGCCACCGGCTCGGCGGCGGGCCCCCTCGCCTGTCATCTCGCCCGGCACGGGCGGATCGGCTGGGGGGAAGAGATCGAGATCTCCCAGGGCGAGGAAATCGGGCGGCCGAGCACGCTTTACGCACGTGCACACGGCTCGACCGCGGCGATCGAGCGGGTCGAGGTCGGCGGCTCCGCGGTCGTGGTCGCGCGGGGCGAGTTCAGGCTCTAGCTCCTGCGAGGCCCGCGCCGAGCTCACGGACGACGGCGACGAGCTGGTCAACGTCCCCTGTCCGCGTCCGCCAGTTGACGAAGGCGGGTCGGAAGCAGACCTTGCCGCGGTACTGCGTCGTCCCGACGAAGACGCGCCCGTCGGCGAGCACAGCCTCGCCTAACCGGCTGTTCAGCTCGTTCAACTCTTCTTCGGGGAACCCGGGCGGGTGGTAGCGAAAAGGCACGATGTTGAGCGGGACCTCCGCCAGCCGCTCCAGATCGTCAGCCTCGTCGACCGCCTTCGCCACATGCTGCGCGTGGTCGAGGTTTCGCTCCACCAGCTCGCGGTAGCCGCTCCGCCCGTACGCGCGGAGCGTCGCCCAGACCGCGATCGAGCGTGCCCGGCGCGAGGTCTCGGGCGTCATGAATCCGTAGTTGGGCCGCGCCGGATCCTCCGCGGGAAGGTACGCGGCGCTTGCGACGAAGGTGTGCGCGAGCGCGGCGGGATTCCGAACGAAGGCGAAGCCGCAGTCGTACGGGACGTTCAGCCATTTGTGGCCGTCTGCGATCACCGAGTCGGCCCGCTCGACGCCGGCTGCGAGCTCCGCCGTCCGTGGACTGACTCGGGCGAAGAGGCCGAAGGCGCCGTCTACGTGGAGCCAGGCGCCGTACCGCTCGGCCAGATCGGCGGCAACATCGATCGGATCGAAATCTCCGGCGTTCACCTCGCCCGCGTTCGCAATCACGATTGCCGGCGCTCCGCCGAGGTCCTCCAGTTCGCGCTCGAGCGCGACGACGTCGAGCCGGCCGGAATCGTCGCGGGCAAGGACGCGTACTGCACTGCGGCCGACCCCGAGCATCCCGAGCGCCTTGTAGGCGGTCGCGTGCACGTAGCCGCTCGAGAGGACGGGAACAGGGGGAAGCCCGGCCAGTCCGTCGGCGTCCACGTCAGTCCCGTGTCGCTCGCCCCACCAGCGCCGAGCGGCGGCGAGTGCCGTGAAGTTCGCCATCGTCGCACCGGTCGTCAGGACGCCTCCCCAGCCCTCCGGCAGCTCGAAGAGATCAAGGAGCCAGGCAATCGAGACGCGCTCCAGCTCGGCGGAGAGTGGTGAGCCGACCCAGGCGAAGCCGCTCTGATCGAGCGTCGAGGTAAGCCAATCTGCGCCGAGTGCCGCCGGCGTGACGCCGCCGGTGACGAAGTGGAACATGCGAGGGCCGGAGGACGCGACGGAAGCCTCGATCCCCGTCTCGAGGAGCTCTTTGAGCGCTACAAGCGCTCCCTCGTCCTCCTCCGGGAGTGGCCCTTCGAGCGAACGGGCCGCTGCCTCCGACCCGGCCGTGAGCAGCGGGCGCTCGTCCAGGTTCTCGAGGTACCGGCGCGCCTCGGCCGCGACGAGGGAGAGCACATCGTCGAGCTCGCTGGGATTCACGGCTAGAGCTCCCCGATCCTTCGGCAGATCTCGACGTGGAAGGCGGTCGCGTAGCCGAGGTCGTCCACGTGGATCCGCTCGTCCTTGTTGTGGAACCCTGTCGAACGAACCTCTTCGGGCGTGTGCCGTGAGGGCCAGAAGCCGTAGGCCACGGTGCCGAAGCTCTGGCGGAGGTAGTGCGAGTCGGTGAAGCCGACGGAGAGCACTGGGAGCAGGGTCGCTCCTGGGTCACGCTCGTCCAGGAACCGCTGGCAGAGGTCGTAGAGCGGCGACTCGATCGAAGCGATGGTGCCCCCGTTGGGCGGCTCGAGGAACTCGAGCTCGTACGGAAGATCGTTGCCGAGCGCGAGGCGCAGCTCGGCCTCGAGGTCGGTCTCCGTCATGCCGGGGAGGACACGGCAGTCGCATTCGACGCTCGCGCGGCCTGGCATTACGTTTCGTGCGCTCGAGCCCCGAAGCCGGGTCGGGGCGATGGTGATGCCGAGCAGTGCCGGCAGCTCGTGCGGGAAGCCGGAATGGAGGGCAGATGCTCGCGCCACCGCGTCGTCGACGGCACCGTCGAAGGGGCCGACGAGGGCTTCGAGCATGGCTCGGGTCTCGGGCAGGACATGACGCTCGGTCCGGTGCGCGGCAAGGCGCTCGATCAGCCTTGCGAGCCGGGGAACGGCGTTCGCGCCCGCAGTCGGCATGGAGGCATGGCCTGCCTCCCCCAGCGCCGTGACGAGCACCGGGAGCGTCGCCTTCTCGCCCACCACGATCGGCACGACGACGCGCCCGTCGGTGAGGACGAGCCGCTCCCCGCCGCCCTCGTTCAGGGCGTAGTCGGTGCGAAGGTCAGGCCGCTCGTCGACCAGCCAGATCAGGCCAACCTGCTCGGTGCCGTCCTCCTCGTCGGCCTCGGCGATGTAAAGGAGGTCGCCGCGCGGCCGGTGGCCCGAGCGCGCCAGGGCCGCCATGGCGACGGCTCTCGTGGCGGTCTCGTTCTTCATGTCGACCGCGCCACGGCCCCAGAGGTACCCCTCGTCGTCCACGTGAGCCTCGAAAGGCGGGTGCTTCCAGTCCTGGGCGTCGGCCGGAACGACGTCGGTGTGGCCGAGGAGGGCCAGGCTCGGGCCCTCGCCCGTGCCGGCGATCCTGGCGATGAGATTGGCGCGATCAGGGTTCTTCGCGACGAGCTCGCACTCGATTCCACTTGCCTCCAGGTACTCCTTGAGCACGAGAGCGGCTGGGGTCTCTCGGCCGGGCGGGTTCGACGTGTCGATCCGGATCAGGTCGCGGACAAGGCCGAGCGCCTCGTCTCGGAGCGCACGCTCGTCAACCATCACCATCTAGCTCCCAGGCAACGTCGACGATCTCGGGCAGCTCGGCGCCGAGCGCTCGCCAGAAGACGCCGCCGTTTCGGGAGACGTAGAGGCGGTTCCGAGCCCCATACAGCATGTGATCCGGATTCTCCCCGATTGCGAGCGCCTTGCCGGTCGGGAGCCCCGACCCGCGTTCGGCCCAGGTCGTCCCGGCGTCGTGGGAGACCATCAGCGGCGGCCGCCGGTCGAGGGCAAGGACGATTGTCGAGCCCGCGGC
>DATLQD010000088.1:0-2479 GCA_035535315.1 Gaiellaceae bacterium
ATATCTCCGGACCGCAGTCGCCGGCTCGCCCGCGAGCGTGGCGCGCCGTCTGCGCCGTGACGGCTTCGACGCGCGGGCCGTCAACGGCAGGGTGATCGTCCGGGGTGCGACCAAGGCGGACGTTCGGAAGGCACTCGAACAGTTCGACCCTGGCCCGGTGCGCGTTCTCATCCGGCCCTGATGCTCCCGGCCCCCCGGCCGAGAGTGACGCTCAGGCCAGGTAGAAGTAGAGCGCGTAAAGCAGCTCGACGGCCGGGCTCGTCGTGTGCACGGTTACGTCCGAGGGAACGTCGAGGAGCGCCTGCGTGTAATTGAAGATGATCTTCACACCGGCCTCGACCACGTCGGTGGCAACCCGCTGGGCCTCGTCGTCCGGGACCGCGAGCACCGCGACGATGATCGCCTTCTCACGAAGGAGCTCAGAGAGGCGGTCGTAGGCGAGCACCTGCTGCGCCTGTCCAATCGGCTTGCCGACCTTCTCGGGATCGACGTCGAACGCGGCCGCGATGTTGAACCCGTGGTCGGCGAAGATCGTCGAGCTTGCGATCGCCTGCCCGAGCCGGCCGGCCCCGAAGAGCGCAATGTTGTGCTGCCCCTGTGTCCGGAGAATCTTGCGGATCTCGCCGGCCAGGGCGTCGATGTTGTAGCCGACACCGCGTTTCCCGAATTTTCCGAACCCGGACAGGTCGCGCCGGATCTGCGTCGCGTTGATGTTCGTGTACTCGCTGATCTCCTGCGAGGAGATCCGTTCCTTGCCCATCTTGCGGGCCTGGGTGAGGACGCGGAGGTACTGGCTCAGCCGCGCGGCCACCCCAACGGTGAGCCGGTCACCGTTGCGGGCCTCCTCGACGCCTTCGAGCGGGATCGGAAGCTTGCTCACCACTTGTAACCGAGCATACCTGGCGTGCTTTCTGTTCCGTAGCAGGAACTGTGGCTCACGAAGCCCGCGAGTCTTGCCGACTTTGTGCTCCCAGTCTGAGGCGAAGCCCGTCGGGGTGAACGAAGTAGGTGAACGCTTCCACGCCGTCGACGGCGACGACTGGGATGCGCTCGCGGTATCGCCGCTCCAGCTCCGTGTCCCCGCCGATATCGATCTCCTCCAGCTCGAACGGAATCTCTGCGCGAACCTGCTCGAGGACGCTGCGTGCGGCCTCGCAGAGGTGACACCCATTTGCGAAGTAGAGCCGGACGCGATGCATGTACCTCCCAGCTCTCAGGGGTAGAGGCCGCGGATGGTCGTCGCCTCCGAGACACGTCTCACCGCGATCGCATAGGCGGCCTGGCGCATCGAAACCTGCCGGTTCTCGTGGATGCCCCACGTCTCGGAGAATGCTCGCGTCACGATGTCGTTCAGCTTCGCGTTCACCTCGTTCTCTTTCCAGAAGTACTCCTGGAGGCCCTGTACCCATTCGAAGTAGGAGACGACGACACCCCCTGCATTAGCGAGGACGTCGGGCAGCACGAGCACGCCGCGGTCCTCCAGGATCCTGTCCGCCTCGAGGGTGACCGGACCGTTTGCGCCTTCGCAGATGACCGGGGCCCTGACCTTGTCGGCGTTCTCCTCGGTGATCACCTGCTCGAGCGCGCAGGGGGCGAGGATGTCGCAGTCCAGCAAGAGGAGCTCCTCGTTGGTGACGGGCTCGCCGCCCTCGAAGCCCTCGAGTGTTCCGTCCACGCGCTTGTGCTCCACGGCAGCCTGGACGTCGAGGCCGGCCGGATTGTGCACCCCGCCGCTCGAGTCGGAGACGGCCACGATGGAAGCGCCTTCCTCGGCGAGGAACAGCGCGAGGTTTCGGCCGACGTTTCCGAGTCCCTGCACCACGATGCGACAGCCTTCTATGCTTCGACCCTGCTTCCGCAGCGCTTCCCGCACGCAGTAGGAGGCACCGCGGGCCGTGGCTTCCATCCGTCCCAGGGAGCCACCGACTTCGAGCGGCTTTCCGGTCACGACGCCGAGGACCGAGTAGCCCTTGTTCATCGAGTAGGTGTCGAAGATCCACGCCATCTCGCGGGAGCTCGTGCCGACATCGGGCGCGGGGATGTCGACCTCGGGGCCGATCAGGTTGATGATCTCCGTTGTGTAGCGGCGCGTCAGGCGCTCCAGCTCGCCCAGCGAGAGCACCTTGGGATCGCAGACGACGGCGCCTTTCGCACCGCCGAACGGAAGCGCCATCAAGGCGCACTTCCACGTCATCCACATAGCAAGCGCCTTCGTCTCGTCGAGCGTGACGCCGGGGTGGTAGCGGATGCCGCCCTTGGAAGGCCCGCGCGCCACGTTGTGCGTGATCCGAAAGCCCGTGTAGACGTTGACGGAACCGTCGTCCATGCGGACGGGTATGGAGACCTCCACCGAGCGCTTGCACTCGAGGAGCACCTCCAACATGTTCTCGGTCACGTCGACCAGCGCTGCGACCTGGCGGAGCTGCTCGCGGGCCATCTCCCACGGATCGCGCTTCAGGTGGGACGCGCTCGCCTCGAT
>DATLQD010000089.1:0-38876 GCA_035535315.1 Gaiellaceae bacterium
TCTCTCCACCGATGCCTATACGTACTGGGACTACGGGCGCCTGGGCGCCGTGCACGATGCGAACCCGTACTCGGATCCGCCGAGCACGTTCCCGGACGACCCGGCCTATCCCCTCATGGGCGAGCGCTGGCGCGACACGACGACCGTCTATGGCCCCGGGTTCACGCTTCTCTCCGAGGGCCACGCAGCGGTCGTGGGCGAATCGGCCGGACTGGCCGGCGGCCTCTACAAGGGCCTTGCTGCCGCGGCCATGCTCGTCCTCGCGGGGCTGGCAGCCCGGCTCGGCAGGAGGCCAGCGCTCTCCGCGGCCTTTGTCGGCTGGAACCCGCTCCTCGCTCTTCATTTCGCGGGAGGCGGTCACAACGACGCCCTGATGATGGCGTTCGTGCTGGCCGCCCTTGCCCTGGCGGCCAGCGGCCGCCGACAGCTGGAGGGCGCCGCCTGGGCCTGCTCGATCGCGGTCAAGTGGGTGCCGCTCATCTTTCTGCCGCTGCGCGCGATCGAACTGCGGAGGAACGGGCGCCCTCTACCGCACCTGGGGTTCGTGATCGCGGCCGGAGTCCTCGCCGCTGCGGCCTTCCTGCGATACGGAACTGCTTGGCTTGGCGCCTTCGGGCCGCTGGCCGACAACCTTTCGGACCAGGCTCGCTACAGCATCCCGAACCGGCTTTCGCAGCTCGGCCTGCCCGAAGACGTCGCGGCCGGGCTCCTTGCGGGCCTCCTCGCGCTTGCGTACGGCGCGCTTCTCTTTGAGGCGTGGCGGGGCCGTGCCAGGCTTGGCCTCTGCGCCGGCTTCGTTCTTCTGGCCACGACCTGGCTCGTGCCTTGGTACGCGGTGTGGGCTGTCCCGCTCGCCGCGGTCGAGGAAGACGGCGCGGCCCGCTGGCTTGCCATTGGACTCTCCGCGTACCTTTTGCGGGACGCCGTGCCGATCTAAATAGCCCGAGGCGGTTAGCGTACGGCTTCGTGCCCGACCTCATTTCCGTCGACGAGGCGCACCGCCTGATTCTCGAGCGCGTGCGACCGCTCGCGGCCGAGCGCGTTCCGATCGAGAGGGCCGCCGGCCGGGTGCTAGCCGGCACGGCTACGGCCGAAGTCGATCTGCCTCCCTTTGCGAGCTCGGCTATGGACGGCTTCGCGGTCCGTGCCGTGGACGTGTCGGCAGGAGGGACCCTGCCGGTCGTCGAGGAAATCGCGGCCGGCCGTCCCCCGAGCCGTGCCCTGGCGGCGGGTGAGGCGATGGCGATCTCCACGGGCGGCGTCGTCCCGGACGGTGCGGACACGGTCGTGCCGCTCGAGCTCGTCCAGCACGAAGGCTCCCGAGTCACGTTCGGCGAAGAGGCTCGACAGGGCGCGAATGTCCGCCCGCGCGGGGGCGACACCCAGGCGGGTCAGCCGGTGCTCGAAGCCGGAACGCCGCTCGGCCCTGCTCAGGTCGGCGCGCTAGCCGCAGCCGGACTTTCAGAGGTGCAATGCGCAAAGCGTCCCCGCGTCGGGATCCTCGTTACGGGAACGGAGCTCCGACAGCCCGGCGAAGCCCTCGAGCCGGGGCAGATCTACGAGTCGAACGGGCTCATGCTGGCGGCAGCGCTTGGCGACGCCGGAGCCGTCCCCGCCCAGCTCGGCGTCGTCGCAGACGACGAGGAGGAGCTCCGTCGCACGATGGAGCGCGCGCTGCTTGGCTTCGACATGCTCGTGACCTCGGGAGGAGCATCCGTGGGCCCGCATGACCTGGTGCGCGCCGTCCAGGCGAAGCTTCGAGCGGAGGAAGTCTTCTGGGGCGTGAGCGTGAAGCCCGGGAAGCCTGTTGCGTTCAGCGTCCGCCGGGACACCCCGATCTTCAACCTCCCGGGCAACCCGGTCTCCGTTCTCGTCACGTTCGAGCTCTTCGTGCGGCCGGCCGTGAACGCGCTTCTTGGCCTACCGGATCCGCTGCCCCGGTTCCACACGGGGCGGTTGGCCGCGCCGGTGCGCCGGAACGAGCATCGTGACGAGCTCATACGTGCGCGAACGGCTCCAAGGGAGGGCGACGAGACGCTGCTTCGCCCGCTCGACGGCCAGGAATCGCACATGATGGTTCGCTCGGGCACGGCAGACGCCTTGGTCTACGTGCAGGCCGGAGCCGACGAGCTGGCAGCCGGCTCGAGCGTCCGGTACCTCGAGCTCGTCTAGGCCTTAGGGGCCGACAGACCGGAGTCTCTCCGGCTTTGCGTCCTCCTCGCGATCGCGTGCGCGACTGCGGCTGCGGGAAATGAGCACGATGCGCCTGATGGTCTCGCGGATGGGGCCTCGCACCGCCCGGTCGTCCGCGGCCGGATAGGGGGCATACCTGCCGATGGCGAGGGCTCCGATCTGTGCCGCGACGGCGCCCCAGCAAAGCGTGGCGAGGAGGTGCGGTAGCGGCACATAACCCACCGAGACCAGAGCCGGGAGGTACCAAAGCGTGTCGACTCCGAGGTCGTAGCGGCCGGCGAAGGAGAGGAAGAGAAGCAGCGGGCCTGTGAATCCCGCTGCGTAGAGCGCGATCCGAAGCGGCAGCGGTCGGTCCTGGATCTGTGGAAGCCAGAGCCATGCGTGCAGCGAGGGCAGGATGAACAGGAGCGCGAAGGGGTTCGACGCAGCGACGACGAGCGCGATCATGCCGAGGCCGAGAAGAGCGGCGAGATAACCGCCCAACTCGTCGACCCCGCCGACGGCAACCCTTCGTGCCAGTCTCGGCCGGGCGACCAGCCAACCGAGGATCGAGAGCACGCAGAGTCCGATGATCGCTACGTATGGCCACTCGCCGACAACCGGCGAGTCGGGGTTGATCGGTCGCGCAGTTCCAGTCGGGAACGCGCCCAGCGCAGAGAAAAGGGCGAAGACAACTCCTGCCCAGAGCCAGACTCCGAGTCGGCTCCTGAGGCTCCGGAGTGCCGGCAGGAGCGGCACGTGGCGGCGGCGGGAGCGAGCGAAGAGGTCGACGACCGTCGCGAGGAACGGAAGCAGAGCCATGAGGAAGAGGAACTGGATCGTCCACCCGCGCAGGAAGCGGGATCCGAGCGCGAGGTAGGACTGGGTGCCGCTTGCCACCTCCGGAGCGCTGTCGAGGGAAGCGATCAGGGACTGCGCCGACCGACCGAGGCCCCCGAGCCGTTCTCCGCGCAGGCCGTCGATGGTGTCGGTCTGGGCGCGGGGCGGCCGGACCCCCGACGTCGTGAGCGTGATCGCGGGGATGCCGCGGGCCACGAAGGGCGCGTGCTCGTAGAGGCTGAAGGGGAAGGCGAGGTCGACGAGCTGCGAGAGGGCTGCGGGCTCCTCTGGCTCCTCACGCGCCTGCTCGCGGATGTTCTCTGCTGCCGTTGCGACCAGTGCTGTGGCCGCCGTCCGGGCCGTCTCCCCGGAGAAGAGAAGACGTGGGGGACCGGCGCCGGCCAACCCGTCGAGGTTGACCACGGCCGCGATCGAGGACTCGCCGCCGATGATCTGGCGCAGCACGTCCGGGTCCCGTGCGAGGGCGTCCGCGCCGATGCCCCCGAATGCTCCACCGTCCGTCGAGACCAACACGAGCGTGTGTGACAGCGAGGTGGAGGCGACGTTGCGAGCCAGCTCGAGCAGGGCTCCGGTCCCTGACGCGTTGTCGTTGGCTCCGGGCGAGATCCCGAGGTTGTCGCGGTGGGCGAGGACGACGATTGCCTCCGGGGAGCGCCCTGGGACAATTGCGATCAGGTTGACCAACTCGCGCTCGCCGAGACCGGCGATCCGGGCTCGAAACGCCTGGCGGTGCGCCTTCAGCCCGTAGTCTGAGAGCCGCTCGGTTACCCACTGACTTGCCGTGACGGCTCCCGGCGAGCCCGGGGTACGGCTGGGATTCAGCCGGGCGAATTCGCTCGCGAACTGAACGGCACTCGCTTCGTCGAACGAGGGGTCGAGCTTCGGTTCGGGCAGCGGGTCTGGGCGCCCAACGGTGAACGCGGCAACGAGGAGCGCCACCATGACGCCGGCAAAGCCGGCCCGGTAGATCCTGCTCGACACCGGGCGCTGGAGGGATCCGCGCCGCGGTCGCCGGCGTGGTTCTCCCATGTCGCTGGTCATGAGGCGTTCGCAGTCTACGCGAGGGTCCGTCCGTATCCTGTCGGCAGTGGCAACGCCCGCCAGCATTCTCGTGGTCGATGACGAGGAGTCGATCCAGAAGCTCCTCACGTACCCCCTCGAGCGCGAGGGGTTTCACGTCGTACAGGCTCGAGACGGCGAGGAAGCGCTCGAGCGCTTCGACGGAGGTGAGTTCGACCTGGTCGTCCTGGACCTGGCGCTTCCGAAGCTCGATGGGCTGGAGGTCTGCCGACGGCTCAGGTCCCGGAGCACTGTCCCGATCATCATGCTCACCGCACGCGACGACGAGGTGGACAAGGTCCTCGGTCTCGAGCTCGGGGCGGACGACTACATCACGAAGCCTTTCTCGATTCGCGAGTTCCGAAGCCGCGTGCGGGCATTGCTCCGCCGCGCAAACCTGGCGCCCAGCGAGGAGCCTGACCAGATCGTCGAGGTGGACGGGGTGGCGATCGACCTCGGTCGACGCACGGTGAACGTCGAGGGGCGGCCCGTGCAGCTCACCTACCTCGAGTTCGAGCTGCTGCGAACGCTGGCCACCCAGCCGGGCCACGTGTTCAGTCGCCAGCTGCTTCTCCAGAGGCTCTGGGGAGGCTCGGACTACCGCGATCCTAGAACGATCGATGTCCACGTCAGGCACCTGCGCGAGAAGATCGAGCCTGATCCAGGTGAGCCGAGCTACATCTTCACGGTCCGCGGTGTCGGCTACCGGTTCAGAGATGGCCGATGAGAGCCATCCTCCCGTTTCGGTCGCTGACGATCAAGCTCAGCTTCGTCCTCTTCGTTCTCGTTGTGATCGCGATGGGAGTCGTGTACCTGGCAGTCGTGCCCCGCCTCGAGAACCGCCTCGTGGAGGACAAGATCGGCCGGATCGAGGACGTCATGCCCAACGTTGCCGAGAGCCTCGGGCGGCAGAATCCGAGCGGAAGTACCAGCATCTATGGCCAGCTCGTCGGCGAAATCGCCAATCAGCTGAACGCGCGCGTGGTCGTGTACCAGCTTCTGACTGCGAAAGCCCCGATCGTCGTGGCGGACTCGAACGTGTCTTCGCAGGAGGTGGCAACAGATCCCGTGGCGCTCGAAGCCTTCGAGGAGGACCGTGCCTCGGGCCGGGTAACGACGGACGGAGAGCGAGACGTCGCCGAAGCCGCCGTCAAGATCAACCCGAACACTGTCGTCGCTGTTTCCGCCTCACTCGCGGACGTTCTCTCGAACGTGGGGCTCGTGCGCCGCAGTCTGCTGGCCGCGGGCGCGCTTGCGATTTTCGGGGCGACCGTCCTCGGGTACTTCGCCGCCTGGGGCCTCACCCGCCGGCTTCGCAGCCTCGAGTCTGCCGCAGAGCGGATCGCTGACGGCGACTTCGAGCAGCCGGTCGTCGATACGGGCGTCGACGAGGTCGCGCAGCTGGCGGCGGCGCTGGACTCCATGCGGGAGCGCCTCGCTCACCTGGATCACGCTCGCCGCGAGTTCATCCAGAACGCATCGCACGAGCTCAGGACGCCGCTGTTCGCTCTCGGCGGCTTCCTGGAACTTCTCGACGACGAGGACCTCGACGACGAAACCCGCCAGGAGTTCGTCATGGAGACGAGGGCGCAGGTGGAACGCCTGACCAAGCTCGCGACGGACCTCCTCGACCTCACGAGGCTCGACGCGGGGCAGCTCAGCGTCCAGGCAGCGGAGATCGATCTCTCCGTGGTCGCGCGAACAGCGTGCGATGAGTTCCGCGCTGTCGCCGACGCGGGTGGCTACGACGTGTCGGTGCGTGCGGTCGACCCGGTCATGGCCCTCGGCGACGAGCAGCGAGTCCTGCAGATCGTGCGCATCCTCGTCGAGAACGCGTTTCGCCACACCCCTGCGGGAACTCGCGTGGAGATCGGAGTCGAGCCAGAGGACGCTCGCGCCGTTATCACCGTGAACGACAACGGCCCGGGCATTCCCGCCAAGGCTCTCGAGCACCTGTTCCAGCGGTTTTATCGTGCGGAGGGGGGACAGACGTCGGGAAGCGGGCTGGGTCTCGCGATCGCAGGTGAGCTCGCTCGCAGGATGGACGGTGCGCTCACGGTGGAGTCCCGGCCGGGGTGGACGACTTTCACGCTGGAGCTGCCGTTGATGCCCGCTCCGTTTCCACGGGAAAACGAACCGGTCACCGTCCCGCGCGCGTAATAGACCGGCCCTTTCCGCCGCCCGGCTACTCTGAGAAGCGGTGCGCACCACTGTTCTAGCCGTTGTTGCCACGGTCGCCGCGCTTCTCGGCGCCTCGCTCGCCCTCATGGCCGGCAAGGCCACGGGATGGCTCGACGAAGACGCGGCGACAGTGCTCGTCCCGGTCTCCGACGGGGTTGCCGACGTGCCGGCCGCGGACGTGCCGGTCACCGCCAAGCCGCTGGCCGGGAACGAATTCACCCCGTCCACGATCTATCGCGCCCGGTCCGGAGGCGTGGTCACGATCATCGCCCTTTTTGGTGACCCCGCAGCGGATGGTCAGGGCGGTGCCTCGCAGGGCTCCGGTTTCGTCGTCTCCCCGAGGGGCTACATCCTGACGAACTCGCACGTGATCACGACGGCCGGTGAGGGATCGCCTTCCGAGAGCGCGGATCCCGCCGGCACCGTCTACGTCGAGTTCCGCGACGGCGATCGGGTCGAGGCCAAGGTCGTCGGCTGGGACATCTTCGACGACGTGGGGCTCCTGAAGGTCGATCCGGCGGACCACGTCCTCGAACCGGTGCCGCTCGGTGATTCGAGCCGTGTCGTCGTCGGCGAGCCGGTGGCGGCAATCGGGAGCCCGTTCGGTCTCGACCGCACGGTGACGGCCGGGATCGTGGCAGCCACGGAGCGCTCGATCGACTCCCTGACGTCGGAGTACAGCCTCGTGGACGCGATCCAGACCGACGCAGCGATCAACCGCGGTAACTCGGGTGGGCCGCTCTTCGACGCCCGCGGGCGTGTCATCGGCATCAACGCTCAGATTCGGAGCGAGTCCGGGAACGCGGAGGGAGTCGGCTTTGCCGTCCCGATCAACTCGGCGCGACGTTCGATGTCCCAGCTGATAGCTACGGGCGAGGTGCGCTACGCGTATGTCGGGATCACGACCCAGACCGTGACCCCTTCGATCGCCGAGCGCTTCGACTATGGGGCCGACCGGGGTGCCGCCGTCCAGGGCGTGAATCTGGGCACCCCTGCTGCCGACGCGGGCTTTCGGCCAGGCAAGGCGGAGGAGGTATTCGAGGACATCAGGATCAGGCCCGGTGGCGATCTGATCGTGGCCATCGACGGAAAGCCCGTCGACACCGCGGACGATGTTGTCCGCGCCGTGACCCGGAAGTTGCCCGGTCAGAAGATCACGTTCACGGTTCTGCGGGGCGGCGAGCGCCGAACGATCATCGTCACGCTCGGAACCCGGCCCGAAATCCCGCCCGGGTCCGGCCGCTAGCCCCGGTACCGTCGCTCCGGATGCCGCAGCCGCCGAACGACGACGCCGTCCTGCTCGGCGACAACCTCGACCTCATGCCCGCGTTCACGGGCGAGAGCTTCCAGCTTGCCTACCTCGACCCGCCGTTCAACACCGGCTCTACCCAGCGCCGCCGGACGCTTGCGACGGTGACCGGCCCGGACGGCGATCGGGTCGGCTTCGGTGGCCGGCGGTACGCCTCGCGTCTTCTATCCGAGTCCTCGTATCGCGATGCCTTCGACGACTATCTGGGATTTCTCGAGCCTCGCCTCCGTGAGGTGCGGCGCCTCCTCGACCCGACCGGAACCCTCTACTTCCACATCGACTACCGGGAGGCGCACTACGTGAAGGTCTTCCTCGACGAGCTCTTTGGTCGCGACTGTTTCCTCAACGAGATCGTCTGGGCCTACGACTACGGGGCGCGCGCGCGCCGCCGCTGGCCGGCCAAACACGACACGATCCTCGTCTACGTCAAAGACCGGGGGCGCTACTGGTTCGACGCCGAGAGCGTCGAGCGCGAGCCATATATGGCACCGGGCCTCGTGACGCCGGAGAAGGCGGCGAGAGGGAAGCTGCCGACAGACGTCTGGTGGCACACCATCGTGTCACCCACGGGACGCGAGAAGACGGGTTATCCAACCCAGAAACCCGAAGGGGTCCTTCGGCGCATCGTCGACGCTTCTTCTCGGCCGGGCGATTGGTGCCTCGACCCGTTCGCCGGCAGCGGGACACTCGGAGCGGTGGCACGGAAGCTTGGCCGCCGCTTCGTCTTGATGGACTCGAGTGCCGAGGCGGTCCAGATCGCCCGCGCGCGGCTCGAAACAACGAAAGCGGCCTAAAACGCGTGAATACTGGGCAAGCTTCTGTGAGGTTTAGGTGCGGAGCTCCTGGGTATCAGAGCGACATCGGCCAAGCGAAGGGCGGAGCATGACCAGAGGACAGAGCGTTGTACACGGCGTCGTAGCACTGACCATCCCCGCGAAGGCCGAGTACATCGTCCTCTCCAGGCTCGCGCTCAGCGGCCTCGCGCGTGCGCGAGCGTTGGAGCCGGCGCTGGTCGCCGATCTGAAGCTGGCCCTGACCGAGGCCTGTTCGAACGTGGTCCGCCATGCCTACAAGGAGCAGCCAGCGGGCGAGGTGGAGGTGCGATACGAGCTCGACGAGGACAAGCTGTCGGTCGAGGTGGTGGACGAGGGGATCGGGTTCGATCCCGAGGCCGCCGCGGCCGCCGCGGGCGACGAGCTCGACGAGGGAGGCCTCGGGATCTCGATCATTCGCGCGATCGTCGACGAACTCGACATCAAGTCGGGCGACTCGGGCTCGTCGCTCCGCTTTACGAAGTACCTCGCCTAAGAGCGACAGGGACGGCGCGCGCTATCCTGCGCCGCCGTGAAGCCCCAACAGGTCAACGTCGGACAGAAGTCGCTCGCCGACTACGCGCACATCGCCGGGCGAGGGCTCATGGAGGAGATCCGTAGGCTGGCGGAGCCGATCGCCGGGAAGCGGGTTCTCCATCTGTCTGCGACGGCTTTCGGCGGCGGCGTCGCGGAGATCCTCTACACGCTCGTCCCGCTGATGCAAGACGTGGGGCTCGAGACCGAGTGGCAGGTGATCTTCGGGCACGACGAGTTCTTCGACGTCACCAAGGCCATCCACAACGCGATCCAGGGCGACCCGCAGACGCTCGACGAGGAGCAGCGGCGAATATTTCGGGAGTGCAACCGGCTGAACGCCGAAGCCCTCCAGGGAAGCTACGACTATGTCATCGTCCACGACCCCCAGCCGGCCGCCATCCCGGAGTTCAAGCACGAGCTCGGGAACCACTGGATCTGGCGGTGCCATATCGATGTCTCCGAGCCGAATCCGGACGTGCTCGCCTTTCTGGCCCCATCGATTGCCCGCTACGACGCGACTGTCTTTCACCGCCGGCAGTACGTGCCCGACATCGGTCTCCCGCCGGCCTACATCTGGCCGCCGGCCATCGATCCCCTCGCACCGAAGAACATGGCGCTCTCCGCCGAGGATGCCGCCTACATCGTCGACCAGTTCGGGATCGACGTGAGCCGGCCCCTCGTCACGCAGGTGTCTCGCTTCGACCCTTGGAAAGACCCGCTTGGTGTCATCGAGGCGTGGCGGCTCCTCCGTGAGCATCACCCGGACGTCCAGCTCGCGCTCGTCGGCTCCATGGCCCACGACGATCCGGAGGGCTGGGAGTACTACAGCCAGACCGTGGCCGCGGCGGACGGCCACCCTGACATCTACATCCTCTCGAACCTGAACAACGTCGGCTCGGTCGAGGTGAACGCGTTCCAGGTGCACTCGGCCGCGCTCATCCAAAAGTCCGTGCGGGAGGGATTCGGCCTGACCGTGACCGAGGGACTCTGGAAGGGACGTCCGATGGTGGCCGGCCGGGTTGGCGGCATCGTCGACCAGATCTCGGACGGCGAGACCGGGTTCCTCGTCGACGACGTCCCGGGCTGCGCACTGGCGCTCCAGAAGATCCTCGACGACCCAGCCCGGGCCCGTGCCATGGCGCTGAAAGGCAAGGAGTACGTGCGTATGAAGTTCCTGACGCCGCGCCTTCTCCGCGACTGGCTTGCGCTCTTCAACCGGCTTGCGGGCAACGAGACGGGCGACGTCGAGCTCGTCGTCGCCGGCCGAGCCGGCTAGAGCCGTTTCAGGCTGACGCGGGGGCACCGGCACCGCGCCTGGCCCGACATCCGAGGGCGTGTCGATTGCAGATCAAGCATCTAGGGTTCCCTTGTGGCTGCTCGCCGTGAGCTGATCGTTGTCTCGAACCGCGCGCCGGTCACGTTCTCGCGCGGCGACGAGGGCGACCGGGCGGTGAGCCGGGGCGGCGGCGGGCTCGTCACCGGCCTCAGCAGTCTCGTCAGCCTCCACGACGTCACCTGGATCGCCAGCGCGATGAGCCTCGAGGACGCCGTCGTAGCGAACGAAGCCCCTGACGAGCCGCTCGAGGTGACCGCGCGGGATGGATCTCCGTATCGCCTGCGCCTGATCGCGCACGATCCGGCCGCGTACGACTGGTACTACAACGTCGTCTCGAACCCGATCCTCTGGTTTGCGCAGCACTATCTGTGGGGCCTGGCGGAGGCTCCCAACTTCGATCACGGCCTCCACCATGCGTGGGATGAGGGCTACCGGGCTGTGAACAGAGCATTCGCAGACGCGGTCTTGGACGAGCTCGAGCGCAGGCCCGGGGCGTCCGTCTTCTTTCACGACTACCACCTGTACCTCGCTCCCTCGTTCGTCCGGGAGGCGCGTCCGGACGCGACGCTCGCGCATTTCGTGCACATCCCGTGGCCCCAGCCCGACTACTGGCGTGTCCTGCCGGACTCGATTCGCCGGGCCCTTCACCAGGGAGTGCTGGCGAACGACGTCGTGAGCTTCCACACGCCACGCTGGCGACTCAACTTCCTTCGCTGCTGTGAGGACATCCTCGGCGCGGAGGTGGACCAGGACCGCGGCGAGGCGCGCGTGCGAGACCGGATCACTCAAGTGCGCTGCGCGCCGATCTCGGTCGACGTTCGAGAGTTCCAGGAACTGGCCGGGAGCGAGCAAGTGCTCGCAGCCGAGGCGGAGATCATCGCCGAGCGCCCGGAGTTCCTCGTGGTGCGCGTCGACCGGACCGATCCGTCGAAGAACGTTGTCCGGGGGTTCCGGGCGTTCGACCTGTACCTCGACGCCCATCCCGAGATGCACGGACGGGTCGGCATGTTGGCCCTCCTCGACCCGTCCCGTCAGGACATCCCAGAATATTCGGAGTACCTCGGCGCGATCCAGCGGTCAGCCAGGGCTGTGAACGACCGTTTCCAGCGGCCGGGGTGGAAGCCGCTCGATCTCCAGATCCAGGACAACTTCCCCCAGTCCCTCGCCGCCTACAAGCAGTTCGACGTCCTGCTCGTGAACGCGATCTTCGACGGCATGAACCTGGTCGCGAAGGAGGCGCCTCTCATCAACGTGAGAGACGGGGTCATGATCCTCTCGGAGAACGCCGGCGCGCACGAAGAGCTGGCCGACTGGGCTGTCTCGATCAACCCGTTCGACGTGGCCGGCCAGGCTGAGGCGATCCACACGGCCATCACGATGCCGCAGAGCGAGCGGGCGGCGAGGATCATGGCGATTCGCGACTGGGTGGGCGGCCACGACAACAGCAAATGGATCGAGACGCAACTCACCGACCTCGACGAAGCCGTGGCTTCGGCGCGAGTACACTGATTTCGGTGTCTCGCCCCGACGGCGCGAAGCTCAGCCACGTGGACGAGGAGGGGGCGGTCAGCATGGTCGACGTAGGAGGAAAGCCGCTCGAGCGGCGCCGAGCGACCGCGAGCGCTTTCGTCAGGATGCATGCGGGCACAGCGGCGACGCTCCGTTCGCTTCCGAAGGGCGACGCTCTCTCCACCGCGCAGATCGCCGGCATCATGGCCGCGAAGCGGACCGCGGAGTTGATCCCGCTCTGCCACCCGCTTCCACTTGCGCACGTCGACGTTCGGTTGGTTGTCGAGCACGAAGGCGTGTCGATCGAGGCGACGGCGGAGACGACGGCGCAGACTGGCGTCGAGATGGAGGCGCTCACGGCCGTCTCCGTCGCCGCCCTGACCGTCTATGACATGGCGAAGGCGGTCGACAAGGAAATGGTCGTAGAGGGCGTCAGGCTGCTCGAGAAGATCAAGGGCCCGGCGTGAGAGCGGCGGTCCTCACCGTCTCCGACCGCGTATCCGCGGGTGAGCGCGAGGATCTGAGCGGGGACGAGCTCGAGTCGCTGCTTCGCGCCGAGGGGCACGACGTGGTGCGCCGTGTTGTTCCAGATGAGCATGAAGAGATCGCAGCGGCGCTCCGCGAGCTCTCGGGGGAGGCCTCCCTGGTCCTGACGACCGGCGGCACCGGCCTTGCTCCGAGGGACGTGACTCCGGAAGCGACGGCGAGCGTCCTCGAGCGACCTGCGCCCGGTATCGCCGAGGCCGTTCGCGCAGACGCGATCCGTCGCACTCCGCACGGTCTCCTCTCGCGCGGCAAGGCCGGCACCCTGGGGCATGCCCTGATCGTGAATTTTCCCGGCTCCCCGGGTGGGTGCCGGGACGGGTTTGCCGTCTTGCGCCCGGCGCTCGGCCATGCGCTGGCCCTGTTGTCAGACAAGGCAACTACACACACCCAGACGTGACCGCGTGATTGTCGCCCGCGACCTTGAGCGCCGTTTCGGCTCCAAGCGGATTCTTCGTGGTCTCGACCTCGACGTCGGAGAGCGGGACTTCCTCGTCGTGACGGGGCCGAACGGCTCGGGAAAGTCGACGCTTCTCAGCCTGTGCGCGGGGCTCCTCGCTCCCACGGGCGGCACCATCGACGTCGCAGCCGGCCGGGGCGAGATCGGGTACCTGGCCCACGAGTCGCTCCTCTACAAAGAACTGACCGCCCTCGAGAACCTCGATCTCTATGGTCGTCTCTACCGCGTGCCGGAGCGGCGCGAGCGGATCGGCATGCTTCTCGAGCGGTTCTTGCTCTGGGAAGCGCGACACGAGCGAATCGCAGTCTTCTCGCGCGGCATGGTGCAGCGCCTCGCGCTGTGCCGGGCCCTCCTCCACGAGCCGCGCCTCTTGCTTCTGGACGAGCCGTACACGGGCCTCGATCCGGCAGGCGCCACCCTCCTCGACGGGGAGCTCGAGGCGTTGCGGGGGGCACGCACGATCGTCGCGGCGACCCACGAACCGGACCGTCTCAGGACGCTCGCGACAGCTCGCCTCGAGCTTGTGAGGGCCGCGTGACCTACTTCGGCGACGTCGTCGCGCTCGCCCGCAAGGACATTCTCCTCGAGCTGCGCTCTCGCGACACCCTGCCGGCCATGCTCCTCTTCGTGGTCTCGACGCTCGTCGTCTTCCACTTCGCGCTTCCCTCCGACTCGTCGGACCTTGCCGCGGGCGGCCTGCTCTGGGTTGCGATCGTCTTCACGGCGCTCCTGGGTCTGACCCGCGCCTTCGCGGCCGAGCGGGAACAGCGGCTCCTCGACGGCCTCGTCCTTGCCCCATGCGACCGGAGCGCGATCTGGCTTGCGAAGGGGGCGAGCGTGATGGCGTTTCTCCTCTTGGCGGAAGCGGTCGCGCTCCCGGCCTTCGCGCTCTTCTTCGCCCCGGTGGATGCGAGGCTGGTCGCGGCCGTGCTCCTGGCCGACGTCGGGATCGCCGCTGTCGGAACGCTCCTGGCGGCCATGGCCGCTGCGAGCCGGGCGCGCGAGCTGTTGCTCCCGCTTCTCTTCCTCCCGCTCGCGATTCCCGTCATCGTGGGCGGCGTCGGGGCGACCGTCGCGGAGGAGCCGGGGCGCTATCTTGGCTTCCTCGCCCTCTACGACCTGCTTTTTGCGATCCTGTCCTGGGCCAGCTTTGAGTATGTGGTTACGGAATAACCGCGGCGTCGCGCTCGCTGCGACGGCTGCCTTCCTCCTTCTCACCGGGATCTCGCTCGCGTTCTTCTGGGTTCCCGATGACGTCGACCAGGGCTTCAGCCAGCGGATCTTCTACATTCACGTCCCCGTCGCTCTCACGGCCTACGCGTGCTTCGGGTGGGGGGCCTGGAAGGCGCTGCGCCTCCTCTGGACGCGCGAGACGCGGTACGACCTCGAGAGCTATACGGCCGTGCACATGGGTGTCATCTTCGGGATCCTCACGCTCGTGACCGGCTCGATCTGGGCCCGGATCTCCTGGGGCGTCTGGTGGAGCTGGGGCGAACGCCAGCTCGTTCTCTTTCTCGTCCTTTTCCTCTTTTACTCCGCCTACTTCATGCTTCGCTACTCGACGGAACCCGGGCCGCGGAGAGAGCGCATGTCGGCTGTCTACGCGCTCTTCGGCGTCGTGCTGATACCCGTCAGCTTCCTGGCCATCCGGCTCGCCGAGGGCTTCATCCATCCAACCGTGTTCACTCGCGACGGCCCGCAGATGGCCGGCTCGATGTTCTTCGTCTTCTGCGTCTGTCTCGCGGGCACGCTCGCGCTTGCCGGAGCCCTCTACGCGAATGAGCTCCTCGGCAAGCGTGTGGACGCGAGTTTGCGTCAGCTCGAGGAGGCGCTGGCGTGACCACGGCCGAGAAGTACGTGACGGCCGCCTATCTCGTCGTCCTCGCTGTCGTCCTCCTCTACGTGGTCGTCTACGCCTTCAAGCTGGCACGTCTCGAGCGGGAGGTCTCTCGGCTCGCTCGGTTGGCCGCCGAGCGCCGCGTCCCTGACGAAGCTCCGAAGGTCAAGCCCGCCGAGCCCGCCCGGACGGTGAACTGATGGGCGAAGCGGCAGTTCTCCTCCTGTGGCCCGCGCTCCTCGGGTACGGCGAGGCCGCGATCGCCTATGCGGGCGAGACGATTCGCCCGGGCCGGCCCGGGCGGTACGCGATCTGGGGTGTCAGGGTCGGTTGGCTCGCACAGACCGCCCTGCTCGGGCTCCAGGCGGCTCGGGCCGAGGGCTGGCCCTGGGGCACCTGGGCCGGCTCCCTGAATCTCTTCGTCTGGATGTGCGTCGGTGCCTATCTGATCTGGGGCTGCCGCCCGCGCTTCCGCCTGCTCGGCTCCGTTGTGATGCCGTTTGCTCTCGGCCTCTTCGTGCTCGCGTGGGCGGCGGGCGGTGCCGGTGCCCCTCGCAGCAGCGACTTCGGCGACGCCTTCCTGGCGCTCCACGTCGGGCTCGTCCTGGCCGCGTTCGCCGGCTTCACACTCGCCGCCGCTCTGGCGGCGCTCTACCTCAGGCAGGAGCGGAAGCTGAAGCAACACGAACCCGGCGTCCTCCGCCAGCGTGCGCCTTCTCTCGTGACACTCGACCGGCTGACGGGGCAGACGATCGCCGTCGCGGTGCCCGCACTCACGGCCGGCCTTGCGATCGGGGTCGTACGGGTTGAGTCGGAGGGCGTGGCCCTCGACGCAACGATGGCGGTCGCACTCGGGACGTGGGTGCTCTATGCAGCCTTCGTCATCCTTCGCTACGGACTCGGCTGGCGCGGCCGGCGGACGGCGCAGCTTGCAATCGCCGGCTTCGCTCTCGTGCTCGTCTTACGGCTTGTGATCACTCCGGTTGGACATTTCTGACATGAGCGTCGTGCTCGTCGGAACGTCACACCGCCACGCGCCCGTGGAGTTCCGGGAGCTCGTCGCGTTCGCGCCCGGCCGGGCAGGTGAAATCGCGGCCACGCTCGCGGGCGAGGACGGCGAAGCAGTGGCGCTCTCCACGTGCAACCGAACCGAGCTCTACCTGGCGTGCGAGGACTCCAGGGGAGCACTCGAGCGCGGGGCCGGTGCACTGGCGACGCTGGCCGGCCTTCCGGCCGGCGAGCTCGAGGGGTCGCTCTACACCCTGCTGGACGAGGATGCCGTCTGCCACCTCTTCCGCGTCGCGGCCGGACTCGATTCGATGATCCGGGGCGAGGGGCAGATCCTCGGCCAGATTCGCTCGGCCTACGAAGCAGCCCAGGAAGCCCACGCGACCGGTCCGGCACTCCACCGACTCTTCCGCCATGCTCTCCGAACCGGCAAGCGCGTGCGCACTGAGACCGGGATCGCGGAGAATCCCGCCTCCGTCTCGACCGCCGCGGCCGAGCTTGTCGAGCGTGTCTTCGAGGACATCCGCGGCACGAAGGTCCTCCTACTGGGGGCCGGCAAGATCGGCGAGCTGGCGGCCCTCGAGCTGGTGGCTCGGGGAGCGAGCGGGATCGTGGTCGCGAACCGCTCACTCGAGCGCGCGTCGCGACTCGCGGAGCGCTTCGGGGCCAGGGCGACCTCGCTCGAGGCTCTCGAAGACGAGCTGGCCCTGGCTGACGTGGTGGTGGCCTCGACCGGCTCCGCCGGTTATCTCGTCACCGCCCAGCAGGTCGAGCGGGCGCTGGCCGGCCGGCGCGAACGGCCAGTCTTCTTTGTCGACATCGCCGTTCCGCGCGACCTTGACCCGGCCATCAACGATCTTGCCGGCTGCTACCTCTACGATATCGATGACCTCCAGCGGGTCGTGACCGAGAGTGCGGAGGGCCGCACGGAGGAGACTGACCGTGCCGAGGCAATCGTGGCCTACGAGGCCGAGCAGTTCCGTGCCTGGCAGCGCTCGCGGGATGTCGTTCCGGCGATCACCTCGCTCCGCGAGCTCGCCGAGACGATCCGGGCCCAGGAGCTCGCCCGAGCCGAGCCGAGCCTCGGAGCTTTGTCTCCGCGCGAGCGGCGGGCGGTCGAGTCGCTGACGACGCAGATCGTGAACAAGCTTCTGCACCTTCCGACAGTGCGCTTGAAGGAGGCGGCGGCAGCGCCGACCGGTGCAGTTGACGGCGTCCACTATGCTGAGGCCGTGCGCCATCTCTTCGGCCTCGTTGAGGAGGATCGCTGAAGATCGAGACACGATTCCTCGTGGGCCGCCCGCTTCCGGTGCAGGCCCCGTACACGTTCCTCCGAGCCCGACCGCCCGGCTCGCGCGGGTGTGGCGAGACGAGAGCGCGGTCGCGAGCGCGCTGCCGTGCTGGTTCGGCTCGGCTCCCGCGGCAGTAGGCTCGCGCTCACGCAGGCGGAGCTCGCCGCCGACCGCCTGCGCGCCGCGAATCCTGCCCTGGACGTCGCCCTCGTACCGATGACTACGGCGGGAGACCGTGACCGCTCGAAGCCGTTCGGCCAGATCGGCGAGCGCGGAGTCTTCGTAAAGGAGATCGAGGAGGCGCTTCTCGCCGGGCGCATCGACGTCGCCGTCCACTCGGCGAAGGACATGACGTCCACGGACGAGACCGGTCTCGTCGTGGGCGCTTACCTTCCGCGCGAGGATTCGCGCGACGCCCTCTGCGGTGCGGCTGCGCTTTGGCCGGGGATGCGGATCGGCACGGCGTCGGTTCGCAGGCGCGCCCAGCTCCTTGCCTCGGAGCCCGGGCTCCAGATCGAGCCGCTCAGGGGGAACGTCGAGACACGCTTGCGGAAGCGCAGCGAGCGGGGTCTCGACGCGATCGTGCTCGCGGCAGCTGGTCTCGACCGGCTGGGTCTCTCTGCCGAAATCGGCCTGCGCTTCGACCCGGTCGACATGGTGCCGGAGGCCGGCCAGGGCGCAATCGCTCTGCAGGTGCGGGTGGGCGAGGAAGAACGGGTGATTTCGGCGGACCATCCCGAGACCCGGCGCCGGGTGTCGGCCGAGCGTTCGTGCGTGGGCCGGATCGGCGCGGGGTGCCTGGCACCCGTCGCTGCCCACCACGACGGAACGGGCCTGACGGCGCTGATCGCAGCGGAGGACGGGAGCTGGATCGAGCGGCGCCGCGGCGAGGATCCGATCGCACTGGCTGACGAGCTGCTGGCCGCCGTCCCGTCGTGACGGAACCCATCCGGGTTGTGCTCACCCGCGCTCGGGGCGGAAACGACGAGCTGGCCGAGCGCCTAAGGGCCTCGGGCCTCAGCGTGGCCGAGTGCCCGTTGATTCGGATCGAGGCCCTGGAAGGCCCGCCCGTCTCGGTGTCCGGCTACGACTGGCTGGTCCTGACGAGCCGGATAGCAGCGCAGCTGCTCTTCGCACGACTCGACGGCCGCCTCCCCCCTATCGCCGTCATCGGGCCGGGGACAGCGGAGGCCGTTCGGGAGCATGGCGTCGAGCCGGCCCTTGTCGCTCGCCGCTCGACTCAGGAGGGACTCCTCGAGGGGCTGCCCAGGCCCGCCGGGCGGGTGCTCTTCGCCGGCGCCGAGGACGCGCGACCGCTGCTGGCCACGGAGCTCGGCGCGGACGTCCTCCCGCTCTACCGGACCGTGCCGGACGAGGTGCCCGAGTTTCCCGATAGCGACCTCGTCGTGCTTGCGTCCGCCTCGGCGGCGCGCGCTCTGGCAACCCTCGGCATCGGCGCTCCCTGCGTGACGATCGGCCCCGTCACGTCTGCGCAGGCCCGGGCGGGCGGCCTCGCCGTCGTCGAAGAGGCGGAGACGCATGACGTGGACGGCCTGACGGCAGCGGTTAAGCTCGTCGCATCGCGTATCGCTTCGTCACGTTCCTGACCGACTTCGGGCTCGAGGACGACTTCGCAGGCACCTGCCACGGCGTCATCAAACGAATTGCGCCCGATGTCGAGGTCATCGACATCACCCACGGCATCGCCCCGCAGGGGGTCCTGCAGGGCGCGCTCGTCCTCGCCAACACGCTTCCGTACATGCCGATCGGGGTCCACCTCGCGGTCGTCGACCCCGGGGTCGGGAGCGCGCGAAGGTCCGTGGCGCTCGAAGGGGGAGACGGGCGGCTCTACGTCGGTCCCGACAACGGTCTTCTGGTCGTTGCGGCCGAGAAGCTCGGCGGCGTCAAGCATGCGGTCGAGATCCAGGACCCGAGGTACACGCTCGCTCCGATGTCGGCCACCTTCCACGGGCGAGACCTTTTCTCGCCGGCAGCCGCCCACCTCGCCACCGGCGTGCCGCTCGGCGACCTGGGTCCGGAGCTCGTCGTGGACGACCTGGTGCGCATCGACATCCCACGCGCCGAGGTCGGCTCGACCCGGCTGCGGGCTACGGTCCTCTACGTCGACCGTTTCGGGAATGTCCAGCTGAATGCCACGAGCGAAGACCTGAAGACCGCCGGTATCGAGCCCGGTACGCGCGTCGAGATCGAGAGTGGCTTCGAGGCCTATTTCGCCGTCGCGGCCCGGACCTTCGCGGACGTCAGGCCGGGCGAAATCGTCCTCTACGAAGACTCGTACCGAAACGTCGCGCTTGCATTGAACGGTGGCAACGCCGCCGACATGCTGCTCGCCCGGCCCGGCCGTGAGCTGCGTGTCCGTCGCACGGACACGTGAGCGCAACTCTCGAGCGGCTCGGCAGGCGCTTCGCCCGCTTCGTGACCACATCCGTGGTTGCGCGGCCGGCTTTGTGGAGGCTGCTGCGCCGCCCGCTTCGCTCGCAGTTCGAGCATCTTGCGCCGGTCTGGGACAAGCGGCGGGGGCCGGAGACGCTCATTCCACTGGGCGCTGCCCTCGACCGGCTGGACGAGGCGCCGAGGCGGATCCTCGACCTCGGGACGGGAACCGGGGCCGCCGCCAGGGTTGTCGCGCGGCGCTTCCCCGAGGCCGAGGTGGTGGGAGTCGACCTCGCTCCGAAAATGGTCGAGGAGGCCCGCGCGCTTCTTCCCGCCGACTTCGTGGGCCGCGTGCACTTCGAGGTCGGCGATGCGTCGTCCCTCGTGCTCGAGCCCGCGGAGTTCGACCTGGTCGTCCTCCTGAACATGATCCCGTTCTTCGAGGAGCTGGCTCGTGTAACGGCGCCGGGAGGAACGGTGATCTTTGCGTTCTCGTCCGGCCCGGAAACACCCATCTACGTTCCGACCGAGAGGCTTCGCGAACGCCTCGAGCCTCTTGGCTTCGGAGGATTTGAGGAACTCACGGCCGGTGCGGGTACCGCCGTCATGGCTTGCCGGGCGGAGAGATAATCGGGCCGTGCAGCGCTTCAACCTGAACACGGGCGAGCTGGAGTACGACGAGTCGGATCCCGAGGGGTTCCGGGCCGGCATGGCCCGTTTCGGCGCCTCGATCGGTGCGACCATGCTGGGCGGGAGTCTCTACGAGCTGCCGCCCGGTCAGAGCAACTGCCCCTACCACTACGAGTATGGAAACGAAGAGTGGCTCTTCGTCCTGGAAGGGAAGCTGACCGTACGCCATCCCGGAGGGGAGGAGGAGCTCGATCCGGGCGACGTCGTGTGCTTTCCGGACGGTCCTGAGGGTGCGCACAGGCTCACCAACCGAACGGATGCCACCGTCCGAGTCCTGATGGTCTCGACGATGATCGAACCGTCCGCTGCCGTCTATCCCGACAGCGACAAGATCGGCATCTGGCCGGGCGCCAAGCAAGACACGATCATGGTTCGGCGGGAGAGCAGCGTCGACTACTGGGACGGCGAGACCTAGATGGTTGATCGGCAATCACCGCACGGCAATTACCCGACCAACCATCTAGCGGCAATGGCGAGGGCCGGGATCGAACCGGCGACACCACGGTTTTCAGCCGTGTGCTCTACCAACTGAGCTACCTCGCCTTGCGGTGATGCGGGTTTGAGACTATCGGACGCTTGGCGCCGGCCTCTGTCGAGATCTATGCGTCCGCGTGCGCAGGCTCCCGGAGGATGGCGTCGCGCCACGGCGGGTACTCGGAGTTACGCGGGGGAAGGCCCATGCGTTTGCCAATGGGATAGCCTCGGTGCATGGCCGAGAGGCAGGTGGCGATCATCGGCGCCGAGCTCGACCTCGGCTCGGGGCGCCGCGGCGTCGACATGGGCCCGTCGGCCATCCGCTACGCGGAGCTCGGCGAGCGGATCTCCGAGCTCGGCCTCACCGCACACGACTGGGGCAACGTCGCCACCTCGCTCCGCGAGACCGTCGCGATGGGAGACCAGCGCGCGCGGTTCCTGGCGGAGATCAAGGAGACGTGTGAAGGTGTTGCCCGCCGTGTGGCGACCGCGGTCGGCGAGAAGTATCTGCCACTCGTCCTGGGCGGCGACCACTCCGTCGCGCTCGGCACGCTCGGAGGCATGGCGTCGAGCTCGGGGCCGGGAGCCGCGATCTGGCTGGACGCGCACGGCGATCTGAACACGCCCGAGACGACTCCGAGCGGCAACGTCCACGGCATGCCGCTCGCCGCCGCCCTCGGTCAGATCTCCGACGGCTTCCAGAGCGAAGCCTGGCCCCTGCCCTCGCTTGACGCCAACCGCGTGTCGCTGATCGGCGTCCGGTCGCTGGACGCCGGCGAGAAGGAGCTCGTCAAGCGCCTCGGCCTCGCCGTCTCCACGATGAGCGAGATCGACCGGCGCGGCCTCGAGGAGGTCGTCCGCGATGCGCTGGCCCGCGCCGAGGGCGCTGCCTTCCTGCACGTCTCCCTGGACATGGACGTGATCGACCCAGACGTGGCTCCGGGGGTCGGAACGCCGGTTCGCGGCGGTCTCTCCTACCGGGAGGCACACCTGGCGATGGAGCTCATTGCCGAGTCGGAGCTCCTCGACTCGTTCGAGATCGTCGAGGTCAACCCGATCCTCGACCGGGAGAACGAGACGGCGCGGCTCGCCGTCGAGCTCGCCGCGAGCGCGCTCGGCGCCCGAACGCTATAGCCTGGTGGGCATGCGTGGGCGTAGCGTCTCGCTCGGAGCGATCTACCTGATCGCCGGACTCGTTGTTGCAGCCGCGAAGGACTACTTCGACAACATCGAGAATTTCAAGGGCGTCCTCGAAGCCCTGATCGCGATCATCATCTGGCCGGCGGTCCTGCTCGGCGTCGACATCAACGTGCGCTAGCAGGGGGCTCGACCTCCTCCTGCTGGGGTCTAGTGGTTGTCTCCTCGCCGTTTCCGGACGGCTTGTAATACGTCTTCCCCTTCAGTTCGTCCGGCAGGTAGTCGGTCTCGTAACCGGCAGGATCGTCGGGCGGGTAGACGTACCCCTTCCCGTGGCTGAGCTTCTTGGCGCCGAAGTAGTGGGCGTCGCGGAGGCTTTTCGGCGGCCGTAGCGCGCCGAGCTCCTTCACGTCTGCCTGCGCCGCCCCGAGGGCCTTCAGGACAGCGTTCGACTTGGGCGCGCGCGCGAGATAGATCGCTGCCTGCGCGAGGTTCAGCTGCGCCTCCGGCAGTCCAACGTGCTCGAGAGCGTGCGCCGCCGCCACAGCGACGAGGAGGGCGCGCGGATCGGCGTTCCCGATGTCCTCCGAGGCGTGCACGATCATTCGCCGCGCTACGTAGCGGGGATCTTCGCCGCCCTCGAGCATCGCGGAGAGGTAGAAGAGCGTCGCATCCGGATCCGACCCTCGGATCGCCTTGATGAAGGCCGACGTGAAGTCGTAGTGGGCGTCTCCGCCCTTGTCGTAGACGAGAGGCCGTTTTCGCGCAGCGTCCTCGACATGCCGCTCCTCGACGGCGACGCCCTCGGCCCGGGCGGACTGGTGCGCCAGCTCGAGGATGTTGAGCGCCGCGCGGGCGTCCCCACCGGCCCTGTGCGAGATCTTTTCGACGAGCTCGTCGGTGAGCTCCGCTTCGAGGTGGGCCGCCCCTTTCCGCACCACGACCGCCAGATCGTCGCTCGTGAGCGGTTGGAGCTCATAGATCTGGGTGCGCGAGAGAAGCGCAGAGTTGACCTCGAAGTAGGGGTTCTCGGTCGTCGCGCCGATCAGCGTCACGAGGCCCGTCTCGACGGCCGGGAGCATTGCGTCCTGCTGGGCCTTGTTGAATCGGTGGATCTCGTCGAGGAAGAGGATTGTCCGCTGTCCGGAGCCGCCGAGGCGGTCACGCGCCCGCTGGAGGATGGCGCGGACGTCCGCGACCGATGCGGAGACGGCGGAAAGCTCCTCGAAGGCAGCTCCGGTCGTCGCAGCGACGATACGGGCCAGGGTCGTTTTCCCCGTCCCGGGCGGGCCGTAGAAGATGGCAGACGCGACGCGGTCCTCAGCGATCGCGAGCCGAAGGGCGGATCCCTCTCCGACGACCTGGTCCTGGCCTACGAAGTCGTCGAGGCTCGAGGGCCGCAACCGCTGGGCAAGCGGCGCCACGTCGGCCAGGCGGCCCTCGGCGGCATCGGCGAAGAGGTCGCTCACTCCGGAAGTATGCTCCGCGACCCGGGGAGAGAAGGAGGTCGTGTGGGAACCGAAGTAGCGGTGAGCACGTATCGCGCGGGGGTCGTCGAGCTCCTCCAGGCGCTCCTTCGCCTCGACACGGTCAACCCGCCGGGGAACGAGACGTGTGCCGCGGAGCTCCTGCGCGATTACCTCGAGCAGCACGGAGTCGAGTGCGAACTATTCGCGCGGGAGCCGGGTCGCGCCAATCTCGTGGCCCGGATCCGCGGCCGACGCGACGGCAAGCGGCTCCTGCTTCTCTCCCACACGGACACCGTGCTCGCCGACCCCGCCGAATGGGCTGTCGACCCCTGGTCCGGGGAACTGCGCGACGGTGCGATCTGGGGGCGCGGGGCGCTCGATATGAAGAGCCAGGTTGCCGCGAATGCAGTTGCGATTGCAACTCTCGCACGGGAGGGCTTCGAGCCGGCCGGCGACCTGATCTTCGCCGCCACCGCCGACGAGGAGGTGGGCGACGGCTACGGGCTGTCCTGGCTCTGTCGAGAGCACCCGGAGGCGGTTCAGGCCGAGTACTGCGTCAACGAGGGAGGCGGCGACCGTACGGTCGTCAGAGGGCGCCCCGTCTACCTCTGTTCGACCGCGGAGAAGATGACCTCGCCCTTTCTCCTGCGAGTGCGGGGCAGGAGCGGGCACGCGTCGATGCCCGGGATCGCAGACAACGCGCTCGTGAAGGCCGCGCCCCTCCTCGAGCGGCTCGGAGAGTTCCGGCCCCGGCTGCGGCTCCTCCCTGAGACCGAGGTGTTCCTGCGGACCGTGCTCGGGGATCCGGCTGACGCCGACTCGCTGCTGGAGCGCGTCGAGCGGCTCGAGCCGGCCTTGTCGGCGATGACGGCGCCGATGCTCGGCACGGTCGTTTCTCCGACGATCATCGAGGCCTCGAAGCAGCGGAACGTCATCCCCGCAGTCTGCGACATCGTCTGTGACTGCCGCCTGTTGCCGGGGACGACGCCGGCGGAGGCCGAGGAGGAGATTCGTGCCTGCCTCGGGCCCGGCGACTACGAGCTGGCCTGGCTGTATAGCGTCGGCGGGACGCGCTCTTCGATGCACACGCCGCTCTGGGAGGCGATCGAGGAGCTCATGGCAGCTGAGGAACCCGGAGCCACGATCGCACCCGTGATCCTGTCCGGATTCACGGATAGTCACTACCTTCGCGAGGCGTTCGGGACGATCGCGTACGGTTTCTTTCCGATGCGCACGATGGACCCCGAGCTCGCCTCGCGCCTGATCCACTCGGCGGACGAGCGGATTCCGGTCGAGGACCTCGAGTTCGCGACGCGCTTTCTCGTCGGCCTCGCACGGAGAATTGGCACGTGAGCGCGGTGCGGCTCGGAGGCATGGCCCTCGGGAACGGGGTGCTCGTGCACGGGCCCGAGTACTGGGCTTGTGCCATCCGAGCCGGGGACGGCCGGCTCCAGCTCGCCTCCGGAAGGAAGCCGATCAGGGCAAAGGACGCAAACAGGATCGTGCAAGGCGCTCTCCGGATGGCCGAGGTCTTTGCGCTCCTGCCGGTCGTCCGTCGTCGTCTTCCCGACGCCGAGCTGCCGTTCGGCCGGCCCCGCGTCGCCGTGGCGATGATCGGAACCCTCGCCGGAGTCAGGCTGCTTCGCTCGTCGCGCCTCACCCCAGCGTTGCAGGAGGCCCTCGGCTCGCTCCTGGCGCTCGGGCCCGCCGCGATCGCGATGCGCGGGACGGAGCTCGCCGAGTACCACGGGGCCGAGCACATCACGATCGGCAGCTACGAGCACGGCGAGCCGCGCCAGCGCGAGCACGAGCGCTGCGGCTCGCACCTGGTCGGACCGCTTCTCATCACCTCCGCCGCCGGCAGCTTTCTGGCGCGCCGGGCTCCGCGCTCGCTTCGTCCGTTCGCCCGTATCGGCGCGGCCGTCGGCGCGATGGCAGCGTCGGTCGAGGTCTTCGGGTGGATGGTCAAGAACGAGAGACATCCGGTCTCACGGGCGCTCGCGCGGCCGGGCCACGAGCTCCAACACCGGGTCGTGACCGCCGAGCCGTCCTCCGAGCAACTCGATGTCGCCCAGGCGGCCCTCCAGGAGTGCCTGCGACTCGAGATCGGTGAGTTGGAGGAGGCCCGCCCCCTACAATCGCCCGACGATGGCGATCGAGACGAAGCGCCGCCTCCCGCCTGAGATCTTCGACCTTCCGGTCGAGAAGATGCGGGAGGGCTACTACACAGACGTCTACTTCAATCACGCGCGCGAGACGCTCGTCCGCGACGGCAGGCACCCGCAGGTGCTGATGCAGGTCTTCCAGAAGAAGCAGGCGATCCTCGGCGGGATGGACGAGGCGATCGCGATCTTGAAGCTCTGCTCGCACGACTGGGACGGCTTGACCGTGCGCGCGCTCTACGACGGTGACCCGCTCGAGCCCTACGAGACCGTGATGACCATCGAGGGCGACTACACGCTCTTCGCCCACCTCGAGACCGCGTACCTGGGAGTCCTTGCGCGGCGGACGCTGATCTCCACGAACGTGCGGCGCGTGGTCGAGGCGGCCAACGGGAAGCCGATCCTTTTTTTCCCGGCTCGCCACGACCACCACCGTGTCCAGACCGGCGACGGTTACGCAGCGCACGTCGCGGGCGCGATCGGCGTCTCGACCGAAGCGCAGGCGTCCTGGTGGGGAGGCCGCGGCATCGGCACCGTGCCCCATGCGTTGATCTCGGCCTACGACGGAGACACCGTCCTTGCCGCGACGCGGTTCGCCGAGCACTTCCAGGACGAGACGAACATCGTTGTGCTCGTCGACTTCGAGAACGACTCGGTGCGAACCTCGCTCGAAGTGGCCCGGGCGCTCGGTCACCGTCTGTGGGGCGTGCGTCTCGACACTTCGCGGACGCTCGTCGATCGCTCCCTCTGGGCCGAAATGGGCTACTTCGACCCTCGTGGCGTCAATGAGCGGCTCGTTCGCAAGGTGCGTGAGGCGCTCGACGACGAGGGGTACGAAGCTGTGCGAATCGTGGTCTCGGGGGGCTTCGACTCTGAGCGGATTCAGGAGTTCGAGGCCCGCGGCGTCCCGGTTGACTCCTACGGCGTCGGCTCGGCGCTGATTCGGGGGGAGAACGACTTCACCGGCGACATCGTGCTGACGGACGGGAAGCCCTCGGCAAAGGTAGGGCGCGAGCTGAGACCCAACGACCGCCTGGAGCTCGTACTTTAGAATTCGGCCCTCTACGCCGATGGGGAGGTCGTGGGGAACGTTGGAGACTGGCTTGATGCTGTAGCGGCTTTTGCCCTTACGTGGCTTCCGCTCATCTTTTTCGGCCTGATCGTCTACATCCTCTGGCGGACGCTCGCGTTGATGCCGCGCGTGAAGCCGAACGTCGTCGCGCCCGAATCGAAGTCGTCAGTCACGTGGGCCGACATTGCCGGCGTCGACGAGGCCCAGGCGGAGCTCGCCGAGGTTGTCGATTTCCTCCAGGATCCGCAGCGCTTTGCGCGGCTGGGCGCACGCGTTCCGAAGGGCATTCTTCTGTACGGGCCGCCCGGAACCGGGAAGACTCTGCTGGCCAAGGCAGTCGCCCACGCATCCGGCGCCAACTTCTACTCGCAGAGCGCCTCCGCGTTCGTCGAGATGTTCGCCGGGCTGGGTGCGTCCCGTATCCGCAAGCTCTTCGACACGGCGCGGAAGAATGCGCCGGCGATCGTCTTCATCGACGAGCTCGATGCGGTAGGTATGCGCCGCTCGGGCGCGAGCTTCAATCGCGAGCACGACCAGACCTTGAACCAGCTTCTAGTCGAGCTGGATGGCTTCGTGTCGGCGGCCGAGGTCGTCATCATCGGCGCTTCTAACCGCATCGAGGATCTCGACCCGGCCCTCCTCCGGCCCGGACGGTTTGACCGCCAGGTGCTGGTCGGTCCACCCGACCTCGCCGGGCGCGAGTCGATTCTTGCCGTGCACAGTCGCGGAAAGCCGCTTGCGAGCGACGTCGATCTGAGCCGGATCGCGCGCCAGACCTCCGGGCTCACGGGCGCAGACCTCGCGAACCTTTGCAACGAGGCCGCGATTTTCGCCGGCCGGAACGACCAGGATCAGATTCACGACGCGGACTTCGAGGCGGCCTTCGAGCGGGTCGTCGCAGGGCTCCAGCAGCGCAAGACGATGACCGAGAAGGAGAAGCGGGTCATCGCCTATCACGAGGCGGGCCACGCACTCGTCTCCCACCTGGTCGGCGAGCCGCAGCCGGTTCAGAAGGTCACGATCGTCGCACGCGGACAGGCGCTCGGCTACACGCTTCACACGCCGCAGGAGGAGCGCTACCTGCACACGAAGGAGGAGCTGATCGATCGCATGAAGGTCCTCCTCGGCGGCCGTGCAGCCGAAAGCATCTCGTTCGGTGGCGTCACCAATGGAGCTTCGAACGACCTCGAGCGCGTCACGGCGATCGCCCGGGCCATGATCTTCGAGTACGGCATGGGTGAGGAGGTCTCCTCGCGGACGCTCCGCGCCGACAACTATGCGCTCTCCGAGCAGACGAAGCAGCTTCGCGACGCCGAGCAGGCGCGCCTCACAGACCAGGCCTTCGAGGACACAATCCGCCTCGTCAGCAAGCACCGCGCTGCACTCGACCGGATCGCAAACGCGCTTCTCGAGAAGGAGACGATCGACCGCGAGGAACTCGAACAGCTCCTCGAGGGCGTCGAGCCGGACTCGCACTCGAGCGACCACGTCGGGATGCCCCGCGTGGTCGGTCTCCCGGACTAGGAAACGTTTCGGGCCTCAGCGGGTACGATCCGGCCCCGTGGACGTTCGCCGGCTCCACCACGTCGCGATGGCCGTCGAGGACCTCGACGATGCCGTCGAGACCTATACGCGCCTCTTTGGCGCCGAGGTCGAGGTCCGGGGCCGCATGGAGTCGCAGGGGGTCGACGCGGTCTATCTGCGTCTCGGCGAGGGGAGGGTCGAGCTCGTCTCGCCCCTCGCCGCCGACACCCCGGTGGGGCGATTCTTGGCCAAGCGGGGCCCGGGGATGCATCACGTCGCCTTCGAGGTGGACGACATCCGGTCTGCCGTCGGCGAGCTCGTCGAGCTGGGCGCCGAAGTGATCGACTCGGAGCCGCGGCCGGGCTTGGGCGGGCACGAAGTCGCCTTCGTCCATCCCGACTCGATCCAAGGCGTACTTGCCGAGATGGTGGGCCATGCCGGATAGGGTCAGGCTCGAGCTCGCGTTCGAGGGTGGCCAGATCGTCGGTGCCCTTGTCACGCCGGCTGCCGCCGAGGAGCTCGCGAAGGCGCTCGGAGCCGGCACTCCAGGAACCTTTGAGCTCGAGACCGAGGACGGAAGCTATCTGCTTCCACTCGCGCGCATCGTCTACGTGAAGCGCTTTGCTCGCGAGACCACCATCGGCTTCGGCGGCGCCGGCTAGCTTCTGCCCGTGCCCCGGGTTGCCTTTTCCGGATTCTCTGCTTAGGTGCGATTCGAGGGGGCTTGTACCCCTTTCGGGGGAGACGGACGGGGGAGAAGAACGTGGGGATTTCGGCCGGCGAAGCCGGGCCCGAGCACGATATCCGGGAGCTGGTGGAGCGAGGAAGAGGAGGGGACTCGGACGCACTCGAGAGGCTCTACATCCTCTACGCGGACCGCGTGCACCGGTACCTGCGCTCGATGGTCGTGAACGCTCAGGATGCGGAGGATCTGACCAACCAGACGTTCACGAGAATGCTGGAGCGGATCGATCGCTTCGAGGCACGGGGCGTGCCTTTTTCGGCGTGGCTCTTCCGAATCGCCAGGAATCTCGCGATCGACCACTTTCGTGCTTCCGCCCGCGAGCTGCCTGACCCGGAGGAGGACTCTGGGTGCTCGGCCGAGGAGGAGGCCATGAGGGCATTTGGACGCTTTGGGATGCGGACGCTGATCGAGCCGCTGTCCGACGACCAGCGGCGTGTGCTTGCGCTCAAATACGGACTCGACTTCTCGAACGGCGAGGTCGCGTGCCTCCTCGGGAAGAGCGAGGGTGCGATCAAGTCCCTTCAGCATCGCGCGTTCGCCTCGCTGGAACGTCAGCTGGCAGCGGTCGCGTAGACAGGTCGATAACGTCCTCGGGCCATGAGCCTTGAGGTCGGAATCGTCGGTCTGGCAAATAGCGGCAAGACGACGCTCTTCAACGCCTTGACCCAGGCGGGCGCGGAGATCACCGCCTACGCGACCGTCTCGGACAAGGCGAATGTCGGCATGGCGCCCATTGCCGACGAGCGGCTCGAGCAAGTAGCCGCCGTCGTCAAGGCCCGCAAGGTGACTCCCGCCGCGGTGCGGGTGGTGGACGTCCCCGGGACCGGGCGGGCTCTGCTCGGGAACCTGCGCCAGGTCGATGCGCTGCTCGCGGTCCTGAACGGCTGGGGTCAGGACGCGGATCCGGGAGCGGAGCTCGAGACGATCGAGTTGGAGCTGATCGTGGCCGACCGCGAGCACGTCGAACGTCGGCTCGACCGCGTTGCCAAGCAGGCGAAGTCAGGTGATGCGTCGCTGCGCCAGGAGGTCACGACCCTGGAAGCGATCCTGGGACACCTCGATGCGGGGAAGCGGCTGGACGCGTGGCCGGTCGAGCTTCCTCCCGAGCTCGAGCCGCTGACGACGAAACCGCTGATCGCGGTCCAGAACGGGCCGGGCGGGATCGACGCGAAGCTCGAGGCTGAGCTCGTCGAGCTGCCCGAGGAAGAGGCAGCCGCCTACCGCGACGGCCCCTCGGCCCTCGCCGAGGTCGTGCGGCGGCTCTTCGAGGCGCTCGGGCTCCTCAGTTTCTTCACGGCGGGCGACAAGGAGACACGCGCCTGGACGCTCAGGCACGGGCAGACGGCCCTCGATGCGGCGGAGACGATCCACTCAGACATCGCCCGCGGGTTCATTCGCTGCGAGGTGATCGCCTGGAGCGACCTCGTCGAATGCGGCTCACACGCCGAGGCGGCGAAGCGCGGGCTGCAGCGTCTCGAAGGGAAGACGTATGAGATTCAGGACGGCGACGTCCTGAATATCCGCTTCAATGTCTGAGCGTTAGGCCTCTAGCTGCCACTCGTCGTTCCGGATGATCGGAACCTCGGTCCCCCCAGCCTCGATTCCGTCCACCTCGACCTCGGGCCCGCCGATCATGAAATCCGTGTGGACGGAGGACTGCGAGATGCCCATCGCCTGCTGCTGGTCCGGGGTCAAGCCCTCCGCACCGTCGACCGCGTCCGGGAAGCCCTGGCCGTAGGCGACGTGGCAGGTCGCGTTCTCGTCATACAGCGTGTCGTAAAAGATGATTCCGCTCTGGCCAACGCGCGAGGTGCCGTCGACCAGAGCGACCTCGCCCAGGGTCGCAGAGCCCTCGTCGCTCGCGAGCTGTCCGCGCACCACCTCTTCGCCCTTCTTTGCGCCGACGTCGACGGCCTGCCCGCCTTTGAACACCAGCTCGAGCCCTTCCACGATCTTTCCCTGTGTGAGGAGCGGCCTGGTTGAGCGAACCGTGCCCTCCGTCCGGCGAGCATCCGGGGTCGTGAAGACCTCCTCCGTGGGCATATTGGGCACGAAGGTCCGGCCCCAGACCGTTTCGTTGTGGGCGCTCTGCCAGATGGAGCCGGCGTGGACGCCGACCAGCAAGTCTGTGCCCGGGCCACGGAACCGAACTGCGTCGAACTTCCGGTCGTTCATCGTCTGCGCTCGCCCCACCAGGCGCTCCACGTGCTCGTGCCAGGCGGCGGCTGGATCGGGCTCGTCCAGGCGGACCGTCGTGAGAACGGCGTCCCAAAGCCGCTCCACGTCAGGCTCCCCGAAGACGGTCTTCGCCCAGCCCTCGGTCGGGCAGCCCACGATTGTCCAGTTGACGAGGCCCTCGGTCACGAGCTTCAGGTTTAGTGCCGACGCCTCGGCCCGGCGTGACTTCGCAAGGCGGGCGCCGTCCACGTCCTCGAAGAGCAGCGGATCAGGGTGGCCGCGCACTGTCATGAGTGCGCCGCGCTCCTCGAACTCGTGCAGCCGCGCCAGCACCCAGGGCGGCGTCCAGCCGATCACCTCGTCGGGCGCCCGCTCGACCATCGTCTTCCGAACGTGCTCGTCCTCGTACAGGACGTCGACCCACCGTGCGCCGGCGTCGTAGGCCGCACTGACGACCGCCCGCACGAAGGGCGCGTGCTCGACGTAGGCCGAGATCTCGAGGTTTTGCCCGGCCTCGAGGTTCACCCCGACCTCGATCGCGAGACGTGCGTACGCGTCCAGCCGCTCCTGGCCCTTCAACACGAGGACGATGCTATTGGTCTGTGTCTACGGGCCGCGTCGCTGCGGCTGCGTCGAGCTGGTTTGCGTGGACGAGCACCGCCGCCTCCGCCGTGCGTGCCGAACGCACGTCGTGGTGCCCGGCCACGGCGTGCAAGAGCTCGGCGAGGACGGCCGGGTCGAGCCCGCCCGCGCGCTCTTCGATCATCCGAAGGCCGAGATGGACGTGGCCGAGAAGCCGGCCTTCGGCCGTGGGTTGGAAGAGCGGGCCCCGATCCAGTTCCCGGGTCCGCCCGATGTCGTGGAGGAGCGCCGCCGAAAGCAGGAGGTCACGGCGTAGCCGGCGATGGAGCTCAGCGGCGTCGCGGCAGAGCGTCGCCACGGCCACCGTGTGCTCCAGGAGCCCGCCCGCATAGCTGTGATGGCCCTCCGGCGTTGCGGGCAGGGACCGGAGGCGCTTTCGGAGCTCGGCGTCTCCTGCAAAGCGACCCACGAGAGCTGCCAAGCCGGGGTGGGAGATCTCGCCGACGAGGAACTCGAAGAAACCGTCGAGCTCATCGAGGTCGCGCCGCGAGGCGGGTGCGAGAGATGCCGGGTCGTCCTCGGTCGGCTCGACCGAACGCACGTCGAGCTGAAGACGATCCCGAAAGCGCTCCACGCGCCCCAGCACTCGCACGGCGTCTCCCTCGCCGAAGCGGCGGTCGAGGAGCTCCACGTCGTTCCAGACGCGGGCCTCGATCCGGCCGCTCGGGTCGACTAGCTCGAGGGCGAGATACGGACTGCCGCCACGTGTCTTCAGACGCTGCTTTCGGGCCACTGCGAAGATCCCCTCGACGACTCGATCCTCGGTCAGCTCGGCGATCGGCGTCGCGGCTCCCACCCCCGCACTCTACGCCCGAGAACGGATGGTAACGTGGCTTTCCGTGAGCCTTTTGAAGCCCTTCCGGGCCCTTCGTTACGACCCGGAACGCGCGGGCTCCCTCGACCGGCTTGTCGCCCCGCCTTACGACGTCGTCACACCCGAGTTGCGGGCGGAGCTCCTCTCCGAGAGCCCATATAACGCGGTCCGGCTGGTCAGGCCCGATGCTCCCGAAGAGGCTGCACGGGAGCTCGCATCGTGGCAATCAGCGGGGGTTCTCGTCCGCGAGGAGGAGCAGGCCGCCTGGGTGCTGGAGGAAACGTTCGTCGGTCCGGACGGCGTCGAGCGAACCCGTCTTGGCCTAGTCGCGCGCATCCAGCTCGAGCCCTACTCGGCGGGACACATCCTCCCGCATGAGCGGACGTTCCCGGGCCCGAAGGAGGCGCGACTCAGGCTCCTGCGCGCCACGCGGACGAAGCTCTCACCGATCCTGCTGCTTCACGAGGGAGAATCACCGGTTGTACCCGATCGCCCGCCCGAGCTCGAGGCGGTCTTCGGCGGGGCACGAAGCAGGCTCTGGCGGGTCAGCGACCAGCGGTTGCTCGATGCCGTGAGCGGAAAGATCGTGATTGCGGACGGTCATCACCGGTATGAGACCGCGCTCCGCTTCCATGAGGAGGACCGGAGCGAGGGGACCTCCCATGTGCTCGCCGTGTTGGTCGCCCGGGACGATCCCGGTCTGGTCATCTTCCCTACGCATCGCCTGGTTCGAGGAGCGGTTCCCGAGTTGAACGGAAGCTTCAGGCTTTCGGAGGTGCCTGGTGGCGCGCTCGAGGCGCTGGAGCGCCTGGAGGAGCTGCCGCGCGACCACCCCGCGTTTGCCCTCCTGCGGCCGGACCGGACGGTGCTCGCCGAGAGCGAGCCCCTGGGGTCGGGCCCGCTGGCCGTCCTCGACACGACGGCGCTCGACCGGCTTCCTTTAGGCGAGCTCGAGTTCACGGCCAGCGCAGCTGAGGCGGAGCGTGCCGTCTCGGAGGGGCGGGCGCAGGCCGCCTGCCTCGTACGGCCGCCGACGGTGCAGCAGGTGGAGGCGGTTGCCCTCGCGGGCGAGACCATGTCTCAGAAATCGACCTACTTTTTCCCGAAGCTGACGAGCGGACTCCTCTTCTCGCCCTTCGACGAGTGACCGATTGGCTTTCCGTCTGCCGGGAGGCCACGGATGCTGTTCGGAGCGTCGTCGCCGGCCTGCCGACGCGGGCCGAGCGGGAGCCGAGCAGTCGAGTCGGCGAGGGCGGAGACGAAACGACCGCGATCGACGAGGCGGCGGAGCAAGCCGTTGTGGCGCGCCTGGAAGCGCTTCATGCGGATGGCGTCGACTTCACGCTCGTGTCGGAGGAGCTCGGCGAGCGGCGTTTCGGCCAGGCCGCGGATGGCCTCGTGGTCGTCGTCGACCCGATCGACGGGAGCATGAACGCGACGCGCGGCATTCCCTTTTTCTCCGTCTCGATCGCGGTCGCCGAGGGGCCGGCGATGCGAGATGTCGTGTTCGGCTTCGTCGCCGACCTCGGCACCGGCGAGGAATGGAGTGCAAAGCGCGAAGGGGGAGCGTTCCTCAACGGACGTCCACTCGACGGGCTGGGTCCCAAGGACGAGATCGAGATCTTGTCCTTCGAAGCAACCACGACCGCCGAGATCGCCTCGCGTGCCGGGGCCATGGAGGGCTTTGCCCTTCGCCTTCGCGTCATGGGCTCGCTCGCACTTTCACTCTGCCACCTCGCTGCGGGGCGGGTCGACGCTGTCTGCTCACTGAAGCCGATCCGCTCGGTGGATATCGCCGCCGCACAGCTTCTCTGTCGGGAGCGGGGGCTCGTGCTCGAGCTACCGGACTCCCCGACTCTCGACGACCATCCGCTCGATCTGATCGGACGGTCGCGGATCACCGCAGGGGCGAGCGCAAACGTGTGTGCCGAACTCGCTAGCCGCCTTGGAGCTTGGCCTCGAGACGGCGCGTGAGCTCGCTCTTCACGGCCGGCCAGTCGTCGTCGGTGATCGCGTAGAAGGCGGAATCCCTGAGCTCGCCGTCACGCACGACCATGTGCTTTCGAAAGATGCCCTCGAACTTCGCCGGGAGTGCGAGGAGGGCTGCTCGTGAGCGCTCGTTCCTCGCATCCGTCTTGAACTCGACGCGCATGCACCCGAGGCGCTCGAACGCGTGCTCGAGGAGTAGCAGTTTCGCCTCCACGTTCACACCGGTTCCCCACACCGACGACGCATGCCACGTATGGCCGATCTCGAGCCCGCGGTGCTCGGGCCGTAGGGTCAGGTAGCGGCTCGACCCGACCGGCGCTCCGGTAGCACTGTTCAGGATCGCGTACGGGGCCGAGACGCCCGCCTCGGCTTCGGCGAGAGCATCAGTCATCCAGCCGTGGAAGTCGTCGGGTCCGCTGATCACGCTGTTCGTCCAGCGCCACACCTCCGCGTCATCGGCCGCCCGTGCGAGCCCTGCTTCGTGCTCGGCCACCAGCGGCTCGAGCCTGACGAGCCGCCCTTGGAGTGTCGTCGACAGGCCCTCGAAACTCACAGAAGGCGTGGCTGGTACTGGACGATCCGCGCCCGCCGGAATCCATGACCGAGCACCCCGCGCCGGCCGAGCTCGAGTCGGAGGATGCCTGTTCGCTCTGTGCCGGGCGAGTTCGACCCGAAGACGAAGTTTCCGAGGCTCCAGGCAACGAACCGGGTGCTGAACCGCTCTCGGGGCTGCTGAACATGGGGGTGCGATCCGAGTACGACCTGCGCCCCGGCGGCGAAGCTGACTCTGGCGAGGGAGCGCTGGCGTGCGGTCGGGGAGAAGGTCCGCTCGAGACCCCAGTGGAAGTAGACGACGACGACGTCCGCTCGCTCGCGGGCGGTTCGGACGTCCGCCGCGATCAGCTCAGGAAAAGCCGGCGCCGTCCCGGGCCGTCCTGGTCCGGCGTCGAACCCGGGGGGCCTCACGTCGGAGTAGCCGAGGAAGGCGACCGTGATGCCGCCGAGCGGGATGACTGCCGGGCGGCGGGCGCGCGCGAGGTCGGCCCCGCCTCCGACCGTCCGGATTCCGAAGCGGCGGGCGTAGCGGAGCGTGTCGAGGAAGGCGACCCGCCCGTAATCGAGCGTGTGGTTGTTCGCCAGCGAGACCACGTCGACGCCGGCGAAGCGCCCTGCCGCGGCGAGAGCGGCCGGCGGTCCGCGGAAGTGAAACTCCTTGTTCGGCACGGGGGTGCCCCTGGTCGACACAGCTCCCTCGAGGTTTGCAAGCGCGATGTCCGCCCGGCGCAGGACCGGTGCAACCGAGAGCCAGGGGTAGCGAGTCCCGTACAAGCCGATCATTCGGCCGACCCCGTTCCCGAAAGTGACGTCACCCACTGCAGCAAGGCGTAGCGGCCGGACTGGAACGACGCCGAGCGGGGTTTCGATCCCGCCTGCGACCAAGCTAAGGCGCTTTCGGCCGGCCTCTGCCACGTGTGCCTTGATCCTGAAGCCGCCGCGCGGGCCTGCCCACACCCGGGCCAGCGCGCCGCTCTGCGAGCGCAGCGTCACCCGCTCGCTCGGCACCGCCCAGCCGGTGACGACCAACCGTCCTCCCGGGGCCAGCCACTCGGGCAGCGTGCTCGTGACTTTGACGACGGCTCCGGTGGCGGGGGAAGCCGCTGCGAGGGCGCCCAGGAAACTGGCGAAAAGGACGCGACCCACGGGCCGACTATACGGCGCATGCCGTAGCGCGCTAGACCGGAAGACTGTGCAACAACTCGACCACCTCGTCCGCCGACGTCCCGCCCCACGCCGAACCACCGCGAAGGATCTGTAGCCCAGGATGGCTTGCCGCGAGCTCTGCCAGGAGCGGCTCGGCGGCCTCCGCCGCGTCGGGCATGGTCGCACTGACGCCCAGGATTGATGCCTCGACGTCCTCCGCGAGGCTCGCCGCCTCTTCGAGTGGCGTGTCCGCACCGAGGTAGACGACCTGCCACCCGTCTGAGTGCAGGAGCACGGCGAGGGCCAGGAGGCCGGTCTCGTGCCTCTCGCCCGGAGCGCAACAGAGCACGATGCGGCCCCGGGGACCTCCGAGAGCGCCGTTCAGAAGCCCACGCATCTTGCCGCGAAGAACCTCGGTCAGCTGGTGCTCCTGAGCGACTGTGGCCTCGCCCTTCTCCCACAGCTCGCCGATCCGCCGGAGGGCCGGCGCGATCACCTCGGTCACGGCGTGCTCAGTGGGAAAGAGGGCGAACGCCTGGTCGACGGCGCTGACGACGCGCGGCGGGTCCGGACTCACGGCGCCGGCCACCAGCTCTTCGACGAGGCCCTCTGCATCGAGCCTCGGTGCATCTGAGTAACCGCCGAGCAGCCGCGCCGCTTCTCCGATCCTGTACCCCTCCTCGATCCGCGCCTTCAGCCACTCGACCCGTAGAACATCGCGCTCGGTGTAGCGGCGATGTGAACCCGCGGTCCGCTCAGGCTTCAGCACACCGTAACGCTGCTCCCACTTCCGGAGCGTCGCGGAGGGTATTCCGGTCCGGCGTGCGACTGCCTGGATGTTCATGCCCCGGTCACAGCGTAATTGGACATCGCTTCGACACAGCCTTTCGCTGGTACGTTAGGTGTCATGCACGACGAACTCTTGCGGGCGCTCGAGAGCGTGATCGACCCGGAGCTAGGGCGCTCCGTGATCGAGCTCGACATGGTCCGGCGCGCCGAGCTCGTAGGCACGACCGCCGAAGTGACCATCGCGCTCACCGTCGCCGGCTGTCCGCTCCGAGCGAGCTTTCAGGATCAGGTCGACCGCGCTTTGCTTCCGCTCGCCGGCGTCGAACGCACCGCGCTCGCGTTTGACGTGATGACTCCCGAGGAGAAGACCGCGCTGACCACGAAGCTTCGTGGCGGAGTTGCGGAGCGGACACCGGGCATCTCCGTCGACTCTAAGACTCGCGTTCTGGCGGTGGCGAGCGGCAAGGGTGGCGTGGGGAAGTCGTCGCTCTCGGCCAACCTGGCCGCGGCCTTCTCGCAACTCGGCCATCGCACCGGCATTCTCGACGCGGATGTCTACGGGCACTCGATTCCGCACATGCTCGGCATCCACCAGCGACCGGTCGTGGTTGACAAGATGATCGTGCCGCCCGTGCGCGGCGACCTGAAGGTCATGTCGATCGGCTTCTTCCTGGACGACAACCAGCCGGTCATGTGGCGCGGACCGATGCTCCACCGCGCGCTCGAGCAGTTCCTTTCGGACGTCCACTGGGGCGAGCTCGACACGCTCGTCGTCGACATGCCGCCGGGGACAGGTGACGTTGCGATCTCGCTCGGCCAGCTCCTGCCGCGCGCCGAAGCGATCGTGGTCACGACGCCGCATCGGGCTGCGCAGCAGGTTGCCGTCCGCGCCGCTCAGATGGCCGACAAGACCAAGATGCGCCTGCTCGGTGTCGTGGAGAACATGACGCACCTGGTCGGTACGGGCGAGGAGCTCTTCGGCTCGGGCGGCGGACAGGCGCTTGCGGACGAGATCGAAAAGCCTGTGCTCGGCCGGGTGCCTTTCGATCCAAAGGTCGGCGACTACTGCGACCGCGGCGAGCCCATCGTTCTTGCCGAGCCCGACCTGGAGGTCTCGCGCACGATCACTGCCCTCGCCGGGGCGATCGACGCCGTTCCGCGCGAGCGCGGCCGGGGCATCGTCAAGCCTCTTCCGCTCGTCTCCGCCTAGGACGTCCTAGACGTCGCCCTGGTCGGACGGCTGCTGCGGCAGCGAGGTCGCCTGACCTTCGCGCAGCCGCACAAAGCCCGCATTCAGGAAGTCGGTGATCCCGTGGGCGCTGAAGATCGTGGTCGCAAACCTGGTCTCACGCGGGAAGAAGGCGAACGAGTACGAGAGCCCGGCCGAGATCCAGAGGCCGATGCAGTACGGGCAGGTCACGAGCGCGCCGACCGCTGCCGCCATTCCCTCCTGCTTCGGCTCCTGCGCTGCCGCGTCCTCCGTGACCGGCGCCCGGATGAAAGCGGCGATCTCGTCCTTCGTGATCACGCGGCTGATCTTGTAGGTGGAGAGGGCGATCCGGGCCAGGTCGCCGAAACCGATCCGTTCCGGGATCCGTTCGCGTCCCACGGCGAGGAAGCCGCCGAAGACGCCCCAGAAGGCAGCGGTGAGAGCGGCGTACTGCGGCAGTGGTCTTTGCTCCATCAGACCGAGGATCCTGTCTGCGAGTGCGGCGCCCCGACCGGCTTGGACTCGGGGGAGCCGCGTTGGCGCAGGTACATCGAGAAGACGACCATGGTGCCGACGGCCAGGAGCTCCGATTGCCAGTTCTCGAGCGACCTCTCCCAGAAGTCCGGGTTCAGGAGATACGTCTTCCAGCGGACCGCCGCCTCGCCGTGAAGTCGCTGATCGTCGTTGAAGGTGTTCCAGCTTGTGATCGACTGGGCGCCCCACGTGAGGAAGAAGATCGTGGTCATGACGAGCAGGAGGGAGTTCGAATAGATGGTCGTTCGCCAGTCGCCCAGCTTCGCCCACCGAGGCGCATTCTCGGGTGCATAGCGCCCGATCTTTTGCTTCTCGTCGGATTGGAGGCCGGCGTCCGCGAGCGGCTTCGACTCGCTCGACCCTTTCTGGAGGAGCCAGATCGTCGCGGCGATGTAGAGCGAAAACTGGAGAAACTCGGACTGCCAGTTCTCCATGA
>DATLQD010000090.1:0-17677 GCA_035535315.1 Gaiellaceae bacterium
GGGTGCTACCGTCAAGCGGTCAATTCCGGGATAGGGGTCTCAAAGGGGAGGTAGCCCAGTGCGAAAAGCTCTTGCGGTGCTGGTCGGCGCTGCCGTGTGCACGGTGGCAGTTGGCGTGGCGGATGCGGTCAACGGCCCGCCTAGCAACAGCTCGACTGGATCGGGACAGGTGTTCTTCCCGAACCCGGTCGCTCAGCTCCAGAATCAGAACCTGACCGACCAGAAGGACGCGGACTATGCGGCGCTTGCACCTGCGTACCGCACGGTCACGCTCACGAATCTCGATGGCAGTGGCTTCCTCGTCGGGGACTACGCCAACGTCCTCAGCGAGACGGGGGATCCGGCATTCTCGTCGACGAACACGTTCATCTACCGGCGTAACGACGATCGTTTCGAGCAGGTCATGGCGTACTACTGGGTCACGCAGGCCCAGCTCTACATCCAGAGCCTCGGCTTCGGGTCGGGCAAGTACCGCCCGGTGAACAAGGAGTCGCAGGACCTTCGGATCAATACCTACGGCGTCGACAACTCGTTCTCGTGGGACAAGCACGACTACCTTCGCTTCGGCAAGGGCGGCGTCGACGACGCCGAGGACGCTGAGGTGATCCTCCACGAGTACGGCCATGCGGTCCACGACGCGCAGGTGCCCGGCTTCGGCTCGACCCTCGAAGCTGGATCGATCGGAGAGGCGTGGGGCGACTACCTCGCCGTCACGGTCTCGAACGTGGTTGCGCCGACTCCCGACGCACCCTGCGTCGCTGACTGGGACTCGGTCTCGTACACCACGACCGTGCCGCACTGCCTGCGGCGGGTCGATCTGAACCTGCACTACCCCGAGGACGTGCGGGGCGAGGTGCACGCGGACGGGCGGATCTGGTCTCGCGCTCTGTGGGACATCCGGCAGGCGCTCGGCCACACGAAGGCCGACACGATCATCCTCGAGGCGCAGTTCTCGTACGCCCCCGACACGTCGTTCAAGGCTGCAGCATTGACGACGATCGCGACCGCGAAGCAGCTCTACGGAAACCAAGCAGAGAAGGCCGTCCACGACGCCTTTGCGGCTCGTGGATTCGTCTCCTAGCTAGCTGACGGTGGAGTAGGGGCCGGCAGTTCCGGCCCCTACCAGCCGCTCTCGTCGTGGTTGAAGACGGGCTCGCCCTCGACCAGGGTGAGCAGCACGCGGGCGCGGCCAAGCTCTTTCGTGTCTCCGGCGAACAAGTCCCGGTCGAGGAGCGCGAGGTCGGCAAGCTTGCCTGCCTCGATCGAGCCCGTCTCGCGCTCGAGCCCGTTGACGAAGGCCGAGCCGATCGTGAAGGCGGCGAGCGCGGTCGGAAGCTCGAGCCGCTCGTCCGGGAGGAACGGCTCCGAGTCGCCTTCATCAGGATCGGCGCGGTTCACTGCGACCTGAATCTGTGGCAGCGGGTTCGCGGTCGAGACCGTCCAGTCGCTTCCCATTGCAATCGTGGCGCCCGCACGGTGGAGGCTTCCGAACGGGTACATCGTCCGGGCCGTCTGTTCGCTGATGAAGGGAAGCGTCAGATCCTCGACGTAGCCCGATAGGGTCGCCCAGAGAGGCTGTGCGTTCGCGACCACGCCCAGCTCGCGGAAGCGAGGCACATCGTCGGGATGGATGAGCTGGATGTGCGCGAGGTGGTGTCGTGAGTCGCGCGTACCGTTCGCCAGTCGGGCTGCCTCGAAGGCGTCGAGTGACTCCCGCACGGCACGATCCCCGATCGTGTGGATGTGCACCTGAAAGCCCTCGACGTCCAGGAGAGTGACCATGTGGGCGAGCTCCTCGGGCTCGTGCATTCCGAGCCCCTTTCCCTGGGTGGAGCCGCCCTTTCCGTCCAGGTAGGGCTCGAGGAGGGCCGCCGTGAAGTTCTCCATGACGCCATCCTGGAAGATCTTCGCGCCGCGGATTCGAAGCCGGCCGGCCGTGCCCTTGCTCCGAAGCTCGACGAGATCGGCCACCTGCTCGTCTCCCTTGTCCCGCGTCCAGAGAAGGTTGCCCTCGACCCGGGCGGTCAGCTCGCCCCGATCCGCCAGCGCTCGGTAGGCGTCGAGGGTCTCCGGCACGACCATCGCATCCTGAATCGCGGTGATCCCAAGGGTGTGCAGATACGCCTGGGCGAGCTTGATCGCTCGCTGCCACTCCTCGGAGGATGTCTCCGGGACGAGGCGCTCGACGAGGCCCATCGCGCCCTCCTGGAGGGTCCCGGAAGGCTCACCGGTCTCGTCTCGCTCGATCCTGCCATCCCTCGGGTCGCCGGTCTCGCGTGAGATTCCTGCCAGATCGAGCGCCTTCGAGTTCACCCAGGCCCCGTGCCCATCCCGGTTCGTGAGGAGGACCGGGCGGTCGGGAACGATCGCGTCCAGGTCGGTCTTCGACGGAGTCCCGCCGGGGAACGCGTCCATCCCCCAGCCGCCGCCGAGGATCCAGACGTGCTCCGGGTGCGCGTCCGCGTAGCGGGCGACACGCTCGAGACTCTGCTGCCGGGTCGACGTCCCGTGCAGGTCGCATCGGATTTGCATGAGGCCGCCACTCGTTGGATGCAGATGCGCATCCTGGAAGCCGGGCAGAAGCATGCGATCGTGCAGGTCGACCACGTGCGTCTCGGGCCTGTGCAACGCCTCGATCTCAGTGCTCGACCCGACCGCGATGATGCGCCCCGCGCGAACGGCGACCGCCTCGGCCCAGCTCCGGGCGGCGTCCATCGTGTAGACGCGTCCGCGCGTGAGGACGAGATCGGGTGGTCCGTTCGTGGTCACGATGCGACCCTCTCCAACAAACCCCTCCCCGTGCAAGCGGGAACCGGCTCTAGGCATCCGTTCGCTCAGGGTCTACCCTCCTCGTAATCCGAGAAGGAGGAGCGATGCGAAAGCTCATGACGTGCATCGCCCTTGCCGCACTTGTCGGCGCGACCGTTCCCGCGCTCGCCTCAGCCGAGCCAGGCACCTTCGCGACCGCGCGCAAGGGCACCCTCGACGTGACGAGCAGCATCTTTGTCACGTCGAAAGCCGTCGACCAGAGAGGCGGCTGGACGGACGAGAGCAAGCCGTGCACCGCATTCCGTGCCCTCCGGGTAACGGCCGAGATCTTCCGCACGCGGCCGGACGGAACCGGGCAGCACCGGATCAGAACTCGGCAGTCCGCCGTCATGAACTGTGCCGAGGGCGGTCCGAACCTCGGCTTCAGCCGGACTGCGGCGTCGGTCGGCTTGGCGTGCCCCGACGGGCGCTGGAAGCCCGGGCGCTATGACTTCGTGACGCGCACGAAGCACCTGGCGAGCGGGCTCGTGGCGCTCGGGACCCTGAGCTGGGTCAGACGGGGGACCTGCTAGGAGGGCTACTAGAGATCGCGCCTCGCGAAACCAAGTAGCGCGAGGCCGACGAGGGCGGCCAGGTAGGCGAACGCATACGGCCAGAGCAAGGCCCCGCCTGCCTGGGCGCCCCCGAAGGGGCCCAGTTGGAGTGCGACCTTGGTCAGGCCGAAGCTGTCGGCGCTGATCGCATTCAGCCCGTCCTGGTAGAGCGCCTCGAAAGGGAGGAGCCAGGACGAGATGGTGGCGACGCGCTCGAGCGTGTGCGAGTTGAGCGCCTCGCCGATCTGTCCGAGGAGCCCTGCGACGAGCCCCGCCCCGAACGTCATAAAGATCGCAATCCCGTTTGCGGTCGCCGACAGGAAGACCGAGCCGAGGAGCGAGAGTGCTGCGACGATCACCACGCCGCCTGCGAGCGCAAGCGCGGGGGTGACGACACGGTCAGGCCACCAGCCCCCGATCCAGTGGGTGATCAGGAGGGTCGCGGTGTACACGAGGCACACGTAGACGGCACAAACGACGCTCGCGGCCAGAAGCCGCGAAAGGAGGAAGGTGGCCCGGCCGACCGGGCGGACGACGAGGGGCTGGAGGAGACCTCGCTCGGCGTCGCCCCGGACCACGCCGAGCGTCAGGAAGATCGCGAGGACGGCGCCGAGAAAGAGTGTGCCGAACATCGAGAGCCCGAAGAGCGTGGCCCCGGCGAGGGTGGTCGCGTCGAGCCCGGCCGTGACGCCGCCCGCAAAGTCCTCCACGTCCTTGAAGGCCTGCCGTGTGCCCAGCGCATAGAGGCCGAGAAACGCCATCGTCAGGATGAGGACGACGAGGAATACGCGGCGTCTAAGGCTTTCGCGCAGTGTGTACCCGACTATTGTCGCGACTGCGCTCATCCGCCCGCCCCCTCGATCGCCTCGATGTAGGTCTCCTCGAGCGACGCGGTGACCACGCGGACGCCGTAGATCTGCTCGCCGGCTGCCACGAGCTCGGCAACCAGGCGGGGAGCCTCCTCGCGGCCCGCGCCCGGAAAGCGCCGCACTCCTTTCGCTGTCTCGATCTCGATCACGCCCGGCTCGGCCAGGTCCGCGGGCCGTCCCGCCGCGACCACGGCTCCCCGGCGCAGGATCACGACCCGGTCGCACACGAGCTCGATCTCACTCAGCAGATGCGAGTTCAGAAGGACGGACACGCCGCGACGGCGCAGCTCCTCGAGCAGCCCGCGCACCGTGCGCCTGCCGACCGGATCGAGTGCGCTCGTCGGCTCGTCGAGGAGGAGGAGGCGCGGCGATCCGACCAGGGCCTGGGCGATTCCGAGGCGCTGCTGCATCCCCTTCGACATGGCGTCGACGTTCCGCTCGCCGGCGTCCGTCAGCGCGACGAGCTCGAGGAGGTCGGCGCGCTCTTCGGCGCCACCCTCGGACCCCGCCAGGCGCTGGTGGAGCTGGAGCACTTCGTTGGCGCTCGCCCAGCCGGGGAACCGGAAGAGCTCGGCGAGATAGCCGAGCGAGGCTCGCGCGGCCCGGGAGCCCGCCGGCGCACCGCAGATCTCAGCCGAGCCTGATGAGGGTCGAACCAGCCCGCAGGCGATCTTGACGAGCGTCGACTTGCCCGCGCCATTCGGTCCGAGCAGACCGACGAGCTCGCCCTCACGGATCTCGAGGTCGACTCCGCTGAGTGCCTCGATCGTCCCGTATCGCTTGGCCAGGCCGCGGGCGGCGAACGCGAGAGCCATTGCTGGCTAGGGTAGTCGGCCGTGGAGGACGACGTTCGCAAGAGGATTCGCGGGCTCGGCTTCGGCGAAGATGCGACCGAGGTTCTCGCCGGCCATTTCCTGGACGCGGAGGCGCGAGGGCGCACGGGACACGGCCTCACACGGGTGGACTGGCTGTCGACGCTGCCCGGACTGCACCCGGAGGCGGAGCCAAAGCGGCTGCTCGCAGAGCCCGGCTACGAGCGCTGGGAGGGCAACGGCGCGCTCGGGTACCTGACGCTCGACGCGATCGTTCGCAGCCAGCTCGAGACGCCGCCCGAGCGGTCGCGCGTCATTGTGGCTTCGCACTGCTTCCCGACCGGTGTTCTCGGGTACTGGACGCGGCAGCTTGCGGAGGCAGGACTCGCAGCGGCTCTTACCGCCACGTCGCCGGCCCGTCTCGCCTCCCCGGACGGCGGCCCTCCCCTCGCCGGGACGAACCCCCTCTCGATCGCGGTCCCGAGCTCCGACGGACGGCCTCTGGTGGCCGACGTCTCGATGGGGAAGGTCACCCACGGCGACGTGCTGGCCGGGAACGCGACGCCCGCGGAGCTCGTGCCCTTCGGCGGGCAGCAGGCGCACAAGGCGTTCGCGCTCGCGGTCGGGCTGCAGCTCTTCGTCGACGCGCTGGTGGGCGAAGGGCATGGCGCGGTGCTCGTTGTCGCCCGACCCGAGGCCGATCCGGTCCCGGCGCTTCGCAAGCGTGCGGGCCGTATCCGGCTTCCTGGCGACTAGCGCTTGCGGAGCTCGGCGAGGACGACGGGGTCGATCCGCTCGATGCCGTTAACGCGATCCTCGAGGTTCTCCGTGCCCGTCCATTCGGTGAACGCTTTCTCCAGGCTCGCGTCGGCGTAGCCTAGGGCGGCCAGGCGACCTCGGAGCTCCTCGGCCAGCGCTTCGTCCACCGGGAGCCATTCGCCGGCCGGCGTCTTTCCGAACAGGAGCTGGTGCATGCCGTAAAGGCGCTCGAGCTCTGCCACGGGCTCGGCGTGATCGTCGACCCGCAGGTCGACGAGGACGTCGTCCATGCCTCCGTAGCCGCCGTCCTTCTGGACGACGAGGAGCCCCGCCGCTTGCTGGCCACGCCGGTCGCCGCCGGCGAGCTGGGCCGCAGCGAGCGCCTCGACGATCCTTTCGGCGAGAGGGCGACCAGCGTTCGCCTCGAAGCCGTGCACGAGGCCGGCCACGGTCTCCTCCGACACCAGGATGTTTCCCTGGGCCGCGTAACCCGGACCGGACTTTCCTCCCGCCCAGTCGAGGCAGGCCTTCCCCGTGTACGTCGCGGCTCGGCCCTGGGCGTCCACGATGCCGACCTGGCGGTCGTCCCGCCCCTCGTCGGCCTCGACGAGTGCCACGAGCGTCTCGTCGGCGGAGAGCCCGTCGCGAAGGTGCGCGAGGCCGTTGGGGCCGTAGCGCGGGTTGGCGAGCGCCTGGGTCGCGACCGCGCCGACACCCGGCTCGGCCCAGGGAACGATCGACCCGGCGGCGAGGAACTTCGACTGCACGCCGACGCCCCACTCTCCTCGTTCGAGGTCGCATGCAGCGATCGAGTACGTCGAAACGAGAGGCGCGTCGCTACCCATACTTCAGGCGCCGCAGATCTAGCTCCTTCAGGTCGTCGCGTCCGGGCGGGACGAGCACGCATGCCACTTCAGGGTGCTCGAGGGCTGCTGCCACCTCTTGGGCGCCGGCAGCCCGAATGACGACCGGCGTTCCGCGCAGGTGCGCCTCGTGGAGCGCCTCCAGGTCTCCGATCTCTTCGAGGATGAGGGCCTCGATGTCGCTTTCGCCGATCCGGATGTGGTGGTCGTCGAGCGTCTCGACGTCCTCTCCTTCGATTGCAATCTCGGGCACGCGGACACCTGTCGCACCCAGCCAGCGGGTGCGCACTAGACCGTCACCGTCTCCCCGGGCTCCGGCGAGAGCACCTCGGCGTCGACGCCCGCCTGACGCAGGTTCTCCCGCAGCTCGTCCGGGGTCCCCGTCAGGAGCCCAAACGTGCCGTAGTGGCACGGGATGCACGTCTGGGCATGGAGCAGCTCGAGCGCGACCGCGGCTTCGGGTGGATCCATGGTGTAGTGCCCGCCGATCGGAAGGATGGCCACATCCGGACGGTAGATCCGCCCGATCAGCTGCATGTCGCCGAAGACGCAGGTGTCGCCAGCGACATAGATCGTCGTCCCGTTCTCGAACGTGACCACATAGCCGGCGGCCTCGCCGACGTAGCTGCCGTCCTGGCAGCTCGAGGAGTGCCTGGCATCCGTCATCGTGAATCTGGTGCCGTCAGCGTCGACCGAGCCGCCCTTGTTCATGGCACTGCTCATATCTTCGTCGACCCCCTGACCGGTCAGCCAGCCGCGGAGCTCGACCATCGCGATCACCCGGGGCGCGAACCTCTTGGCGAGCTCGACGGTCTCGCCCACATGGTCGTCGTGGCCGTGCGTAAGCGCGATCACGTCGACGCGCTCCGGATCGTGCTCCCCCTCCGGGCACTTCGGGTTGCTGAGCCACGGGTCAATGTAGATTCGCTTGCCCCCCGGCGTGTCGATGCGAAAGCTTGCGTGGCCGAGCCAGGTCACGGGCACGTCCGGCATCCATCCTCCTTGGTCGCGGAAACGGGATGAGGGTAACGAAGGAACTCTCCCCCGGGCGCCGAAACCGAACGCGATGGAAAGGGGTAGCGCAGCGAGCGCGATGGCTGTCGAGCTGACTGCCGGCCTCCTCTTCGCCACCGCGGTCTCGGACGCGCTCGGGTTTGCATCGGTCTCGTTCCTGCTCTTGCTCGTCGGCGTGCCCGTGTGCGCCACGGCAGGGCTCGTGTGCCTCGCGCGTCGCGTGGAGGCCGATCGGGATCCGCTCGGCACACTTCAGTCCGCGCTGGCAGGGATCCTCCTTGCCCTTTTCATCGTCGGCGCGGCGGCGCGCGCGCCCATGACCGCGGAGGGCATCCCGGCGGTCGGCAGCGGTGCCCTAGCGCTCGCCTTCCTGGTGCTGCTCTGCCAGGCGCTCGTCGCTCTGGCCGCCAGACCCCTCCGCGAGTAGACGGCGCAGGACGAAGGCGGCTATCGGCCGCTCCTTGCCCTTCACCTCCAGGTCACCGATTTGCTCCACCTCGATCGCGCGCGGAAGGCGCTCCCGGGTGCCGGCGCCGATCACTACTTCTCCCGCCCGGGCCTGCCCTTCGAGGCGCGACGCGAGGTTCACCGTGTCCCCGACGACCGTGAACCCGCGGCCGCCCTCGGCTCCGAGGAGGCCGACGCTCGCTTCGCCGGTGTTGATCCCGACGCGGAAGGGGGGCCAGTCCGGGTGGCGGTCGCGGATCCGTCCGGTCTCCCGCTGAAGCGCGAGGCCTGCGAGGGCAGCGCGCTCGGGATGGTCCGGCTGGTCGCCACGCGTGTTGAACGTGACCATGATCGCGTCTCCGATCAGTTTGTCCACTTCGCCTCCGTGCTTGCCCGCGACGAGCGGGACTGCGGTCTCGAAGTACTCGTTCAGCATCCGCTGCACCTCGTCCGCGCCAACCTGCTCGGAGAATGTCGTGAAGCCCTGAAGATCTGCAAAGAGGACACTTATCTCGCGGATCGAGCCGCGAATCTCGTCGAGGTAGAGGTCGCTGAAGCGCTCCTCGTGCCATTGACGCCGGGCTGCGTAGCCCACGAGCCCGAAGGCGACCAGCATCAGAAGGTGCCATTCCCACCAGGTTGCGTGCCAGTTCCGCGAAAAGGCGATTGCGAGCATCGCCTCGGCGAGCAGGGCGAAGGCGGTGACGACGGCGGCGGGCAGGAGACGGCGGCGCGCGCGCCACACCTCCGCATAGCGGGCCGCCGCGTAGCCGTAGAGGAGGACACCAACCGAGGCGAGTGCGATCAGCGGTGGGCTCCCGACCTCGGCCGGAAGCTCGCGGTCGAGTGGCGGCAGCGACGTCAGGGACCAGACCGCCCAGACGACGAGGCAGACAAGAATTAGGCTTCGCAGGGGCCGGAGTCGGCGTATGTCCGTTCCGCCGGCGCGGGCGGAAAGCGCGGCTAGGGCCCCCGCGGCAAGGAGGCCGATCGGTGTGGCGATCACGAAGCCGGCGTTCTTCCCGTCCAGGAGGACACCGGGCGTCGCGAGTGCGTGCATGCCGAGGAACCCGGCGCTCGTGAGGAAGGCGAGGGAGATGAGGAAGAGGCGCGAGTCCCCGCGGCGCTGAGCGGCCTCGCCGGTTGCGTAGGCGAGAACGCCGTTGATCGCGGCGGCCGCGACCACGAGCCAGAAGTGACCTGGGTGGTTCTCCCAGAGGAGGTCGAGCCGTGGAGCTGCGAGCAAGACCCAGAGCCCGGCGACGGGCAGCGCGATGAGGAGTGCCCAGACCGCGAAGCGCGTGCGTGATGACGGGGTCAACCGAGGGCTCGCTTTACGAGACCCTCGAGCTGGGCGCGGTAGCCCTCGGTCTCGAAGTCATGTAAGGGATGAGGCGGGCAGACATCCTCGTGCAGCTCTCCGCTGCTGCGGAGGTAGAGAGCCGGGTAGATCCGCGCCTGGTCGTCCATCTCGACGGTGACTGCGAGCGCATTCCCCTCGCCCTCGTCGAGGAAGGCGGCGAGCGGCTGGATCCCCTCGTCGGTCGGGCCTGCGTCCGGGTCGAGCCCAACCACTCGTGCGAGATATGACTTCTGCGTCCAGAGCTCGGGCGCACGGGTCAGCTCCGAAGCAAGGAAGGGGACGACCTCGTCGCGTTCGAGCGCCAAGCGCTGAGCGGCGTGGCCGAAATGCTTCTCCGCGATGCGTCGTGCGAGGAGCCGTGCGTTGTAGCGAGAGCCGCTGACCGTTCCGGACGCGCTTCCGACTCCGTGCTTGCGGAGCCCAGCGGCCGCCTGGGTCGCGTTTCCGGCGAAGTAGATGCCCGGCACGGTCGCGCTCTCCCAGTGATGCGTCTGCGCGGCCAGGACTCCCTGTTTTACGGTCGAGCAGCCGAGGTCCGTGAGATCGCGCAGGGGGGTGCAAAAGCCCGTCGCGGCAATTGCAACGTCGGCCTCGATCTCCATCGCGCCCGGATGGGTCGTGCCGTTCGCGACGATGCGATAGCCGCTGGACGTCTTCTCGATCCGCTCGATCGCGGCGTCGAGGGCGAATGTCCCCCCACCCCAGGAATGGTCCTCGTAGGGCTGGAGGTACCGGACGCGAACCGTGGACAGAGCGAGAACGTCCGCGGCGACGGGCCGCGGCGAGACGAGGAGAACCTGCTTCGCCCAGGGGACCATCCCGTCGGCGATCTCAAAGCCCGAGTTCCGTTTGCCGATCACGATGACCCGCTTTCCTTCGTACTCGTGCGGCTTCCCCGTCTCGACGTAGTGCGGGACGTCCTCGATGCCCGGAATCGGCATCTTCAAGGGCTCGGTGACGCCGATTGCGAACACGGCGACCTGGCAGCGGTACTCGCCGTCGGAGGTGACCAGGACGAAACCGTCCTCCTCACGGCGCGTTGACTCCCAGCGGCAGCCGTACCGGACGGCCACTCCGGCCCGGTCCGCGAACGCCGCCAGCCCCTGCTCCATCTCCGGGCGGGACGGAACCATCCACGTGCGGTCCATGAACTCGGCGACGAGGGCCTGCTCGCCGCTCTCCTCGCCCAGCAGGCTGTTGTGGTCGTACCACTCGTAGGCACGGGTACCCCGCTCGACGGGCGCGTTGGGCTTTGTCCAGGAGAGGAGGCGCTGGTAGATCGGCCACTTGCGGAACATCCCGCCCGGGGAGTCGTCCTGGGAGACGACCGCGTGCTCGATCCCGAGCCGCTTCAGGCAGTAGCTCGCCTGCAGGCCGCCGGGGCCGCTCCCGACCACGACGACGGGATACTCGCCGGGAGGGAAGGGCCGCGCGTCTAGCTCAGCCACGCGAGGGTGGTCCGGAGGCGCCACGTGACAGACAGGAGCATCTGGAGCATGACCTCGGGGTGTGCAAGCAGGAACCCGCGGAGCTGGGGGCCCGGGATGACGAGGCAGCGAAGCGTCGTCTTCGCGACGATGTCGCTCGTCGGAGACTCGCCGAGCAGGATGGAGACTTCGCCGAAGAACTCGCCACGCTGGAGGCTCGCTCGCTCCTCGCCGTTCAGGACGAGGCCGGCCTCTCCTTCGAGGATCACGTAGACGTTCGAGCCCGAAAGGCCCTGCCGGAGGACGCGCTGGCCCGCAGGGATGACTTCCTCGTCGAAGGTGTGCGCGATCTCCTCGAGCTCGGGCCGGTCGAGATCGGAGAAGAGGCGCAGCCCGGCGAGGGTCGCGGCTAGATCGGTGTCTACGCTCACGGCGGGTAGAGGCTAACGCGGCGGCGCAGGGCCGCGCAACGGTCGTTTCTACCCGGCGAGTTCCCGGGCGGCGAAGAAGATCGCCTCCGAGAAGGTGGGGTAGGGCTGGATCGAGTCTACGAGCACGTCGAGCGGCACCTCGGCGCGGATCGCAAGGGTCAGCTGTCCGAGCCATTCGCCCGCTTCGGGGCCCACCGCCACGGCTCCTGCCAGGATGCGGCGGTCGGGCTTGGCGAAGAGCTTCACGAACCCCGAACGCTTCGGCCGCTCGTACGTCGAGGTCCGCGAGGTCTTGTCGACGGCCCTCGAGGCCGTGACGAGTCCCTCCGAGTTCGTGTCCCCGGCCGAGGCGACCTGAGGATCCGTGAACACGACCGCGGGAATGGCGCGGTAGTCGGCCCGCGCCTCCTTCCCCGCGACATCGTGGGCCGCGACCCGGCCCTGGTACTTGCCCACGTGTGTGAAGAGCGCGACCCCGCATACGTCGCCGATCGCCCAGACGTTTTCGCCGGCGCGCATCCGTTCGTCGACCTTTATTCCGGACTTCTCGATCTGGAGCCCGAGCGGCTCGAGGCCCTCGACCCGCGGCCTTCGGCCCGTCGCAATGAGTAGGCGCTCGGCCTCGAGCGGCTCGACGTCCGGAAGCTCGACCCGGAATCGCTCACCGCTTCGGGCGCACGCGATCTCTTCCGTGTCCGCACATAGATGGACCCCGATCCCCTCCTCCCGGAATGCCTCGGCAACGAGCTCGCTCGCCTCGGGGTCCTCTCGTGGGAGGAGTCGCTCGGACACATGCACGAGGTCGACGTCGGCGCCGAGCCGGCGGTAGGCCTGGGAGAGCTCACACCCGACGGCGCCGCCGCCGATCACGACGAGGCTCTGCGGCACCTCTTTGGCTCCGGTCGCCTCGCGGTTCGTCCAGTAGTCGAGCTCGTCGAGCCCGGGAATCGGAGGCGCCGCGGAGCTCGAGCCCGTCGCGACTACGAGCTTGTCGTAGGGAATCTCACGGCCCGCGGCCTCGATGACGCCGGGCTCGCGGACGGTGCCGCTGGCGCGGACGAGCTCGATCCGCCGCTCCTTCAGCCACGTCTCCTGGCTGGAGTCGTCGTAGTCCCCGACGACCTGATCGCGCCACCAGAAGACCCGGTCCGAGGCGAGCTCCCCGTCCAGCGCCTCTGCTGCCCCGGGGGCGCGTTTCGCGGCCGCCACGAGCTCCGGTGACCGGAGCAGCGTCTTGGAGGGCATACACGCCCAGTAGGAGCATTCGCCGCCGACGAGCTCCCGCTCGACCAGCGTGATGTCGACGTCGGGATCGAGTCTCCGGAGCGCCGCGACGAACGCCTCCGCGGCCGCCCCTCCTCCCAAAACGACCACGCGCTCGGCCATCAGAACGGGAACCGCAGGAACTCGACGCCGTCACGCGCGAGGTCGATCAGCGGGCCCGCTGCGAAGAACGTCCCCACCGTGACGGCGAGCGAGGCAGCGACCGCGGTCGTGAGCGCAGGGTCGCGGGGCGGCGAGCCTCCCGCGGGTGCGAGGCGAAGCTCTCCCGGGCTCACGTACATGGCGCGAACGACTCCCAGGTAGTAGTAGATCGAGACTACGGTGGCGACGACACCGACGATCGCCAGCCAGGCCCACCCTCGCTCGACCGCGGCCGAGAACGCGTAGAACTTTCCGAGAAAGAGCCCGGCGGGCGGCAGGCCAATGAAGCCGAACATGAAGATCGCCATCGCGATCCCGTGAAAGGGCCGTTCCCAGCCCATTCCGGATAGGTCGGAGACCGTCACCGGCCGCACGAGCTCGCGCTCGCGCGCCGCGACGATGGCGAACGAGCCCACGTTCATGGCCGCGTACGGCATCAGGTAGTAGAGAAGCGCCCGTCCGCCGAGCGGTGTGCCGACCGCGATCGGGATCAGGAGGAAGCCGGCGTGGGAGACGCTCGAGTACGCAAGCAGTCGCTTGACGTCCGTCTGGACGAGGGCAGCGAGGTTCCCCCAGGCCAGCGAGATGCACGCGATGACGGCGAGGGAGAGTGTCCAGAGCTCCTCCTGGCTCCCGAAGGCCGTGGTCAGCAGGCGTAGCGTAAGGACGAGCCCGGCGACCTTCGTCGCTGCGGACATGAAGGCAGTTACCGGGGTCGGTGCGCCCTGGTACACGTCTGGCGTCCACATGTGGAACGGCGCGGCCGAGACCTTGAAGGCGAGGCCGACGAGGAGCATCGCGAGACCGGTGACGAGCAGGAAGCGGTCGCCACCCGCGGCCGCACGCTCGATCGCCTCGAAGCCGATCTCGCCCGTCGCGCCGTAGACGAGCGCGCTTCCGAAGAGGAGGATCGCCGACCCGAAGCTTCCTACGATCAGATACTTGAGCCCGGCCTCGAGGGACCCGAGCCGGTCGACCGCGATCGCGCACATGATGTAGAGCGAGATCGAAAACCACTCGAGTCCGAGGAAGAGGGTCATGAGGCTGTTCGCCGAGACGAAGAAGCACATGCCTCCGACGGCCGACAAGAGCAGGGTGTAGTAGTCCCCGATCCCCTCACGGCGGCCCGGCTCGCGGTAGGAGACGCCGATCGCGAGGAGCCCGGCGCCGGCGAGTATGACCTGAGCGAGCTCGGCGAGCCGGTCGCGCCTGAGCGCATCGGCGACGATCCCGCGCCCCGAATCGTCGTGCGCGAAGAGGATCGCTGCGGCGACACCGGCCCCGATCAGCGCGGCAGCCGCGACGAAGGCCGAGAAGCCGCGCCGCACGCCAACCGGGAGGAAGAGCGGGACGAGCATTGTGAGCGCCGCGCCGCCGAGCAGCACGAGGACGGGCGAGAGCGCCGCCCAGTCGATGTCTGGCTTGACGAAGGTCTCCATCTACTCCGAGAACCTCGTTGTCACGGCCTGCTGGGGCTGGCCGCCGAAGACGTGGTCGGTGATCCCGGCGGGCCAGAACGAGAGCGCCAGGAGGGCGATCACCAGCATCCCGACCAGGCTTGTCTCGCCCGGTCGCAGATCGAGCGCAGCGTCCGGAACCATGGTCCCGACGTCGCGATGGAGGACGGCGGAGACGAGCCGGAGGACGTACATGGCCGCCAAAACCATCGCAGCGGCGCCGACCACCGCCCAGCCCCAGCCGACCGGGAAGATGCCGTTCAGGACGAGGAACTCCCCCGCGAACGCGGTCGATCCGGGCACGGCCAGAGCGACGACGCCGACGACGATGAAGAGCGTCGCGAGCACGGGCCGCCCGCGGGCCATTCCTCCGAGGAGGTGAAGGTCGCCGGTCGCAGTTCGCCGCTCGACCGTTCCCGCCAGCAGGAAGAGCGAGGCGGAGATGAGCCCGTGATTCACCATCTGGAGCAGCGCGCCGTTCAGTCCCGAGTCGTTGAAGGCGAAGAGCCCGATCACGATCAGGCACATCTGGGCGAGGCTCGAGTAGGCGATGACGCCTCGCACGTCGGGCGCCCGGAAGGCGAGGAGCGAACCGTAGACGAGCCCGATCGACGCGAGGACGAGGACGACGGTCCGCCAGTCGGCCACCTGCTCGGGGAACGAGGGCAAGACAATCCGGAGGAGCCCGTAGGCGGCCGTCTTCGAGACGACGCCGGAGAGGAGCGCCGACACCTCCGCCGGGGCTTCGCGATAGGCATCAGGCAGCCAGCCGTGGAAGGGCCAGAGCGGTGCCTTCACGGCGAACGCGATCACGAAGCCGAGGAAGATCCAGGTGCTGTCGCTCGTCCCGAGCTCCGTCATGTCGAAGCTGCCGCGGTCAAGGCCGAAGGCGATGATCGCGACCAGCATGAGGAGCGAGCCGCCCATCGTGTAGACGATGAACTTGATCGTTGCGCCCGTCCTTCCGGCGCCGCCCCAGACCCCGATCAGCACGTAGAGCGGGATGAGCATCGCCTCGAAGAAGACGTAGAAGAGGAGCAAATCCTGGGCCGTGAAGACGCCCACGGTGGCGCCCGTCAGGAAGAGGAGGAGGCCGAAATAGGCACCCGGCCGGACGCGGCCCGCCCACATGCCGTAGCCGATCGACGCGACCGCGACGAGCGCGGTCAGCCCAACGAGCCAGAGCGAGAAGTCGTAGAGGCCGACCTTGTAGGAGACGCCGAGGTCCGAGAACCAGGTCCGCTCCGCGTCGTACTGGAGCCCCGAGATCCCGAAGTCGAAGTTGACCACCGTCCCAACCCACAGCGCGAGCTCTCCGAGCGCGACCAGCAGCGCGAGCCCACCGGCGGCGGTGCTCGTCCGCCAGGGCAGGATCCAGAGGACGAGTGCGCCTGCGAACGGCAGGACGATGAGGGCGGTCGTGATCATCAGGTGACCGCCAGGAAGACGATGGTGATCACCGCGAGCCCTGTTGCGAGCGCGAGCGCGTAGGAGCGGACGAGCCCGGTCTGCGCCGCAGCGACCCGGCCGGCAAGGAGGCGGACCCCGCCGCCGAGACCCGTCAGTGACCGCAGAACGAGCGGGCGCTCCACGAAGCGCGTGAGGCCTGTCGCGAGGCGGGTACTCGGTTCGTAAAAGACGACGTCGTAGGCCTCGTCGAAGTAGAGCTTCCGCTCGAGGGCGGTCGCCGCCCACGGCCAGCGGCGGCGAGCGCGGGCAGGTCCGTAGCCCCGCCGCCCGTACAACGACCAGGCGAGCCAGATGCCGGCGAGCGAAAGGCCAAGCGCCGCGAGGGCAGAAAAGAGCGCTGTCGAGCCGGACGCCTCCTCGATGGACTCGGCCACGGGGTTGATCCAGTCGTCGATCGCGTGCCAGGCGCCGGGGATCTGGAGCCACCCACCGATGACCGACAGGACGGCGAGCACCGCGACAGGCCACACCATCGCGAACGGGCCCTCAAACTGCTCCCTGTGCAGGTGCTCGCGCACGAAGCCCGACGGCTCGCCGCGAAAGACTATGAAGAGGAGACGGAAGGTGTAGAGGCCGGTCAGGAAGGCGCCAAACGCTCCGGCGCCCCAGAGTGACCATCCGAGCGTGCCTTCATTCGCGGCGCTTGCAAGGATCGCGTCCTTCGAGAAGAAGCCCGCGAAAGGAGGGATCGCGGCGAGTGCGAGCGCGCCCACCAGGAAGAAGCGGTACGTCCAGGGCAGGGCGCGGCCGAGCCCGCCCATCTTCCGGATGTCCTGCTCACCGGCGAGTGCGTGGATGACGATGCCGGCCGCCAAGAAGAGAAGCGCCTTGAAAAAGGCGTGCGTCATCAGGTGGAAGAGGCCGGCGCCGTACGCACCCAGCCCGACGCCCACGAACATGTAGCCGATCTGGCTCATCGTCGAGTAGGCGATCACCCGCTTGATGTCGGTCTGGACGAGGGCGATCAGCCCGGCCACGACGATCGTGGCGCCGCCAAGAATCGCGGCCAGGTGCTGGATGTCGGGGGCGAGCTCGAAGAGCGTGTGCGTGCGGGCGATCAGGTAGACGCCGGCCGTCACCATCGTCGCCGCATGGATGAGCGCGCTGACCGGGGTCGGGCCTTCCATCGCGTCGGGCAGCCACGTGTGGAGCGGGATCTGAGCGGATTTCGCCACCGCGCCGCCGAGGAGACCGAGCGCGACGAGCGCAGAGAGTGTCGTCCCGTCCCCGAGTGCCTCCGGAGCCTGGTCGAAGACCGTGGCGAAGTCGAGCGCGCCGACGTGTTGGGCGAGGATGAAGAGGGCGAGCGCGAAGGTCGCGTCCCCGACCGCGTTCATGATGAACGCCTTTTTGCCCGCCGCCACCGCCGTCTCCCGCTGGTGCCAGAAGTTAATCAAGAGGTAGGAGGAGAGCCCGACCATCCCCCAGCCCGCGAGCAGGAGGAGGAGGTTCCCAGACTGGACGAGCAGGAGCATCGAGAAGAGGAAGAGCGCCTTATAGGCGTGGTAGCGCCGCTCCTCGACGTCGCCTCGCATGTAGCCGACCGCGTACGAGAGGATCAGGAAGCCCACTCCCGAGACGACCAGCATCATGAAGACGGACAGCGGGTCGACGACGACGTCGAGCTCGATCCGGAAGTCTCCGGCCGAGAGCCAGGTCCAGAGAGTCGACCCGTGTCCGACGCGCTCCTCCGGCTCCTCTCCCAGGAGGACGACGAGGCAAATCACCGAGGCGACGAACGACACGAAGGCGGCGAGCGAGGCGAGCACTCCGGCCGCGAAACCTGGAATCCGGTCGCCCGCGAGCGCGATCAGGACGACCGCGACGGCAGGCGAGACAAGGCAGATCCAGGCGGCAACGTCCACGTCAGCCCCTCAGGGTCCTGAGCTTGTCGACGTCCAGCTCGACGTGCTTCCGCGACATCGCCACGATGAGGCCGAGGCCGACCACGGCCTCCGAGGCTGCGACCACCATCACG
>DATLQD010000091.1:0-5947 GCA_035535315.1 Gaiellaceae bacterium
GTCACTCCCTCGGAAGGAAGCCTTGAAGCCCTCGGGGTCGGCCGTGACCGTGTCACAGCATTGATCCCAGTTGATCAGGCGGATCTCAACGTCTGGGGACAGAGCGAGCGTGTGCACCGTCGGGTCGTCGTTGACCTTGTAGGAATCGTTGGCAACGGGCACCTCGTCGCCGTGCGCTGCGGCGGCGCGGTTGGCTTCCTCGCCGGTCAGTAGGTCGGCCGGGTCGAAGACGATCGTTCCGGGGGAGGTCTGGAGCTCGACCGACTTGATGAGGCCGAACTGCCGCCCGTCCTGCAGCTCCGGCGCCGGTGAGGACGAGGCCTGGCTCGTGCCGTCGCGCAGCGGCTCCGGCGCCGGTGAGGCCGAGGCCCGGCTCGGGCCGCCGCGCACGGCGATCCCGACCCCGACCGCGACGACCGAAATGACGAGGACGAGTGCGAGAAGAAGAGAGCGCTTGTCGAGCCTAAGCATGATTCCTCCATTCGTGGGGTGTAGCCTTGGTCTCCCTGCGAGTCTGAGTGTGTGAACGACGCCGATCCATGGACGCGAGATAGGGGATCAATTGAACTTCGCTCGTGGCCTCCTCTGAGCTAGGGCACAGCCTTCGAGCGGAAGTGGTCGTCCTCGCCCCCGACCGCTCGGAACTCGCGCGCATTGGGCTGTCCGGCAGCCATGTGAGCGTTGGTCGCCTTCCCGAGGCGAACGACATCGCTCTGCAGCCTGACCCCGAGCTCCTGGTCACTCGTGCGGCCCACTGCACGCTTGAGCGCGAGGGCAGTCGTTGGTTCGTTCTGGACGGCGGCAGCGTTAACGGGACGTTCCTCCGGCGAGGCGGCAGCCTGCAGCGTGTGATTGGGCGCACACTGCTCCACGACGGTGACGGCGTCTGCGTGCTCGGCTCAATCACGGAGGCGGACGAGCGACGATTCTTCGAGCTCGCGTTCCATTCAATTGGAGACTCACAAGCCACTCGGGCCGTAGTCGGAGGGGCCGCTCCGAACCAGGAGACACGTGATTGCCTCAGCTATGACACGCACGAGGCTCGTCTCGTCCTCGTCCGCGGAGACGAGCGGCATGAGATTCCGATCCGCGCGCAGGCGCACCGGCTCGTGCGCTACATGGTCGAGCGAAACGCTGCCGCCGGGGGCTCGCCGACGCTCTGCACACACGATGAGCTGATGCACGCCGTGTGGGAGAACGAGCCCATGCACAACCGGGTCGAGCTGGCGCGGCTCGTCTGGGAGCTACGCCGGAAGCTGGAGCGCTTCAACGCGCGAGATCTGATCGAAAACGAGCGTCGGCTTGGGTACCGCCTGCGGACGTGCCCGCAACCGCATGACTGATCGTCTGGCGCCCGGGGTGGGCGAGGTGTTCGGCGAATACGTCATCGAGTCGCTGCTCGGCCGTGGGGGGATGGGCGCGGTTTACGTGGCAAGCCACGAGCGCCTCACGCGCAAGGTCGCCCTCAAGGTGATCACTCCGGAGCTCGCGTTGGACGACGAGTTTCGTGAGCGGTTTCTGCGCGAGTCCCAGCTCGCCGCCTCGCTCGACCATCCGAACGTGATCCCGATCTACGACGCCGACGAGGCCGATGGCCTTCTCTACCTAGCTATGCGCTATGTGATCGGACGGAGCCTGCAAGCGCTGCTCAGAGCGCGGGGAGCGCTGTCACCGGTAGAGACACTAAGGATCGCCGAGCAAATCGGCAGCGCGCTCGACTGCGCGCATCAAGCCAGCCTCGTTCATCGCGACCTCAAGCCGGCGAATATTCTCGTCGCCGAGCCAAGCGAACACGTTTACCTCTGCGACTTCGGCCTCGCGAAGCGCACGAGCTCCGCGGGGATGACCCAGACGGGCGTGTTCCTCGGCACCGTCGAGTACTGCAGCCCCGAGCAAGTCCAGGGTCAACCCCTCGACGGGCGCGCGGATGTCTACTCCCTTGGTTGTGTCCTCTTTCATTGCCTCGCCGGACAGGCGCCGTACAAGCGAGAGACCGACTTTGCAACGCTCCAAGCGCATCTCCTCGATCAACCACCGGCACCGTCTGGCCTCCGCCCCGATCTGCCTAGATCGCTCGACGGGGTCATCGCGACCGCGATGGCGAAAAACCCGGATGATCGGTACCCGACGGCGGGGGCGCTTGCCTCCGCCTTCAAGAAGGCCCTTGCCGAGGCAACTGCGTCCGCGGCCGATGCGACCCGCGTCGCACCCCTGGCGCCCGCCCCGACGGAGCCCGGCTCCAAGCTTGACGGGACGGTCGTCACGACGCACGTCCAGAGCCACCGTGGACGGCACAGCCTCTTGATCGCCGTCCTGATCCTAGTTGCCGCTCTTGGCGTGACCGCCGCCGCAGTGATCGCCCTAGCTGGTTCGGACGGCGGGTCGAACACCGACACGGCCAGGCTCCGGACGTTCGTGGATCGAATCGAGAATGTGCTCGAGCAGTCAGCGGCGGGGCGGGACGAGATCGACAGCGCACTCAAGGCCGGTGTCAACTGTTCGATCTCTCCGCAGGAGGCAGGGCAGCGGATCGACAGCGTGGCCGACAACCGCCAGAGCATCCTGCAGCAACTCGGCAGCCTCCAGACCCCAACGCGAGAGGCAGACGACGTCGTCACGCTCCTGCAGCAGGCGCTACAGCACTCGATCGAGGCCGACCGACACTACCGAGACGGCTTCTTCAGCGCGGTCGAGCCCAAGAGGGACTGCCCGCTGCCGCCGAACCCGAACTTCCGGCTCGCCGCAGAGTCCGATACACGGGCGACGGCAGCAAAGAACCGCTTCGTCGCGGCCTTCGACCCGCTCGCGCAGCGGTTCCATCGTCGGACCTGGTCTGTGAGCGAGATCTGAGGGGTGGAAGTCCGGCGGCACTCGCCGGGTGGAACGGTTGTGGCACGCAGCTTTTGGCGATCCGACGGCGGCGACTTCGGCCCTCGGCGGACAACCACTACCGCGGTTCGAGTCGCGATGAGTTTGCTCCCCGGCTGCAAGTCCATTTACGTGAAGAAAGCTCAGGTACGATCGGCTCGAGCGGGTCCGGGAGGGAGACGCGATGGCAGCGGTCGACTATTTCATCAAGTTCGACGGCATCAAGGGCGAGAGCGCCGATGCCAAGCACAAGGATGAGATCGACGTCGAGGCGTGGAGCTGGGGCGAGACCCACGCCGGTGCCGGCCCGTCGGGTGGCGGCGGCGGAGCCGGCAAGGTCTCGATGCAGGACTTCCATTTCGTGATGGGCCTGAACAGGGCGAGCATCGGTCTCATGAAGGCCTGCGCTACGGGGCAGCACATCAAGATGGCCACGCTCTCGGCCCGCAAGGCCGGCAAGGGCCAGCAGGAATACCTGACGTTCAAGTTTCACGACGTCCTCGTCAGCTCATTTCAGACGAGCGGATCCGAGGACGCATTCGTTCCGACCGATTCGGTGTCGTTCAACTTCGCCAAGCTCGAGGTCGAGTACAAACCGCAGAAGGCCGACGGCTCCTTGGGGTCGGCCGTCGAGTTCAGGTACGACCTGAAGACGAACAAGACCCTCTAGCGCGAATCGACCGAGCGTCGAGCCGTGGAGCCAGTCCGCGCCGTCCCCCCTCCCGGGCGCCCCGACCCGCCGCGCGCGGAGAGCCTGCAAGCGGCGGTCGAGCTCGTCCGGCTGCTTCGGGATGCCGGCTACGAGCCGGACCGGATCCAGCAGCGGCTCGCGACCGGCGACCAGCTCCTCGCGCGCTCGCCGGAGTTGCCGTCGTACCTGCGACGGCTCGGCGACGAGGACGAGCTGGCCGTGCTTCTCCGACTCTTTCTGCTCGGCGTTCCCGTCACACACCTGCGCCTCGATGAGCTCGTGGGCGCGCAGCTGCAGGCGCGCCTCGCGCGAGCCGGGCTTCTCGTCCACGACGCCGAGGTCGTGCACGGGGCGGCGCGCCTCGTCCCTCACGACGAGCTGCTGATCGCGTCCGATCATGCGGGCGCGGCGGAAGCGCACGCCGACCATGTGCCGGGCGTGCACCGCCCGTCCGTCGCTCTCGCTCACCTGACCGTTCGCGGCGAGGGTGAGCGTGCCCTCGACCTCTGCACCGGTAACGGGATCCAGGCGATCCTGCTCGCCGCGCACGCCGAGCGCGTGGTCGCGACGGACGTGAACGAGAGGGCGCTCGCCTACGCGGCGTTCAACGCAGCGCTCAACGGCGTCGACAACCTCGAGACGCGATCCGGCAGCTTCTTCGAGCCGGTCGAGGGCGAGCAGTTCGACCTCGTCGTCGCCAACCCGCCGTACGTCGTCTCGCCCGAGAGCGCGTATCTGTTCCGGGACAGCGGCATGCCCGGCGACGCCGTCTCGGAACACGTCGTGCGGGCCACACCGCCCGCGCTCGCGCCGGGCGGGTTCGCCTGCCTCCTGATCGCGTGGGCACTCGATCCGGACGACCCTGCCGAGCGTCCGCGGAGCTGGCTGGAAGGCTCGGGGTGCGACGCGTTCCTGCTCCACACCTCGACGGACGACCCGATCGAGACCGCGACGGTGTGGAATCGCGATCTCCTCGACCGGCCCGAGGCCTACGCCGAGGCGCTCGATCGCTGGCTCGCGTACTACCGGGAGCTCGAAATCGAGCAGCTCGGCTATGCGTGCCTCATCCTTCGCAAGCGGAGCGACGGCCGGGACGGCTGGCTGGAGGCGCAGCAGCTTCCCCGGGCGGCGCTTCGCCCAGCGGGGCGACACGTGAGGAAGCTCTTCGAGACGCGCGACCGGATGTCCGAGATCGACTCGGACAGCGTCCTCCTCGACCGGCGACTACGCGTCGTCGACGACGCCGTCGTCACCCAGGACACGCGCTTCGCGGGAGGCCGCTGGCATGCGGAGAACCTGACCCTCCGGCTCGAGAACGGGTTGCCCTTCTCCGCAGAGCTCGATCCACCCACGGCGCGACTGATCCGGGGGCTCGACGGCTCGAGGACGCTGCACGAGGCGCTGGCGGCGGCCGTAGACAGCGACGCCGAGCAGGAGACAGGTCTTGCTCTTGCTCGCCGGATGCTCGAGATCGGCTTCCTCGAGCTAGGCGAGTGAGCGCTGATCCTTCCAGACTCGCGGAAACTCCCACTAGCCAGCGGCCCGAAGCCGATCCACCCCTCGCGCCGCGCGTCCTCAGTACGCGCGCGCGTGGACGAATGCTCCCTTTAGGACGACGGCCGCACTGACTCGGTACAGCGGTTGCCTCTCAGGCCACGACGACTGCGATCTCGCGCTCGATTGCGCGCTGGAGTGCTTCCGGCTTGAACCCGAATGGCCCTTCGTCGCCCTGAAACGCGATCGTCCCGCTGCGCCGGATCAGGTAGAGCCGATCGGGCCAGCCACCGTACGCTGAGGCGACGGCATTGTCGACGCCGTCGACAACCATCTCCATCCGCAGCCGAAGGCTGACCGCGCACGTCGATGCGACTGCCCGGCGCTCCTCGTCGGTCCTCGGCTCATGAACGACCAACCCCGATCGGCGATTTTCCGGGATGATCCAGCCGTCCTCCGGGTGCGCCTCGCGGATGTAGACAACCACAAAGTGGACGCTGTCGCCGTACCGCCCAGCCAGCTCCTCCAGCGCCCCAACCTGGGCGCGGAAAGGCGGTCAGGTGTACGAACCGAAGATCAACGCCACAGGCCGCTCCGCCAGGAGGGAGCCGAGGCGTAGCGTGCCATCACCGTCCAGGCAGGGCAACTCGAAGTCGGGGGCGCGGTCGCCCTCGGCAACCTTTGGCGTCATAAGGTCACGGTAGTCCGGGCTCGCGACCACGTCCTGCAGTGTCAACGGCGAGTCCTTCGGCGCGTTGCTCCGGCCATGCCGGAGCATCGAAGCCACCATGCTGGGAAGAGACCACGGCCGGTCGACAGGGCTACCTCGCGAGACGGTCCGCATATATCCAATGAGGTCCCGTGGGCTGGGCACGGACTCGACATTACGCCGCG
>DATLQD010000092.1:0-7930 GCA_035535315.1 Gaiellaceae bacterium
CGGGCCAAGCTCGGCTCTCAGTCGCGACCGGCGAGTAGCCCGAGCTCGTGGGATGAAACAATGACGGCGGTGAACGCCGGGAGCCCAACGATGATCGGCGAGTCGCTGTGGCCGCGGCTCGCGGGGCTACCGCTCGTCATCGAGGCGTGCGAGTACGAACGCCTGCACGCCGTCCTCGCCTACGAGTTCGAGCGCATCACGACGCACGTGCGCCTCGTCGGCGCCGGCGCCGACGGGCTGGGCGAGGACGTCTCGGTGTTCCGCGAGGACGGCACCGCGCTGCACGAGACCCGGCCCTCGCTGCCGCTCGAGGGCGAGTGGACGCTGGCCGGCTTCTGCGACCATGTCGCCACGCTCGACCTGTGGCCGGAGCCGCCGGAGTGGGACGTGGCGCTGCGCTTGCGCAACTGGGCCTTCGAGTCGGCGGCGCTCGACCTCGCGCTGCGCCAGGCCGGCCGCTCGCTGCACGACGTGCTCGGGCTGGAGCCGCAGCCGGTGCGCTTCGTCAACTCGCTCGGCCTCGGCAAGGAGCCGTCGATCGAGCCGGTGCGCCGGCGGCTCGCCCGTTCCCCCGGTGTGCGCTTCAAGCTCGACTCGGAGGCAACCTGGGCGCCGGAGCTCGTCGACGAGGTCGCTGCGACCGGCGCGGTCGACACGATCGACTTCAAGGGCCAGTACGGCTTCGAGGTCGAGGATCCGGCGGCGCTGAATGCGCTGTACGACCACGTGATCGCCGCGTTCCCGGACGCCTACTTGGAGGACCCGCACGACCTGCCCGAGATCGCGGAGCGGCTCGGCGATCATCTCGGACGCGTGTCATACGACTCGCCGATCCGCAGCGCCGAGGACATCGGCGCGACGCCGCTGGCGTCGCGCGTCGTGAATGTCAAGCCGTCGCGGATTGGCAGCCTGCGCGCGCTCTTCGACGTCTACGCGCGCTGCGCGCGGGAGCGGCGGCCGATGTACGGCGGTGGCATGGGCGAGCTGGGCGTGGGCCGCGGGCAGATCGAGCTGCTCGCCGCGCTGTTCCACGCCGACGCGCCCAACGACGTGGCGCCGAGCGCCTACAACGAGGACGACCCCCCGGGCGGCCTGCCGGCCAGCCCGCTGGCGCCGCGCCCCGAGGCCACCGGCTTCCGCTGGGCGGCATAAACACGCGCCGGGCAAGCAGATCCTCGGCGTTCTCGCGTGTGAGGAAGCCGTTGAGGTCGCTCAGCGCGCTCGCCGCTGCGACGAATAGCAGAAGCACGCCGATTGTGGTGAGCGCACCCCCGCGTACCTTGCGAAGGGGTTCCGCTTCGTGGGCTTCGTAGCTGGGGACGAAGCCGTGGGCTTGGACATTCGGCGGCGACGCGCAATCCTGAGGGGGTGCGCGACCTTCCGACCGGCACGGTGACCTTCCTGTTCACCGATATCGAGGGCTCAACGCGGCTCCTCCACGAGCTCGGGGACCGCTATCCGGACGCCCTTGCCGAGCACCGGCGCCTGCTCCGGCAGGCGTTTTGCCGGCACGGCGGGACGGAGGTGGACACGCAGGGCGACGCGTTCTTCGTCGCCTTCGCCGACGCGCGCGCCGGCGTGGCGGCGGCGGCCGAGGCGCAGGCGGCACTCGCCGACGGTCCGATCCGCGTGCGCATGGGTCTGCACACCGGCGAGCCGATCGTCTGGGCCGAGGGCTACGCCGGACTCGACGTCCACCGGGGGGCACGGATCTGCGCCTCCGCCCACGGCGGCCAGGTCGTGCTCTCGGAGCGGACGCGCGCGGATCTCGGCGACATCGGAGTCAACGACCTCGGCGCTCACCGGCTCAAGGACCTGTCGGAGCCGCAGCAGCTCTACCAGCTCGGAGACGGGGAGTTCCCGCCCCTCAAGACGCTGCACGCGACAAACCTCCCGACGCAGGCGACGGCGCTCGTCGGCCGCGAGCGCGAGCTCGACGAGGTCGGAACGCTGCTCCGCGAGCACCGACTCGTGACCCTGACGGGCCCGGGGGGCTCGGGGAAGACGCGGCTCGCGCTCCAGCTCGCCGCCGACGCGCTCGAGGACTATCCGCACGGCGTGGTCTGGGTGCCGCTCCAGGCGCTCCGTGACCCGGCCCTCGTCGTGCCGACGATCGAGCAGACGGTCGGATCCAAGAACGGCCTCGCCGACCACCTCGGCGACAAGCGCATGCTCCTCCTGCTCGACAATCTCGAGCAGGTGATCGGGGCTGCGCCGGCGTTGGCGGAGCTTCTGTCGCAGACGCAGAACGCCAAGCTCCTCGTTACGAGCCGCGAGCCGCTGCGCGTCGGCGGCGAGCACCGCTACGGGGTCGAGCCGCTTCCGGAGCCCGATGCCGTGGCGCTATTTTTGGAGCGCGCCAGGGCCGTCCATCCGGGGTTCGAGCCGAGCGGCGCGGTCGACGAGATCTGCCGCCGCCTCGACGGCCTCCCGCTCGCCGTCGAGCTCGCCGCGGCTCGTACGAACGTCCTGACGCCGCATCAGATCCTCGACCGGCTCGAGCGGCGGCTCGACCTGCTCACAAGCGGAGCGCGCGATGCGCCGACGAGGCAGAAGACGCTTCGGGCCACGATCGAGTGGAGCCACGACCTCCTCGGCGACGAGGAACGGCTCCTCTTCGCTCAGCTTGCGGTGTTTTCGGGGAGCTTCTCCCTTGAATCTGCCGAAGCGGTATGCGGCGCGGAGGTGAACGCCCTCGGGTCCCTGGTCGAGAAGAGCCTCGTCCGCCGTATCGACGAACGCTTCGCGATGCTCGAGACGATCGCCGAGTACGGAGCCGAACGATTCGCGGCCTCAGGCTCGTTGGAACACCTCCGCCGCCGTCACGCCGAGCACTACCTCGGCCTGGTCGAACGCGACGATCCGCGCACGCTCGCCGCGGATAGCGCGGCGTGGATCGCCTCGGAATACGACAATCTCCGCGCCGCTCTCGGATGGGCGACGGCATCGGAGTCTGCTCTCGCTACGCGACTGGGTGCGGCACTGTGGGCCTTCTGGTGGGAGCGCGGGATGCTCGTCGAGGGCCGCCATTGGCTGGATTCGGCGCTTCGATACGCTTCCGCGGAGGCCTCGCCAGCTCGCGCGAGCGCGCTTGCCGGCGCGTCGTGGCTCGCCGTGCTCATGGGCGAGTACGAGCGTTCAGACCAGCTCGCTCGTGCGGCGATCGAGGTGGCCGATGCGCTTGGCGACTGGTCGCTCGTGGTGTTTGCACTGGACGTACGCGGAGATGCCGCGATGCTTGAAGGGCGCAGCGATGACGCGCGCCGCCTTTTTGAGCGAGCCGCCGAGCTCGCTCGCGCACGCGGTGACCGGCTCGGGCTCGCGATGGCGGTTGGCGACCTGGGTAATCTCGCCGCCTGTTCAGGCAGCTGGAACGACGCGATCCCTCTCTACGAAGAAAGCCTAGTCCTACGGGGCGATGCGTGGCCGTACAGGGCGATCCCGCTTCTGAACCTCGCGCTCGCCGAACTCCAGAGTGGACGCGACCCCGCGAGCGTCGCAGCGCGCTACGCGGACGTTTTTCGGCTGGCATGGGAACGAAGTGACGCCTTCAACGCGGCCGCTGCCATCCACGGGCTCGGTCTGACCGTCGCGCGCGCGAGTGCCCCGGAAGCTGCGACACGCGTGCTGGGTGCTGCCGCGGCACAGCAGGAGGCTCTCGCTTACGCGCTCGAGGCGCCGGAGAGCGACGTCCACGGCGACACGATCGCGGACCTGCGGTCGCAGCTTGGTGACGAACTCTTCAGCGCTGCCTGGGGCGAAGGGCATGCGTTAACGCCCGAGCAGGCGGTTTCGCTCGCACTCCAGTCCATACACTGATCGCGATGGCGTGTCGGGTGCGTTAACACAGGACAGGAAGGCCTCCGGCGGCCAACTCCATAACGTCGGAGACGACATAGAGGGCGGAGAAGGCGATCGCGCACAGTGCGACGAGGACCCGACAATCGCTGTTCCCCATCCCCTGTTCGGCACGCCGGAAGGGGTCATCGAAGTACACGTTCAGCCCGGTCCTTGATCCCGCGAAGCATCTTCTGGCTCATCACAAAGCTGATCGCCTCCGTGGGCTCGACGATGAGCGCGGCCCACCATCGCTTGTACTCGTATCGCTCACGCACGAGCAGCCGCGTCGTTTCGTCTGACTCAGCTTGGAGCACAAAGGCCCAGGTCGAGTCGTACGGAGCCGCGATGTTCTCCATTGGAAAGCCGCCACGGAGGACGAGCGATCGTCCAGGCTCCAAGAAGGCCACGTCGTAACCGAACTCGGGACCGAGCAGGACCTCGTCGCCGACCTCGATTTCCTGCAACTCGGGCACGATCCGATCTGCGCTGTGAATGTCGGCGCCGATCAGGTTCTCGAGGAAGTCGTAGCTGTAGAACCCGCCACGCCCCTGCCCCAGTTGGGCGATCCACGGCCACACCTGATCGGCTGAGGCGCGGATGGTGATCGCGCGGGTTGCGGTGACGTCGGCGTTCGCGACCAGGTCATCGCCGGGGAGGGGCCCGTCGACCTCTTGGTCGGTTGCGCCCCACCTGAGAAGGCGAGGCCTCGCAAGATAGATGTAGGCGGCCGCGGCACTTCCAATCGCGGTTGCGCGTATGGCGTATCGAGGTCTCATCGGGGCCGTCCCTTCAACCGTCGCAGTTGGTTTCGAGGACACGGTCTCACGCCGCCGGCCCTTTGGCATCGGGGGGTAGTCGATGACGCCAATCACGAGCGGCCCGAAGACCGACACGACGGCGAGGCAAAGACGGCCTGTTCGGCTTCATCGTCGCCACATCTCGCCCGTGCCAAACTCGTCGCGCCCCCAGACAGGAGTCGGCACAGACGGCACAAGGTCGAGAAGTCGATGCGCTTGAAGTAGATCGTCGCTCAGTCGCTGCGGGCTTTCGACCGCCTCAGCGACGTCTGGGATGACGCCGTTCCGCCAGCGGCGGACCTCGTAGCGAAATCCGAAAGCGGCCAGCCCAGCGCGCTCCGACCGCGCCTTCTGCGACGACGCCGCGCTCCGCGCCGTTGGAATCACGAACCGGCGCCTGCTCGATCACGAATCGTCCCTCCGGTACATGCACCACGAGCCCCGGAGTGATACAGGTCGGAAGTCGGGCGTCGCCGCAGTCGTGCCGCTATCGCTTCGCAGACGCGCCCGTTGAGCCGCACGGAATGACCACCGGCACCTAGGGGCAACCAGTAGAGGTCAATACCGGCTTGAACATCAGGCTGGGCTCTGGACACCGTATGTGTCGCGGGAGAGCCGCTCGGCGCGCTCCTTGATTCCGCGCAGCATCCGCCGCTCCATGATGAGCGAGCCGGGTTCCATCGGCAGCATGCCGAGGCGTGCAGCGAGCGTCGGCAGGCGGAAGCGGTTGCGGCTGATCAGGCGGGTGGTGCCGCCGCTCTCAGCGAGCACGAACGTCCAGACCCAGTTGCCGTCCTCGGAGCGCCACGCCAGCACGCGCTCGGGCGCAACCCGCTCGATCCGCATCCGGTTCGGGCCGAGCGCGATCGTGTCTCCGACCTGGGGGTGCTGGAACTCCGGCAGGAGGCGGTCGACGCTGTGCATGTCGAGCCCGACCAGGTTCTCGATCCAGTCGTAGGTGTAGGCGCCACCGCGCGGGGACGGGCCCATCTGCGCGACCCAGGGCCAAACCGCGGCGACTGGAGCATTGATCGTGATTGCGCGCGTCGACACTCCGTCCGCTTCCTCCAGCAGATCATCGCCCGGTAAACGAGATCGGGCTTCCTCCGAGGTAGCGCCCCAGGTGAGGATCGGCCGGCGTATGAGCGGGTAGAGGGCGGCCAGCGCGGCGAGAAACACGGCCGACGTTCGACCTCGACTCCGGTGCGTCGTCAGCGGCATCTGCGTGGAGAGCCTAGTGGCTTGCTAGTCGATCGCCCCAGCTAGACGGTTTCGACAACCAGCACCACTAACCGTGAAGCGGTCGGTAGATGTACCCGTTGGTACTCAGACGCAGCCGCTCAGCGTTGTCAGGGCAGACAAATCCCTGCAAATCTGCCTAAGCCGACGCGCGGATTCGAACCGCGGACCCCTTCATTACGAGTGAAGTGCTCTACCAGCTGAGCTACGTCGGCGGGGAGGCCAGTATAGCCAGCGGCTTTTTCGCCTCCGGCGGCTTTTCGTCCACGCGCAGGGGCCCCCTTCTACAGCCCTTAGACAAGCTCCTTGCAGTCGTCGATCGGGATGTCGACGCTCCTCGCATCCTCGAGATCGACGCTGCACATGTCCTTCAAGACCGCGTAGCCGGTGACGAGCCCGGAGCCCAGGGGAGTCTCGACGCGCCGCCCCACCCTGGGCGCGCGGTCCCGGAAGCTGCGGTAGACCGGATGCTCGAACGCGAGACAGCAGCGGAGGCGGCCACAGAGTCCGGTGATCCGCCCGGAGCTCATGGGCATCTCCTGGTCCTTGGCCATCCGGAGCGTGATCGGCTGCTCGTGCGAGTGGAAGCGCTGGCAGCAGTGCTGCGTCCCGCAGAGGCCGTGGTCTCCGCAGACGCGTGCAGCCTCGCGCGGACCGACTGACCGGAGCTCGATTCGCTTATGCAGACGGTCACGGAGGGCCGCCTGAAGCGAGCTGACTTCGGCCCGCGCTTCGGACTCGTAGGCGAAGACGAGCCGGGAGCCGTCAAAGACCATCTCGGCCGAGATCGGCTTCACGTCGACCTGCTCGCGCCGCAGGAGCTCGCGGAAGACGAGCATGGCCTTCTTGGCCTCGATCTGGTTTGTGCGGACGGTCTCCCGGTCCTGATCCGTCGCCCGGCGGACAACGCGCTTGAGGGGGTTCGATGGAGCCTGTTCGAGTGGATGGTTCGGCTGTACGACGCGCCCGTACTCCTGGCCCCTCGACGTCTGGCAGATGACCTTCTCGTTCCAGGCAAGCTCGAGCCCGGCCGGGTCGAACGAATACACCCTGCCCCCTGGCGAGAAGACGACTCCCACCGCCTCGCCGGTGGCCTTCTCCGCGCGAGCCACTACCCCACCGTTCCGAAGGCGCCGGTCATGTCTCGCCGCAGCTTGACGAAGAGGGCCTCGAGCGCAAGCCCCGCCTGAACGTTGTACTCGCCGAAGGACCGGCGGGTCTCGTGCACGGTTCCGGCTGCCTGCTCGGCAGGGCTCGACCGCCCGGGCTCCCCTTCCCGGGAGAGTTCTTCGAGCCGGTCGCAGTTGAGGACCGCCGGCTCGGCGCCGGCCGCGACCACCACGAGGTCGCGGTACCAGCTCGCCAGCACGTCTAGAGCGTCCGCAATCTCCTCGCGCTCCGCCCCGCGCTCCGCCCGCTTGAGCCGCTGCTCGAGCTCGCGCTCCGTCTCGGCGCCGGTCGCAGCTTCCTCCGCCGCCTTCCGCACCTCCGTTCCCCGCGCGTGAGCGAGGTCGGTGACTTTCTTGGCGGCCCGAACCGCGTCGAACCCGGGTTCGAGGTAAACGGCGCGGGCCAGCTCGATCACCGCCTCGCGCCGGGCGCGTGGCTTTTCGGTGAGCAAGCGCTCGGCCCGGTCGAGCCGCCCGGCTGCGACGCGCGCTGCCAGCTCCAGCTCACCCCCCTCGAGCCCACGGGCGGCTAGGTGCGCCTTGATCGCGCGCTGCGAGAGCCGGCGGAAGCTCACCGGCTGGCACCGCGAGCGGAGCGTCTCGGGCAGCGGGCCGAGCTCATCGGCGACGAGGACGATGACGGCGTAGTCAGGCGGCTCCTCGAGATCCTTGAGGAGCGCATCGGCGGCGTCCTCGTTCATCGTGTGCGCACCGAAGACGAGGTAGACGCGCCGGTCGGCTTCGAACGGACGCATGTGCAAGTCACGGCGCATCTCGCGGACGGGATCGATCCGAATCTGGTCGCCGAGCGGCTCGAGGACGTAGAGGTCTGGGTGCGCCCGCCGGACGACCCGATCGGAGTCGCCGATCAAGGCGCCCGCAAAG
>DATLQD010000093.1:0-11292 GCA_035535315.1 Gaiellaceae bacterium
GTGCGGCTCTCCGGCTGCAAAAGCGGTGACTGCGATCAGGCTCGTGAAATCGTGCGACGCGGTGGAGGACTCCTCGCGCACCTCTACCCCCCGTTCCCGCGCGACCAGCGGCGCATTCACGTAGTTGACCGGCTGGTCGACCCGGCCCTGGAAGATGCCGTTCAGCGCGGCGACCGTCAGGAGCCGTGTCGCCCGCTCAGCCAGCTGGCCGAAGTACTGAAAGTCGAGGCGCGTCGGGTTCCCGCCCGCCAGCTCCACGGCAAGCGCACCGAGCTTCGCCGCGAGCGGCAGGTACGGCCCCAGCTGCTCCATGTCCTCGGCTGCGACCGCGGGCATGTTGACAGCGTTCGTAACCAGATGGCCGTCGAGCGCCGCAGCGACCTGCTCGGCGACGATGATCCCCGCCCGGTCCTGCGCCTCCTGGGTCGACGCACCCAGGTGAGGCGTCACGATCACGTTGTCGAGCTCGAGCAGCGGGCCAGCGTACGGCTCCTCCGAGAAGACGTCGAGTGCTGCACCTGCGACCTTCCCCGATTGGAGCGCCTCCGCCAGCGCGTCCTCGTCGACGAGCTCCCCACGCGCCGCGTTCACGATCCGGATGCCGTCCCGGGCTCCGTCGAGCCGGGTGCGGTCGATGAGACCGCGTGTCTCCTCGGTCAGCGAGAGGTGGAGCGTCACGAAATCCGATTCGGACAGGAGCTCCTCGAGGCTCTCGACCATCGTCGCGCCGAAGTCCCGGAACCGCTCCGGAGCCACGTAGGGGTCGTAGGCGAGGACGTCCATTTCGAACGCGCGGGCCCGACGCGCGACCTGTTGCCCGATCCGGCCGAAGCCGACCACCCCGAGGGTCTTGTCGGCCAGCTCGAGCCCTGCGAAGCGCGCCCGCTCCCAGCGGCCCTCTTTCAGGGCCGCGTGCGCCTGGGGGATGTTTCGGGAGAGCGCCAGGAGGAGTCCGAACGTGTGCTCCGCTGCCGAGACGATGGTCGACTGGGGCGCGTTCGCGACGACGATCCCGCGGCGCGAGGCCGCCTCCACGTCGACGTTGTCGACCCCCACGCCCGCGCGGCCGATCACCTTCAACCGCTCGGCCCGGTCGATCAGCTCTGCGGAGACGTCCGTGGCGCTTCGAACGATGATCGCGTCGTAGTCTGCGATCTTCTCCTCCAACGGCGAGTCGAAGTCGACGTCGACCTCGAAGCGCCGGCGGAGGAAGTCGATGCCCGCGTCGGCGATGCGCTCGCGGACGAGGATCTTCACACTCGAACGCCCTCGAAGGCCCCGAGCGCGGCCGTCACGGCCACCCCCCGCTCGACGTCCGCGCCCGCCTCGGCGAGGACCAGCTCGAGCGCCGCGAGCTGCGTCGTCACATCGAAGACGTCCACGTAGCCAATGTGCCCGATCCGGACGATCTTCCCGGTCAGCTCCTTGCGGCCGCCCTCCATCGTGATCCCGAAGCGCGTGAAGAGGTCGGCGATGACCTCGCCCGCATCGATCTCGGCCGGCATCCGGACGGCTGTCACCACAGCCGACGTGTCATCGTCCGGGGAGAAGAGATCGAGACCGAGCGCCTTCACGCCCGCGCGAGCCGCTCGGCCGAGGCGAAGGTGGCGGTCGAAAACCGCTTCGAGCCCTTCCTCCAGGAGCAGCGACACGGCAACGTCGAGACCGAGCACGGCCGGGATCGCCGGCGTGAATGGGTTGACCGGCGGGTCCTCGTGCTGCGACTCGAGGGTCGCCGCCCAGTCGAAGTAGAACCGCGGCGACGTCGCCTGCGTCGAGGCTTCGAGAGCGGCCGGGGAAATCGAGGCAAGGGCCAGCCCGGGCGGGGTCATAAGCGCCTTCTGCGAGCCCGAGACGACGACGTCGAGACCCCACGCATCGGTGTCACAGGGAACCGCGCCGAGGCTCGAGATCGCATCGACCACGACCAGCGCGCCGGAAGGCCGGACCCGGGCCGCGGTCTCCTGCAGATCGATGACGACGCCGGTCGACGTCTCCGAGTGGGTCAGGAAGACGGCGTGGGCGCCACCGATCTCCGCGAGCTTCGCGGCGACGTCGTCTGGACTCGGGACCTCGCCCCATGGATAGCGGAGCTCCTGCACGTCGCAGCCGTACGCTGCCGCGATCGAAAGCCATCGTTCCCCGAAATTTCCGGCCGAGACGACGAGAACGCGGTCGCCGGGCGAGCAGGTGTTGGAAACCGCGGAATCCATTCCGCCCGTGCCCGAAGCCGTGAAGAGGAGGACGTCGTTGGCGGTCCTGTAGATCTCCTGGAGGGACGCCAGAAGCTTCTCGAACATGGCACGAAAGCCAGGGGTTCGGTGATGGACGATCGGAAGGGACATCGCCGCGAGCACGGCCGGCGGCACCGGGGTCGGCCCGGGCGTCATCAGGTAGCGCTTCTGAGGCATCCGGGACGTGAGGTTAGCCCATGCGTACGATCTCGACGTGGAAGCCCTCCTGGCGTTCGGCGCCGCGCTCCTCGCACTGCGGCTCGGCGGCGACCTCGTCGGCCGCTACCGCGCAACCCACCGCCCAGAGCTCGCGGCCTGGGCCGCCTCGCTCATCGCTTACTCGATCGCGTCCGGCGCGCTCGCCGCGGGCGCGGCAGGCGGCTGGGGCGAGGCCGTCTTCCGCGCCTACTACCTCTTCGGCGGCCTCCTGACCGCTGCGCTGCTCGGAGCCGGCTCGCTCCTCCTGATCGGTCGCCGCTGGGCGGCTCCGCTCGCCCTCCTGTACGTGGGTCTCGCCGTCGGGGTCGCGCTGGCAGCACCGCTGACCGCCGACGTGGGCGGCACGTCGATCCCGAACGCGCAGGAGCACTTGGAGTTCTTTCCCGCCCGGCTCCTGGCGGTGGTCGGAAACTCGCTCGGGACGTTGGCGGCGGCCGGGATCGCCCTCTGGACGATCAGACGGCGGCCCGTCGGAAACGGCTTCATCCTGGCGGGAATCGTTGTTGCGGCCGCCGGGAGCGCGATCGCGGGGCTCGGGGAGGCCCAGAGCGCCGCGTTCATCGCTGTCGCGGCAGTACTCCTCTATGCCGGCTTCGTGGCCGGCAGCGGCTACCCGATGCCGCTGAAGAAGCTCTCGAAGAGCTTTTCGAGGGGCTCGTACTCGGCCGGCCGCTCGTAGGAGACGTCCTTACCGAAGTCTGAGAGCCTCATCGCGATGTGCAGGTCGACCGAGTCGAGCGAGTCCGACTGCCCGAGCTGGTCGAGATCGCCTGCCCCGAGGTCGACGTCCATCGAGTAGCTCCTCGGCAGGTGGTCATCCCGACCGGCCGTGAACCGGAAGTGCACGAGCTCCGCGAGCGACTCGAGCTTGGCTCGCTCGCTCGGGGCCATCGCATCGCCGCCGTACTCGTCGACGAGCGCGAGGATCCCCTCGACGTTCAGCGCACCCCGAAACTCCCAGGTTGAGACGCCGTCGAGGACGGGCCCGGCCAGGACGGTTCCGGTGAAGATGTCGTCAAAGCGGGCGCGAAGGCCCTCGGGCGTCCCGAAGTCCTGCTCGATGCGGTCGCGCTCCTTCTCGCTCTGCCCCGGAAGTTTCAGATCGCGGTCGCCGTACCAGCGGTTGAGGAAGCGGATGAAGAGCTCCTGGCGGTTCGCTAAAACGACGGCCGCGAAGGACTGTCCGGCGAAATCCAGCTTCACGTCCATCGCCAGCTCGTCGGAGCTCGCGTCGCCCTGCAGGTGAAGCCTGACCGGCGCATCGCCTGTCATCGCCGCCGCGGGACCGCTCGCCTTAACGGTCGTGTCGACCACGAAGTGAGCGCTCCCGGCCTCTTCAACGGCCGCGAAGGCGTCGGCTGCGAGATCCGCACCACTCGGCGCGTTGGCCGAAGAAGGATCGGAGGACGAAGACTCGGAAGGGGCTGCGCCGCCGCAGCCGGCGACGAGCGCGACCGTCAGGATGCAGAAGGCGAGGAAGAGACCGAGGCGGCGCACGCTTCCAGTATCGGCTCTCCGTCGTCGGACCTAAGCGAATTCCCCCGGCGTTCGAGCTCCGCCACCGCGTTTCGCCTCTGCCGTCGTATGAGGGTGAGCGCAGCCGCCTCCCAGGCGAGCGCACCGGCGCTCGTCCGCAGGCGGGGAGAGTGGTAGGTGCAACGCACGCCGAAACGCGGATAGACGGCGCCGAAGAAGTAGTGGCAGCGCAGTCGGTGGGCCGGCGCGCACACGATCGTCGCTTCCTCAACGCCGCGCGCGAGCAGAAGCGGCAACACGCGGGCCATATTCTGGGACGTATTGACGGCGGTTTCCTCGGCGAGGAGCTCCACGTCGCGGCGACCCTCCCAGGCGGCAAGCATCTGGGCCGCCTCGCTCTCGCCTCCATACGGTGCCCAACCCGAGAGGACGACGACACTCGGGCGGCGACGCTCCGCAAGCTCTGCGGCAAGCGCAAGCACGCGATTGCAGCCGCGGGAAAGTGTGTACGTCCCTTCCGGGTCGAAGTTTCCCTGACCAGGGACGACGATGGCCCACCGCAATTCACGCATTGGGTCGAGGCTACCGACGCCGGCGCGCCGCGACCACGCCGCTGAGCAAGGCACCGATCACGGTCACGATGAGCATGAACGCCTTCCGACCCTGCAGCTTGGACTCGCCGCTCGCCCGCTCTCGCATGTTCACAGCGACCTCGTCAACCCGCAGGCCTGCGCGGTTGAGGCGCATCAGCGCCTCCACCTCAGGTGCACCGCTTTCGTACGGCTCCGCGAGGAGCGGCACTGCCTTGGCATTCGCCGCGTACATCCCGCTCGTCGCATCGGCAAACGGCTTACCAAGTGGCACGACGAGCGCCCGGCGAAGAAGCGCCGTCCCGAACCGGCGGGCGTGGTCCGGGCGATAGCGATACGGCTTGTAGCCCTCGCCCGAGACGAACCTGGACCCGACCGCGACGTCGCACGCGTCCTCGCGGACGAGCGTGACGAGGCGAGCCAGCTCATCCACCGGGTGTTGACCATCCGCGTCGACCCGACCGACGAGCGCGTATCCATGCTCGGCCGCGTAGCGCCAGCCCGCGGCGATGCTGGCCTTGAGCCCGCGGTTCTCCGGGAAGCTCAGCACCTCAGCCCCGCCCTCGCTCGCCACCCCTGCTGTGCAGTCAGTGGAGCCGTCGTCGACGACAAGGACATCGGCCTCCGGAAGCTCGGCCGCCACCTCCGCGAGCACCGCCGGCAGGTTCTCCTCCTCGTTCCAGGCGGGGATGAACACCAACAGGTCGTGCGAGGCGGCCACGCCGGGACGATAGTCGACCACGCTACCCTCCCTCGATGGCTTCCGAGCGAGAGGAGCAGATGACTCAGGCCCAGCGGCAACAGCTCGAGCGGGAGCTCGCGGAGCTGGAAGGGCCCAGACGGGAGGAGATGGTGCAGGCGATCAAGGTCGCTCGGAGCTTCGGCGACCTCTCCGAGAACTTCGAGTACCACGCCGCCAAGAACGAGCAGGGACTTCTGGAGCGCAGGATCACGATCATGCGCGCCCGACTCCAGAACTCGGTCACGGTGGACGAGCCCACGCGGGCGAGCGAGGACACGGTCTCGGTCGGCTCCAAGGTGCAGATCGAGAACGAGCAGGGCGAGAAGATCGATCTCGAGATCTCGAGCGTCGGCGGCGTCTCCCCGGACTCGCCGCTCGGCGAGGCCTTGCTGGGCGGGAAGGTCGGCGACACGGTGAAGGTCAAGGCGCCGGGCGGTGACTGGCAGGCGCACATCGTGGCGGTGGGACGCTAGACCTCGCGGCGATCGCTCTTCCGAGTGCAGGCGCCTAAACGCCAGCGGCTTCGCGCTCGCGCTTCTTGCCCGACGTGAGCCGGGCGCGCTTCGACGCCGACAGCTCGACCTTCCGGAGGCGGATGCTCTCCGGCGTGACCTCGACGGCCTCGTCCGCACGGATGAACTCGAGCGCCTGCTCCAGCGAGAGCGGCCTGGGCGGGATGAGACGTACGAGCTCGTCCGCGGTTGAGGAACGCATGTTCGTCAGCTTCTTCTCCTTCGTGGCGTTGACGTCGAGGTCCTCACCGCGCGCGTTCTCGCCGACCACCATGCCCTCGTAGACCTCGGCCCGCGGCGCGACGAAAAGCGAGCCACGCTCCTGGAGGCCCGCGATCGCGAAGGCGGTGACGAGGCCCCGGCGGTCGGCGACGAGGCTGCCGGTCGGGCGCGTGCCAATCTCGCCGTGCCAGGGCTCCCAGGTCTCGAAGACGTGATGCATGATCCCCGTCCCGCGCGTCTCGGTCAGGAACTCGGTGCGGAAGCCGATCAGACCGCGTGCCGCGACCAGATACTCCATGCGCGCCCAGCCCGTGCCGTGGTTGACCATGTGCTGCAGCCGTCCCTTACGGAGGGCCAGGAGCTGCGTGACGACGCCGATGTACTGCTCCGGCACGTCGATTGCGACCCGCTCGACAGGCTCGTGCCGGCCGCCGTCGATCTCCTTCGTCAGCACCTCGGGCTTGCCGACAGTCAGCTCGAAGCCTTCGCGGCGCATGATCTCAACGAGGACCGCGAGCGCCAGCTCGCCTCGGCCCTGCACCTCCCAGGTATCCGCGCGCGCAGTCGGATTGACCCGGAGCGAGACGTTGCCGACGAGCTCCTGGTCGAGGCGCTTTTGCAGGAGGCTCGCGGTCAGCTTGTCGCCCTCCCGGCCGGCGAGCGGGGACGTGTTGATCCCAAGCGTGATCGAGAGTGAGGGCTCGTCGACTGCGGTGACGGGGAGCGGCCGGGGGTCGTCCGGGTCGGCAATCGTCTCGCCGATCGTCACCTCTGCGAGGCCTGCGAGCGCAACGATCTCCCCCGGTCCAGCTTCCTCCGCCGGAACGCGGTCGAGCGCCTCCGTCACGAAAAGCTCGGTGATGCGATGGTTCTGGATCGTCCCGTCCGCACGACACCAGGCGACCTGCTCCCCGCGGCGAAGGGTTCCGTGCAGGACGCGGCAGAGCGCAAGACGGCCGACATAGGGCGAGGCGTCCAGGTTCGTGACGAGCGCCTGGAGCGGATGGTCGGGATCGTAGGAGGGCGGCGGAACGGTCCCGAGAAGCGCGTCGAAAAGCGGGCCGAGGTTCGGCTCGAGCGCGTCGGGCGAGAACCCCGCGTGCCCGGCCTTCGCGTTGCAGTAGACGATCGGAAACTCGATCTGTGACTCCGCTGCGTCGAGGTCCAGGAAGAGCTCATAGACCTCGTCCACAACCTCTTGCGGGCGCGCGTCCGACCGGTCGACCTTGTTGACGACGAGGACGACCGGGAGTCGCGCCTCGAGTGCCTTCCGGAGCACGAAGCGTGTCTGCGGCAACGGCCCTTCGCTCGCATCGACGAGCAAGAGGACACCGTCGACCATCGTCAGACCGCGCTCCACCTCGCCGCCGAAGTCGGCATGACCGGGTGTGTCGACGATGTTCACCTTCGTGTCGCCGATCGTCACGGCTGTGTTCTTGGCCAGGATCGTGATGCCCTTCTCGCGCTCGAGGTCGGTCGAGTCCATGACCCGCTCGGCCACGTCCTGGTTCGCGCGAAACGAGCCGGATTGCCAGAGCATCGCGTCGACGAGAGTCGTCTTGCCGTGGTCGACGTGCGCCACGATGGCGACGTTGCGGAGGTCGTCCCGGTGTGCGGGGAAGGCCGAGCGTGGCATTCCCGCCTCCTAGATCTTGCGACGAGGCCGGGAGGGGCCCCACTTCGAGCCGCGGCGGCGGGAGGTGTAGACACGCCTCGGCGGGGCGACCTTCATCCCAGTGCTGACGAACTGCTCGGTGTGACCGTTCATGCGGGCGACCTGGCTCACGTCCGCCTGCTGCTCCGGGAGGACGAGTGTGACCCCGATGCCGTCACGGCCGGCACGACCGGTCCGCCCGACGCGGTGGACATACGCCGTGTGCTCTTCCGGCGGGTCGTAGTTGATGACGTGGCTGACCTCCTCGAGGTCGAGCCCGCGTGCAGCGACATCCGTCGCGATCAGCGTCGACGCCTTGCCCATCTCGAAGTTCTTGAGCGCCCGCTCCCGCTGGCCCTGCGTCTTGTCGCCGTGCATCGCGACCGCGGTCACGTTGTGTGCCTTCAGCTTCTGGACGAGCCGGTCGGCGCCGCGCTTGGTGCGAACGAAAACGAGTGCGAGGCCCCGCTCCTCCTCGAGGAGCTTGGCGAGAGTCTGCACCTTCGTGTCCGACGTGACCGAGATGAAGCGGTGCGTGACCTCGCCCTTGTTCCCGACGGTGGCGAACTCCGCCTCGAAGCGGGCCGGGTCGTTCGTGTACATCCGCGCCAGCTCGCCGACCTTGCCGTCGAGCGTCGCGGAGAAGAACATCGTCTGCCGTTTCCGTGGAAGCCTGGCGACGATCCGGTCGACCTGTGGCTGGAAGCCCATGTCGAGCATGCGGTCGGCCTCGTCCAGGACGAGCATCCGAACACCCTCGAGAGACACCGCACGCCGCTCGAGCAGGTCGTTCAGCCGACCGGGCGTGGCCACGAGGACGTGTGCCGACTGCGCGCGCTTCGCCTGCGCATGGAGCGGAACGCCACCGTAGACGGCCGCCACCTTCAGGTTCTTCGAGCGGGCGATCACCTCGATGTCCTCGGTCACCTGCGCGCAAAGCTCACGGGTCGGGACGAGGACGAGGGCGGCCGGACGCTTCGCATCCGCCTCGAGTCGCTCGACGATCGGGATTCCGAAAGCGAGCGTCTTGCCCGAGCCGGTCGGCGACTTCGCGAGGACGTCGCGCCCGGCCAGCAGATCCGGGAGCACGAGCGCCTGGATCGGGAAGGGTGCGTAGATATCGCGCTCCGCGAGCGCTTGAGCCGTGCGCGCAGACACGCCAAGCTCGTGAAAAGACTCTTGCATTTCTGATTCAACTCCTCTTGTTACGGGGTCGAGATCCGATCTACCCCGAACCGAGAAGGAACCGAGAAGTCAAACCTCACGAGACGGCAGATGCCATCCGTTCGTCCACCGTAGCAGCAGTATGGGCCGCCGGCGTCCCCCAGATGGTTCCTCCGTACTTCTGTGTCTATCGGCACTTTTGTCGCAAACACGACCCCGCTAGCGTGAGAGCGACTCGCGCTCCGTCCGGGCAGTGCGGCGTGCAAAGGCGGCGGCGAGCCCCGCAGCAGCGACCATGCAGCCAACCGCAATCAGACCGGGCATGACGTCGCGCGTCGCGGACGTGAGGCCACCTCCCAGTTGTTCGACGCGAAGGCTTGACGACAGATACCAGAAGACGGACGGCGCGCTCCCGACCAGGATTGCGACAGCCACGACCGCCGCCCGCGCATAGAAAAGACCAGCGATCAGGCCGAAAGCCGCGATCGCGAGCGCGGGCACGAGCAGGAAGGCGAACCGGCCATCCTGGTCCGCGAGGGCGATTCCCGCGAGACTGGCGGCGATGGCAAGGGTCAGTCCCGCGCGCACGACTCGGGCCCGGGCTCCCAATCCCGCCCGGCGGGACAGCATCGCTCCCACACAAGCCAGTGCCAACACGACTGTGAAGGGAACGAGCTCGCTCGGGTTCGAGGGAACGGAGGCCGAAGGATCTGGAAATGCCGGGCCCTCACCGAAGCGCGCGGTGCTCATCCCGACCTGCTCGCCAGCCGAGGGGTAGTGCTCCAGCATGCGCAGGTGCGGCGAGGTCCCGGAGTTCTGCAACATGGTCAATGCGTCGAGGCCCACCATCGCGAGATTCGCGACGCCGAGCACGGTTGAGACGGCCGTCAAGCGCGCGGCGGATGCGATGGCGAGAGCTACAGCGAGCGCGGCAAACACCGGCCACCCAGGACCAGGACCGGCGGGAAGGGACCAAGCGACCCAGAGGCCGGCGAGAGCCACTGCAGCGTTAACACAGGTGAGCGGGACGGCCAGGGAGCCCAAACCTCTCCACCACCACCTTCCGCCTTCGATCAGATCGGTGCGGTTCCGCTCGGCCAGGCCTGCGCGAACGAGCGCTGCGAGCTCGCCCGCCCTCGGGAGCACGCGCTCCCCCTGCCCCTCGGCGAGCGTGGCCAGGATCTCGTCTTCCCGGGTCGCTCGATAACCGGCCGGGTAGACGCCCAGTGCGACGCGGTAGACGCGCTCCGAAACGGTCATGCCGTCCCGGCCGGCACCGTCGCCGGGCGGCCGGCGCACAGGACGACGTCGGCGGCTTGCCGCAGTTGTGTGGCCTCCGCTGCGAGCGTCGCGCCGCCCTCGGGCGTCAGACGGTAGTACCGGCGCAGGCGGCCGGAGACAACCTCTTCGTGGTCCGCGATCACGAGGCCCTGGTCGGCCAGCCGGTCGAGCGCCGCATACAGCGTCCCCGCCCGGAGCCTCAACTCGCCGTCAGCGAGGTCCTCGACGCGCTTGATGATGCCGTAGCCGTGCAGCGGACCCTCGAGCAGGGCAGCGAGGATGAAGTAGGTCGGTCGCCGGAGCGCGTTCATCGAGATCAATATAACGCTCATCTGTATATACCGCAAACCAGTCGATCGACCTTGGAACGGGAACTCGTTAGCGTCGTGCGGTGGCGGTTCTCCCAGACAGCGCGCGCGAGGTCCTCGAGTCCGACGGGCTTGCCCACCTGGTGACGCTGAACCCCGATGGGAGCCCACAGGTGACATGCGTGTGGATCGGGCTCGAGGGCGACGAGATCGTCTGCGCGCACCTGGGCCGCTTCCAGAAGGTGAAGAACATCGAGCGCGACCCACGCGTGACGCTCTCGGTGGAGGCGCCGGGCGAGAACGCGATCGGGATGAAGCACTACCTCGTCGTTCACGGGAAGGCACGAATCACCGAGGGCGGGGCCCCTGAGCTCCTGCAGAAGCTCGCGGAGACGTACGTCGGGCCCGGTGTGAAGTTCCCGCCGATGCCTAATCCGCCGCCGGGGGTCGTCACCCGAATCACCCCGGAGCGGGTCGGCGGCATCGGACCCTGGGCTCCCAGCCCCACTTGAGCCTTCCTAGCGAGCGAGCTTCTCCCGCACGCGCTCGTTCACGACCTTCGCGTTCGCCTTGCCCTGCGTCTCCTTCATCACCTGGCCGACGAAGTATCCGAGCAAGCCGTCCTTGCCGGAAAGGTACTCCTCGACCTGGGGACCATTCGCGGCCAGGACTTTCTCGATCACGGGGTCGAGCTCGGACTCGTCGGAGATGGACGTTTCCGCCAGATACGTGTCAGCCTTGAAGCCGGGATCTGCGCTTGCGGACAGAGCCTCCGTGAACGCTGCTCGCGGGATCCCTCCTCTGGCCTCAATCAGCTTGCCCAGCTCCTCGGCATTCACCGCCGCCGGATCGACTCCCGCTCCCACCAGCTGGTTCATGAGCACGTTCGC
>DATLQD010000094.1:0-4612 GCA_035535315.1 Gaiellaceae bacterium
CTGCGGCAAGGCTGGGAGCTTTTGAACGCTCCGCACAGCGTCCGATAGAGGCACGCGTCTCAAAGCCCGGTCGCTAGACTCCGGCCGCATGCCGACCCGCCATGGAACTGCCGTGGTGGCCGAGGTTGGCTGGGTGAACGGGCTCGCAGCCATCCGCTCGCTCGGCCGCCGCGGCCTGCGTGTGCTCGCCGTCGATCACCGTCCCTGGGCGCTCGGCTACCGCTCGCGCTATGCCGAGCCGACCCTCGCGCCCGAGCCTGTGGCAGACGAACAGGGTTTCGTCACAGCCCTCCGCGAACTCGGCGCATGGACCAACGAGGGGCCATTACCGATCTTTCCGACACACGACGAGCACCTGAACGCGATCGCGCGCAACGTCGACACCCTTGGCGATTCGTATCTCTTCCCATTCCCCGGCTGGGAGACGCTCGAGCGGATTCAGAGCAAGCGGCACCAGCTCGAGCAGGCCGATGAGATCGGGATGCCGACGCCGCGGACTCACCATCCTCGGTCCGTCGAGGAGGCGCGGGCCGCCGGCGAGGAGCTCGGCTATCCCGTCTTCGTGAAGCCTTCGAACCCGATCCTCTTCAAGCAGGCGCAGAAACGCCAGGCGTTTCGTTGCGAGACCTGGAACGAGCTGGAGTCGGCCTACGCGCTCGCAGCGGAGCACGAGCCGATGGTGCAGGAGTTCGTTCCCGGTGGCGACGACGAGCTCTACACGCTCGGGAGCTACCTGAGTCGCGACGGCGAGGCACTAGGTCTCTTCTGCGGCCGCAAGCTCCGCCAAACGCGCGACTTCATGGGCAGTGCCCGCGTCGGCGAGGCGCTCTGGGTGGACAAGGTCGTCGAGGACGGGCTCCGGCTCCTGCGTGCACTCCATTTCCACGGGGTCTCGCAGGTCGAGGTCAAGCGCGACCCCCGGGACGGGCGCTACAAGCTGATCGAGGTCAACCCCCGCCTCTGGCAATGGCACGGACTGGCTTCGGCCTGCGGCGTCGACCTGCCCTGGATCGCTTACCGCGACCTGATGGGCGACCCACCGCCCCCGGCCCGCATGAATGGCGACGGCAAGATCTGGGCGATCACAATCATGGCGGGCTCGACCAACGCCGTACAGCGCCCACCCTATGTCGATGCGGTCTTCGCGGCCGACGATCCCCTGCCCACGCTCGTCCAGTTCTCGCGCTTCGGCCTCCGGGGTCTCAGGCGCGTCGGTCTCACGAAGGACCGAGCCGCGGGTTCCGGCTCACAAGTCAAGACGGAGGTTCCTACAGTGTCCAGCCCCCAGAACGTCCTCCAGCGGCTGAAGCCGCTCGTCCCCGTGTCCGTGAAGCGTCCGCTCCGACAAGCGCTCCCGCGCAGGTACCTCCGCTATTTCGACCCTGACTGGCATCGCCGCACGATCGGCAACGTGCCGCTTTGGGATCACCTCGGGAGGCTCCAGTTCGATTACCTCGTCGACCACGGCCTACGGCCCGAGCACTACTTGCTCGACGTCGGCTGCGGCCCGCTCCGCGGTGGCGTCCACTTCATCGAGTACCTCGAGGAAGGGCACTACTACGGCGTCGACAAGCGCGGAGACGTGATCGAAGAGGCTCGCGAGCTCGAGCTTCCACGGCACGGCCTGGTGCCGAAGCGGCCCACCCTCGTGGCCATGGAGCACTTCGACTTCCCCGCCCTCGGGCAGACGTTCGATTACGCGATCGCGCAGTCGGTCTTCACCCACCTCCCTCTGAACAGCGTCACGAGGTGCCTGGTGAACATGGGCAAGGCACTGAATGCAGGTGGTCAGTTCTACGCGACGATCTACGAAAACCCGCACGGGAAGCTCGTCGTCGACGACGTGAACCAGACCGAGCGCGTGGTCAGTCACTACGACTACGACTACTTTCACTACGACCTCGACACCCTCCGCTGGGCATGCGAAGGAACCGGGCTCGAGCTCGAGTTCCTGGGTGACTGGGAAAACCCGCAGAACCAGAAGATGATCCGCTTCCGGAAGACGGACGGCGCGAGTGGCTGACGGAAACGGACGGCTCCGGATCCTCGGAGTCGGTGACGGTGCCTCCCTCATCTTCCTGCGGTGGGCCTGGCGACTGGCTGAGCTCGGCCACGAGATCCACATCGTCTCGAACCGGGTCACGCCGCGCCGCGAAGAGCTTGAAGGGCTTACCGCCCACAACGTTCTCGAGCTCGAGGCCGGGACGCGGGTTCCCCTGCTCCGACGGATGCGCTTCGCGCCGGCGATCAGAGGGCTGGCGCGAAGCCTCGACGTCGATCTCGTTCACGCCCACTACCTCCTGCCGTACGGCTACTGGGCGGCCGAGGCGGCCGTCCACCCGCTCGTCATGAGCCCCTGGAACACCGACATCTTCACGTACGGGCGCGACCGCCGGCGCGGACGTAAACGGGTACGCCGCGCCGTTCAGGCGGGGGACGCGTTCGTCGTCAGCTCGATCGGAAATGCCGAGGAGACGGTCCATCTCGGCGCCGACGCCGACCGAGTGCACCGGATCGTCTGGTATGTCGACCTGCGCCCCTACGGCCCCGAGAAGCGCGTGCCCGGATTGGCCGAGCGCTTCGGCTGGCCGGACAACTCGTTCGTCATCCTCTCGCTGCGGAACTACCGGCCGAACACGAATCTGGACGTGCTGTTACGGGCGTTTGCGCGGATACGCGACGGGGAGCCGCGCGCGCGGCTGATCCTGGCCGCGAGAGGCGGATGGACTCGGGCCGAGACTGAGGCGTTGATCGACGAGCTCGATCTTCGCGACGTCGTGGCGATGCACTTCGCGCGACCCGACGAGCTGCCGGAGCTCATTGCGTCCTCGGACATCGGGGTCTCGATCGCGTCCACAGACGCGACTCCGGCTTCCATGATCGAGTCGATGGCCTCGGGGCTCCCGATGATCATGGGAGATTGCATCACGATCGACGAGTGGATCACACAGGGCGACGGCGGCGAGGTCGTGCCGCCACGCGACGAGCATGCTTTGGCCGAGGCGCTTCGCAAGCTCCTGCGCGACCCAGAGCTTCGGTCGCAGTACGCCGAGCGCAACCTCCGCGTGACCCGGGAGCGGTTCAAGGAGCACCCCGGCGAGGCGATGGAAAAGGTTTACCGCTCGCTGCTGGCCTCGTGAGGGTCCTCTGTCTCGGCCTCGACGGGGCCGACTACGACCTCGTCCGCGACCTGCTTGCACAGGGACGCATGCCGACGCTCGGGCGTCTCGCCCGCGAGGGCACGTTCGGTCCCCTCCGCTCCACGATTCCTGCGGTCACCCCGACCGCCTGGTCGTCCTTCCTGACCGGGCTCAACCCGGGCGGCCACGGGATCTTCAACTTCTCTTCGAATCCGAACCGAGGCGTCCACCGGGTCGAGAGCGCGGCCAGCCGTGCCGGTACTCCGTTCTGGCGACCGCTGGGCGAGGTCGGCGTCCGTTCGGCCTACGTCACGATCCCGTTCACCCACCCACCTGAACCGATCGACGGTGTGGTCGTCACAGGCTACGGCGGGCCCGAACGTCCGACGATCCTCCCCCCGGCTGCATCGGAGCGGATCTACAAGGCCCATCCCGACCTCGTGACCGCATACCACCCGATGGCCGAGCGCTGGTGGGAGGATTTCGACGGGTTCACGGCCAAGCTCCTGCGGCACGTCGACCTGGTCGCAGACGTCTGCCGGACGGCGATGGATCTCGAGCCGGAGCTCGGCCTGCTCTGCGTCGACTTCATGAGCTCCGACTTCGCGGGGCACCTCGGTTGGAACCGTCTGGATCCCGAGCATCCGGCCCATGATCCGGCTCAGGCCGGCGACGAGATAATCCGGGTCTACGAGGCCGTCGACCGAGCATGCGCCGAGCTGATCGAGCACGCGGAGCGGCTCTACGGCGAAGAGCCGACGGTGATCGCACTCTCGGATCACGGGATGAAGCCGGTCTACTGGAGCTTCCACGCGAACCGCTGGCTCGAGGATGCCGGCTACCTGCGATACAGGCGCCGCTCCCTGCAGCCCCTCCGTGGAGGCCGCCTGGATTTCCTCTCGAGGGTCGACCAGCGGCTAGCCCGCACGACCCGCGGATACACCCGGACGCTCGACATGCTCCCCGGGCCGCGCCCCGCGTACGATCGCTCTTTCGCAGACGTCGATTTCACCTCGACGCGCGCCTATTCGTTCGCAACCGGTGGCCAGATCTATCTCGGCGAGACGACGGGCGCGCGGGAGGACCGCGGCTTCCGCGACGAGCTCGTCGCCGGCCTCGCCGAAGTGCGCCACCCCGAGACCGGAGAGCCCGCATTCGACGTCCGGCTGAAAGAGGAGCTCTACCACGGCCGGTTCGTGGACAAGGCACCTGAGCTCGTCCTGCTCCCCCGGGACGAGCGCATCCACGTCGAGTCTTCCCGCCGGCCGTGGACGGCCGTCTTCGACCGACACGAGACGCTCGATCCTGCCCATGCCTACGGCTACTCGGGTCATCACGGGCTGAACGGCATCATCGCCGCGGCCGGGCCCGGGATCCGAATGGCAGATGTTCCGGCGGGCTCGGAGATCACCCAGATGGCTGCGACGCTCCTCGCCCTGCACGGAGTCGCGTCGGAGCTCGAGGCGCCTGCA
>DATLQD010000095.1:0-7636 GCA_035535315.1 Gaiellaceae bacterium
AGTGCGGATGAGAGGACTTGAACCTCCACGCCCTTTCGGGCACACGGACCTGAACCGTGCGCGTCTACCAATTCCGCCACATCCGCGTGGGCGCGGAGATTTTAGCTGGCGCCGACGACCGGCTCAGCGGCGGGGCCGGCCGTCGTGCTTCTCGATCACCGGCAAGCTCTCGAGGTCGCGCTGGACGCTCGCCGCGAAGTCATCGTCTCCATCCCCCTGGACGACCGTAAGCTTTTCCTTCCGGCGCCTCCGGGAACGCACCTGCCGGGCGTCCGCTCCGACCGCAGCCGTGAGGCGGGGCCACTCGGCCCCGACCACCAGCAGAACGGCGGCCACGAGGAGCACGATCGCAAGGATCCCCACGCCTGAATTGTAGACCTGGCCCCACCAGCTTCGCTCGTTCGGGACTCAATCCCTGCGCGCAGGTGCCGATATCTGCCGCATGTCCCCGAACGTGCTCCTGCCACTCCTGTTCGTGATGGCGTGGGCCACCATCGCAAGGGCGGTGCTGGTCTTCACGCAGAAGCTCCCGCCCACCTGCCCGCAATGCTGGCTGCGCTACGAGCGCCGCCGCCTGGGCGAGCAGGTTTGCGCCTGTCACCACTCCGACTAGGGCCGAGCGAGCTGCCGCCGGCGCCGGTACCACCGCGCCGCTTCCACCGCGCCTGCGATCCCGAACGCGATCACGAGCGCCAGCACTAGTCCCTTCCACGGCTCCTCCTCGAAGGCCTTGCCGCCGAAGTAGCCAACCAAGGCCGCGTAGCTGCCCCAGATGACGCCCGCAGCAAGATCGAAGGGGATGAACTTCCGCCAGGGCATCGCGAGCATGCCGGCGGCGAGGGTCACAGCGGTGCGCCCGCCCGGGATGAAGCGTGCGACCACGATCAGGTAGCCACCGCGCTCCTGCAATGTGCGCTCCGCCCAGTCCAGCCGCTTGCGCTTCTCGCCTGCAAACAGCTTCCGCTGCACCCAAGGGCCCGCGAAGCGCCCGATTGTGAAGGACGTCGTGTCTCCGACGAACGCTCCGAGGGCCGCGGCCAGGATGATCAGAGGGAGGACGAGATCTCCGCTCGCGGCGAGCACGCCCGCGGTGATGACCGACGTCTCGCTCGGCACCAACGGAAAGACCGCGTCGAGCGCCGCGATCACGAAGATGAAGACGTAGGCCCAGTTCGAGCCGGAGATGTGGTCGGTGAGAGACTCGAACACGGCGCCTCGAGGTTAGATGGTTGGGCCCGCCAATTACCGACCAACCATCTAGGGGAAGAGGTCGCGCTCCGCTGGCATGATCAGCTCCCGGGCGGAGCCTTCTCCGGCCGGGGGATCAAAGCCACGAACGAGCGCGGCCGGCACACCTCTCGCCTTGCCCATCACGAGCTCGGCGGCGCCCGCCAGCTCGTCGGCCACCGCGACGAGGGTCGACTGCAGGCGGTAGCCGCGGCGGTCGGAGGTTCCGCGCAGATCGAGGAGAGGCTCGAGCCCGGCGAGCCCGATCGCCACGTCAGTCGTTCCCTGCCGCCACGCGCGTCCGAACGAGTCGCTCACGATCACAGCCGGGGCGAGGCCGAAACGGACGCTGAGCCCGTCCCGCAAGCTCCGAGCCGATGCGTCGGGATCCACCGGCAGGAGCACCAGGGTGCCTTCCTCGGGCGCGTTCGAGCGGTCAACGCCCGCGCTCGCGCAGACGAATCCGTGCGCGGTCTCGGCGATCACGAGCTCGCCGCGCCGACGCCGGACGCTGCGCGCCTCGCGGAGAATCACGCCCTGGTAGTCGTCCGTGCGCTCGATCCGGCCCTCTGCCTTCGAGACGACCTTCTGGGCGACCACGAGGACGTCGCCGCTCTCGAGCCCACCCAGGGCCGCGAGAGCATCGCCGAGGAGGCGAAGCAGGTCGTCTCCGGGCCCCACCTCGGGGACGCCCAGGAGGGGCAGAATCCGGAGCCCGCCATGATCGGCCAGGATGCTCACTCGTCGAGCCCGGTGATCCGAATCCCGGCGTTCGCCTTGTAGGTGCGATTCACGTTCAGGAGGACAGCGGTCAATGTCTCGAGCCAGCGGGCTACCTCGAGGCGCCCGGCATCGACCGCTCGACCCTCGACGAGCCGTTCTGCTAGGCCGCCCACGATCGCCTTCGCCTCGGGATCGTCTCCGGCGAGAAGCACGTCCTCGTCGAGGGGCACCTCGGACCGCGCGAGCAGCTTCGCGCTGACCGTGTGGAAGCCGGCGACGACGATCGAAGCGGGCGCGGTCCGCTGCGCGATCTCCGCGAGAGAGATCGGACCGGCCTGGGCGCCCGGCTTCCCGTCACGAAAGACGATTGGGGCCGCGACGCTGACGATGATCTTGCCCACGAGCCGGTCGCGTATCCCCTGCACAGTCTCCTCCACGCCATCCGGCGGCACCGACAGAAAAACGAGATCCGCCGACTGGCACGCGACCGCGTTCGGAACCAGCTCTCCCCGAGGGTTTCGCGACCCCAGCACCACCTCTTCGCCGAGCGCCCGGAGGCGGGTGGCAAGCCCCCGTCCGAAGTCGCCGCTTCCGCCGACGATCGCAATCCTCACGTGAGCGCTTCCACCACGCCTCGGCCGATCTCCTCTCGTTCGAGGGGGTCAACCATAACCGTGGGCACGACGACCGCCCGCAGGCCGAGCGCCTCGATCGCAGGGGCAAGCTCTGCGTCGGCCAAGTCGACGACGAACGTTGAGACGAGCTCGGCGTACAGGCGGGCGACCCCGAGTGCGCTCGGCTCGTGACCGAGTCCGCTCAGCATTTCGGCGAGCGGCCCGCGGAGCGCGCGACCGCCGACGATCGGCGAGACCGCGACGGCGTCTTCGCGTCGCACCGCCACCGCAGCGCGGATACCCGGCACAGCCAGAATCGGGTCGATCGAGACGAAGGGGTTCGAGGGCGCGATGACGATACGGTCCGCCGCAGCGAGGGCCTCCAAGACGCCAGGTGCCGGGCTCGCGGCCTCTGCGCCTTCGAAGCGGACGCCGAGCACCGGATCGGTGTGCCTGCGGCCCACGAACCAGCTCTGAAAGTCGAGCTCGCCGGCATCGGTAGCCAGGATCGTCCGCACGCGCTCGTCGGACGCCGGCAGCAGACGGGTTTCAACGCCGAGCGCTGCTGCAATCCGGGCCGTGACCGTCGAGAGAGGCTCGCCTGAGCGGAGCGCGGACGTCCGCACCAGGTGGAGCCCGATGTCCCGGTCGCCGAGCGTGAACCACGAGTCGGCCCCGAGCTGCTCCGCAATGGCAAGCGCGTTCGTGGTCTCGTCGCGAACGCCCCAGCCTCGCTCTTCGTCGAGAAGGCCGGCGAGGGTGTAGAGGACCGTGTCGAGATCCGGGGAGACCTGAAGCCCGAGAAACTCGAGGTCGTCTCCCACGTTCACGATCGCGGTGACCGTTGACGGTCTCACCGCCCGGGCCAGGGCGTCGACCATGCGCGACCCTCCGAGGCCACCGCACAGCACCGCGAAGTCAAGCATGTAGGCTCAGCGAGTGCTCGCGATCGTGCCGGTCAAAGGCCTGAACGGGGCGAAGACACGGCTCGTCCCGCTCCTCTCCCCGGCCGAGCGGGCGGAGCTGGTGCGGCGGATGCTCGCTGAGGTGCTCGCAGCTTGTGCGGAGAGCGAATCCGTCCTGAGCACGCTCGTGGTCACACCGGAGCCGAAGCTGGCCCCCGCCGGTGTCGAGATCCTCTTGGATCCCGGTGTCGGGCATGCCGCTGCAGTGGTGTCCGCCCTCGCCGATGATCGCGCCGCGAACGGAGCGCTGGTGGTGATGGCCGATTGCCCGCTCGCGACCGGCGGCTCGCTCGACCGTCTGGCGAGAGCGGCCACTCCCGTCGCGCTCGTGCCGGCAGTCGACGGCGGCCTGAATGCGCTGGCGCTCTCGAGCCCGGACATCTTCCAACCCGTCTTCGGAGTGCCGGATGCGGCAGCGCGAACCATCGAGAGTGCGCGTGTTGCGGGCATCGAGCCCGCCGTGGTCGACGAGCCCCTGCTCGCCTTCGACGTCGACCGCCCCTCTGACCTGAAGCGGCTTCACGGCGGAATCCTCTCACGCGCCGGGGCACGCGCTTGACCGAGGCTGCTCGACTCCTGTCCTCCCCGCTCGACGACGTCCTCGCCGAGGCCCGGTCGCTTCGAGCGGAAGGCTCCGGACGCGTTGTCACCTATTCGCCCAAGGTGTTCATCCCGCTGACGAAGCTCTGCCGGGACGTTTGCCACTACTGCACGTTCGCCCATCCCCCGCGGCGCGGAGAGTGCGCCTATCTGACACCGACCGAGGTGCTCACGATCGCGAAGAACGGCGCGGCCGCCGGCTGCCACGAGGCTCTCTTCACGCTCGGGGACAAGCCGGAGCTGCGCTACCGGGCAGCGCGGGAGGAGCTGGCCGACCTCGGGTGCAAGACCACGATCGAGTATCTCGCCCGTATGTGTCGCCTCGTCCTGGAGGAGACCGGCCTCCTGCCCCACCCGAACCCCGGGGTTATGACGCCGGAAGAGCTGATACTGCTGCGGACCGTCTCGGTCTCGCAGGGAATCATGCTGGAGACCTCCTCCGAGAGGCTTTCCGCCAAGGGCGGCCCCCACTACGGCTCCCCGGACAAGGTTCCCGCCGCCCGGCTCGAGACGATCGAGGCAGCCGGGCGCCTCGAGATCCCTTTCACGACGGGCATCCTGATCGGCATCGGCGAGACCCGGTCGGAGCGCCTCGAGGCGCTCATGGCCATCCGAACGCTGCATGAACGCCATGGGCACGTCCAGGAGGTGATCGTCCAGAACTTCCGTGCGAAGCCCGGAACGAAGATGGCGGCCCATCCGGAGCCGGCGCTCGAGGAGCTCCTCTGGACGGCAGCCGCAGCCCGGATCCTGCTCGGGCCCGGCATGAACGTCCAGGCGCCGCCGAACCTCTCCTACGAGGAGTTCCCAAGGCTCCTCGACGCAGGCATCAACGACTGGGGCGGCATCTCGCCGGTGACGATCGACCACGTGAACCCGGAAGCACCCTGGCCGGAGGTTGAGCGTTTGCGTGCGGCCACCGAGGCGCGCGGGCTCGAGCTGGTCCCGAGGCTGCCGCTCTATCCCGAGTACGCACGCCATCCCGAGCGGTGGTGCGACGAGAGCGTTGCGCCGCATGTGCACCGCGCCAGCGACTCGGAGGGGCTGGCCCGAGCCGAGGCTTGGGCGGCCGGAGCGGCCGTGTCCCTGCCGGCCTGGGCGGCCTCGGGAGACTTTGGTACTGGTAGCCCCGGCCTCCTCCCCGAGTCGATCGTAACGACGAGCGTCGCACAGGTGCGAAACGGAAGGGTGCCGGAAGCGTCACGCCCACTCACGGATGCGCTCGCCAAGGTTCGCGAGGGGGTAGATCTGGACGAGGACGACGTCACGACTCTCTTCGGAGCGCGCGGCCATGAGCTCGGCACCGTGCTTCGCGCCGCCGACGAGCTGCGAAAGGAGGTCTGCGGCGACACCGTCTCGTACGTGGTCACTCGAAACGTCAACTACACGAACGTCTGCTACTTCCGCTGCGGCTTCTGCGCTTTCTCCAAAGGGAAGCTCGCCGCAAACCTCCGGGGGGCCCCCTACGTCGTCCCGGTCGGCGAGATCGTCCGCCGGGCACGGGAGGCCTGGGACCGGGGCGCGGTTGAGGTCTGCCTCCAGGGCGGTATCCACCCCGCCTTTACCGGGGAGACGTACGCGGAGATCTGCGCCGCGGTGAAGCACGAGCTGCCGGACCTCCACGTTCACGCGTTCTCGGCCCTCGAGATCTGGCAGGGCGCAGCGACCCTCGGCCTGCCCCTCGCCGACTATCTCGAGCGGCTCCGCAGAGTCGGCCTCGCCTCCCTACCCGGCACCGCAGCCGAGGTGCTGGACGACGACGTCCGGCAGGTGCTCTGCCCGGACAAGGTGAACACCGCTCAGTGGCTCGAGGTGCACGACGCTGCCCACCGGATTGGGCTGCGCTCCACGACCACGATCATGTTCGGGTCCGTGGAAGGGGCGCGAAGCTGGGCCCGCCACCTACTTCGGCTCCGCGATCAGCAGCGGCTGACCGGCGGCTTCACGGAGTTCGTACCGCTTCCGTTCGTCCATATGGAGGCGCCGATCTTTCTGAAAGGAAAGGCCCGCCGAGGCCCGACCTTCCGCGAGGCCCTCCTCATGCATGCGGTCGGCCGACTGGCGCTGCATCCGGCCATCACGAACATCCAGGCGTCCTGGGTGAAGCTCGGAATCATGGGTGCCCAGGCTGTTCTCCGGGCAGGCGCAAACGATCTCGGTGGCACGCTCATGAACGAATCGATCTCACGGGCCGCGGGAGCCGAGCACGGCCAGGAGATGCCGCCGGAGGAAATGGATAGAGCGATCCACGCCCTGGGGCGAACACCGCGACAGCGCACGACGCTCTACGGCACGCCAGATCCGGAGCGAACAAGGCTCTCGTACCGAGCCGCACCACTCGCCGAGCCCGTCAACCCCGGTGTCAGCGATGCCGGGCTGCGTCGGCCTGCTCGGCTCGTGCGGCCCGGGCTCGCTCCAGCTGCGCGCTAACGACTACTACTAGTACCAGCGTCCGCGGGCGAACCCGCCGAACGCGATGAGACCGATCAGCGTGACGATCAGGCCGAGCCAGAAGCTCCATACGAGCATCAGGACGATCCCGACAATCACGAGAATGCCTCCTAGACTGATTCCGCCCATCATGCTCCCTTCCGCCGGAACCCCCGGCGATCGTGACCACGCCGTTTAACCGGTTCGAGCCGGAACCACGCTTCCCTCCGAGGGCGTGCTTCGGTCTAGGCTGGGACGGCGGCGCGGCTCGACCCGAGCTGCTCGCCAAAACGCGCCCGCTTCACAAACTGGCCCACGCCCGGCTGCGCCACGAGGTGGCCGTTCTCCACGAGCACCTGGCCGCGCAGGAGTACGACCTCGGGCGAGCCCGTCACTTCCGTGCCTTCGTAGAGGTTGTAGTCCACCTTCGTGTGATGCGTCGAGGCGGAGATCGTATGGCGCTTTTCGGGGTCGAAGACGACGATGTCAGCGTCGGATCCAACCGCGATCGTGCCCTTCCGTGGGTACAGGCCGAAGAGCTTCGCTGGGTTCGTGCAGAGGAGCTCGACCATCCGGTTCAGCGAGATCCGGCCGCCCCGAACGCCGAACTCGTGGATCATGTGGAGGCGGTTCTCGAGTCCAGGGCCGCCGTTCGGAATCTTCGAGAAGTCGTCTTTGCCGAGCGATTTCTGCCCGTCCCAGAGGAAGGCGCAGTGGTCGGTCGAGATCACTGAGAGCACGTTCGTCCGCACCGCGTTCCAGAGGAGCTCCTGGTTCTCCTTCGCGCGCGGGGGCGGCGTGTAGACGTACTTCGCCCCTTCGAAATCGGGGAGCTCGAGGAACGTGTAGTCGACGAAGAGATACTGCGTGCACGTCTCGCCGTGGACGTTCCACCCCTTGTCGCGTGCGATCTGGATCGGTTCGATGGCCTCCTGACACGAGACGTGCACGACGTAGAGGGGTGAGCCTGCTACGCGTGCCAGCTGTATGGCCCGATTCGTCGCCTCGCCCTCGGTCTCGGGGGGTCGCGTCAGGGCGTGGTATTTCGGCTCCGTCTTCCCCTCCGCGAGCGCCTGC
>DATLQD010000096.1:0-8768 GCA_035535315.1 Gaiellaceae bacterium
GGCGCGGCCGCCTGCAGGACGACATCGCCCGCCTCACCCGGCCGAAGTGTCAGCGCTGCCGGGCTCGCGGCGAACCGCACCTCGGGAGCGGCAGCCGAATCGTTGACGACACCGAACGAGAGGCGAAGGGTGCGGGTCGACAGATTCCGCACGCTGATGCCCCGGATCACGCTCCAGCCCGCGCCGGTCGCCTTTCCGAGCGCGAGCGAGGCCGGCTCGACCGCCAGCTCCGTCGAGGCTGCGCCCTGGAGGTCGAGCGCCCCTGCTCCCGTGACGGTCACTCCTGCGGACGCCCGGCCCTCGAGTTGGCGCGCGCTTCCGACCAGGAGCCCGCGAAGCTCACCGGCCGACAGGTCCGGGCGGGCGTCGGCCAGGAGCGCCGCCGCACCGGCGACGACGGCGGCAGCCGCGCTCGAGCCGGTGGCGGTCGCGACGCGCGGCGAGCGGTCGGCAGTACGACCTGCGTCCGCGGTCACGAGCCCGACGCCGGGTGCGACGAGGTCCGGCTTTACACGCCCGTCGAATACGAGGCCGCTCGAGGAGAATGGTGCCACGCGCCCCGCGCCCGGGTTGCCCACCACCTCCCCGGCCCCGAGGTCGAGGGTAACCTCGCGACCGGAAGCGAGCGCGCGCGCGGCCGCCACGCCCGAGTGCCCGGCGACCGCGAGGACGGGGATCCCGCCCGACTCGTCCAGGTCGAGCGCACCGGACGGAAGGTGCGCCCCGGCGACGAGGAGGACGGTCGCGCCGGCTACGGCGGCGTTCTGCGCCTTCTCTGTCAGTGAGCCACCCGCCGGGACGAGCACGGCCCGCCCCGCGACCCGGCTGTCGCCGGCGCGGTCAAAGAAGTCGGCCAGCATGATTCCGCTGGCCTGAACCGCCGGGGCTCGTTCGCCGTCGCCGAGCGAGGGACCGAAGAGTGCCGAGACCCCGAGACGCAATGCCGACCGGGGCGCCACCGCGCCGAGCACACGCACGGGCTCGTCCAGGACTTCGTCGGAGTCGATTCGCAGGCGCGCGTTCGCCTGGAGCAGGTCGGAGCGTGCGTCCAGGGCGCCGACGGTCAGCGCGTCGGGAGCTCCGCCGGGTCCGCCGACGCTTCCGAATCCTTCCCGTCCTGCCCGGCCGTCGTTCCCGGCGGCGGCCACGACCAGTGTGCCGAGGCGGGTCGCGCCTGCGACGGCTCTCGACTCCGGGCTGTCCGAAAACGCCGCGAACGGCTCGACGACGGCTGCGAGCGCGATGTCAGCCGCATCCCGGAGGTCGCCGTTCCCGTCGGGATCGACGGCGCGTTCCAGGCCCGCAACGAGTGCGTCGCCGCGGCCGAGAACGGCATAGGAGCCGTCCTGGGTCCGGCGCCAGCCGAGGATGCGAAGAGGCAGGATCCTCGCACCCGGTGCGACTCCCCCTACGAGCCCGCCACCCGCCACGATTCCGGCCATGCGGGTTCCATGCGTCTCGAGGCGCCCTGGCTCTCCGGGCATCGACCGGGCAATGGCCGGCGTGGCGCCGCGGAGGAGGTCGTAGCCCGGAAGTACCCGGCCGCGCAGTGTGGAGTGGCCACGCTGGACACCTGCGTCGAGAAGCGCCACGGTCACCCCGGCTCCGTCGAATCCCGGCAGCCGGACCGAGGCGCGGCGGCCTGCGCCCTCCGAAAACTCCGGTTGCCCGATGGTCTGGGTCCCGACCGAGGCGGAATAGACCGTCCGAACCGGATAAACCCCGCTGACGCCTCCGATTCGCTCGAGCTCGGCAAGTGCCCTGTCGTCCAGGGCAGCCGAGAAGCCGTTCAACGTGCGGGTGAACGAATACAACGGCTCCACGTCGATTCCACGCTCGGCGAGCTTCGCAAGTAGGAGCCGTTGTGCTCCCTCCGCCTCCGTCGACCAGCGCCGAGTTTGGGCGGGCGTCGGCGACCGGCGCAGACCAGCCGCCTGGTCGGCGACGGAGGGAGCCGCCAGGACGACGATCATCCGCTTCGAGGGCGCGGCCGCCTGGGGGCGGGCGCCGAACGCTCCGCGCCACGTCGCGACGGCACCGCTCACGACGACGTCCCCGGCTCCTCGCACCGGTGCGACCGAGACGAGCATGGTCGCCACCAGGGCGACGAGCCCCAGGGCCGTCGCCCGACGCTTGTTCTCAGGCCGCGGAGGCGTACGCATCGAGCGCAAGATACTCAGGGTAGGCGATGACCGGTGCAAAGCGGGCCGCAGAGGCGATCATGGCCGCATTGTCTGTACAGAACTCGAGCGGGGCGAGCGCCGCTTCGGGCAGCGATGCCCGCAGCTCGGAGTTCGCAGCAACCCCACCGACGACGGCGATGCGCTGGGCGCTCGTGACCACGGCTGCCTTCCGGGTTCGCTCTACGAGAGCCCTGACGATGGCGCGCTGGTAGCTCGCCGCGAGGTCTGCGCGCCTACGCTCGAGCTCGGCTGGGTCGAGATCGCGAACGACGTAGAGGAGGGCGGTCTTCAAGCCGGAGAACGAGAAGTCGTAGCCGGGTACCCGCGCGACCGGGAAGCGGTACGCCTCGGGATCGCCCTCGCGGGCCAGCCGGTCGATCGCGCCGCCGCCCGGATACCCCAGGCCGAGCAAGCGGGCGCCCTTGTCGAACGCCTCCCCGGCCGCATCGTCGAGGCTCCGGCCGAGCACCTCGAACCCGGAGCGGTCTCGGACGTCGAGGAGCAACGTGTGCCCTCCGCTTGCGAGCAAGCAGACGAACGGGGGGTCGACCGCGTCGGGCTCGAGAAAGAGCGACGAGACGTGGCCCTTGAGATGATCCACCGGCACGAGCGGGAGCCGGCGAGACCATGCAAGTGCCTTGGCCGCCGAGAGTCCGACCAAGAGGGCGCCGATCAGCCCCGGCCCCCGGGTGACGGCGACCGCATCGACGTCGTCGAGGGCTGCCCCCGCCTTCAGCAAAGCCTCCTGAACGACCGGGGAGACCAGCTCGAGATGCCGCCGCGACGCGATCTCGGGGACGACCCCGCCGTAGCGGGCGTGAAGCTCCGCCTGCGAGGCGACGACGCTCGAACGCACCACCCCGTCATCCGTGACGAGCGCAGCGGCGGTCTCGTCGCAGGACGTCTCGAGGCCGAGGATCAAGGAGTGCCGACCGAGGACACCGGCACCGGGTCGCGCCACATGATCAACGCGTCCTCGCGGTTGTCCGTGTAATAGCCGCGCCGCACTCCGGTGGAATAGAAGCCTGCCCGCTCGTAGAGCGCGATCGCGCTCGTGTTCGAGACGCGCACCTCGAGCGTGTATCCGCGGCGGGCGTCGGTCTCGGTGCGCGCGAAGAGCTCGTCGAGGAGGCTGAGCGCGATGCCGTGCCGGCGATAGGCGTACGCAACGGCGATGTTCATGATGTGCCAGGCGTCGACATACCGCGAGATGATCAGGTACCCGGCGAGGGTGCCGCGATGCTCCGGGTCGTACGCACCCAGAGACATCGAAGAGGGCTTGGCGAGCTCGCCTGCGAACATCGACCGCGACCAGGGCGTGGGATATGCCTCCTGCTCGATCCGCTCGATTTCGTCCAAATCCGAGAGTGTCAGGCGGCGGATTTCGAGGTTCATGGGCCAACCCCTGGCCTATGAACGTGTGGAGGGGGTGTGGGGGAACCGGGAGGTTCCTCCATGTTGGGCTGCAAGAAGGGGGCTCGCGGGGGGAACATGGTTTCCCCCGCGGGAGCGAGCCGGACGCGAGCGACGGTCATGCCGGCAGTTTCCTCTCGGCGTCGGGCGCGCGGAGGTAGATGGGCTCCGCCGCCTCGGGCGGACCGAAGGCGCTTGCGAGGAGGGCGTGATGGCGTGCCCAGGGCACGTGGACGGGGCTTTCGTCGGGCGGCACGAGGCCACCGGAACCCTGGAGGACGTCGCGGTACCGCACCGCGCCGTCGCCGACCGCGGTCTCGCCCTGCTCGAGCTCGAGATTGTCAGGACGAACGCATCGGTACTCCCCCGCTAAGAGCGTGAAGACCTCCCCGCGCCGGGCATCGAGGACAGGGCGGCTCCCGGGACTCCCCGCGGCGAGTGCGTCGAGTGTCGAGACTCCGGCGACCGGAATTCCGAGGGAGAGAGCGAGCGTCCTCGCTGTCACGAGCCCCATCCGAAGCCCTGTGTAACTCCCCGGGCCCGTTCCGACGACGATCCCGTCTAGCGCAGCAGGCTCCACGCCTGCACCGGCGAGCACCTCGTCGATGTCGTGCAGGATCCGAACCGCCCGGGATGGCCGCTCGCCGAGGACGTCCCCGTCCCGCACGAGCGCGCAGGACGCCGCGTCGGTCGCGGTGTCGAAGGCGATGTTCAACACCGGGCGGAAAGGGCTATTTCCAGGGATTTCTCTGTAGTTTCGACCCCGATGAGTCTACGCTCGGACTCGAGGAGCTGCAACCGCACCGCTGCGCGCGCTTCACCGAGATAGGTCTGAGCCCGCTCGGGCCACTCGACGAACACGACTGCGTCCTCGAAGTACCCCTCCAGGTCGCCCCAGTCATCCTCGGACACGCTTCGCTCGAAGCGGTAGAGGTCGAGGTGGGAGACCGGGACGCGGCCTTCGTACCGATGGCCCACCGTGTAGGTCGGGCTCGTCACAGGCTCGTCGACGCCGAGCTCGCGGCAGGCTCCGCGCACGAACGTCGTCTTCCCGGCGCCTAGCTCGCCCGCGACCGTGACGAGGTCCCCCGGGCGCAACGCCGAGGCGAGGCCCGCTGCGATGCGCTCGGTCTCCTCGGGCGAGGACGACTCGAGCTCGATCATTGCCAGAGCTTAGAAGAGGCCGAGCTGCTGCTGCTGCGGCGGCGTCGCGACGGCCGAGGCGGCCGAAACGGGGAAGCGGATCACCTCTGCGGCGGCCGCGGGTGCAGGCTCCTCGCCGATGAGAGCCGGAATGCCGGCGAAGTCCTCCTCGAGCGTGCGCAGCATCGCGGGCGTGTACAGCGCAGCGGCCGGGTGGTAAAGCGGATAGAGCGTCACCGTGCGCCCGCCGACGGTCGCCTCCTGCGGCCGCCCGTGCACCCGTGTGATCCCGTGTGGCTTCCCGGTGAGGAGCTTCGTCGCGAAGTTCCCGAGTGTCGCGACGAGCCGTGGCTCGACGAGCTCGAGTTGCCGGAAGAGGTGCGCCTCGCACGCTTCGATCTCGTCCGCCTGCGGATCGCGGTTCCCCGGCGGCCGGCACTTGATCACGTTCGCAATGTAGACATCCTCGCGAGCGAGCCCGATTCCCCCGAGCAGCTTGTCCAGGAGCTTCCCGGCCTGACCAACGAACGGAAACCCCTGCTTGTCCTCGTGGAATCCGGGGGCTTCCCCGATGAACATCAGATTGGCATCGGGGTCGCCGGTGCCGAAGACGACCTGCGTGCGGCCCTCGGCCAGCCGGCAGCGTGCGCAGGGCGCAATCTCGGTCGCATAAGCCTCGAGCGCCGAGCGGCGACCGGCAGGGGTCAGCCCCAGAGAAGCTGGGTCAGCCGCAGCCACAGCCTCCGCCGCAACAACCGCCTCCAGCAGTGCCGCCGAAGCTCGGTTGCCCGGCGGTGCCGTGAGCAGCAAACACCGAGAACTGTCGTCTGACCTTCTCGGAGCCGCAATCCGGGCAGCCCGGATCCGCGTCGTCGACGCGCAAGAGCTCTTCGTAATGGCTCTCGCACGTCATGCACACGAACTCATACATTGGCATCGCTCGCGGAGTCTAGGCACCGTCCCGGACACACCGCAAGTGTGGACCGGAACCGACCCTCCCACGGCCTCTGGCATGATCGAGCGGTGGGCAAAGAGGGAACGTTCACGACGGCAGACGGGCTGGAGCTCGCCTATCTCGAGGTCGGGGACCCGGAGGGCTCGCCGGTCCTCTACCACCACGGCACACCGGGGAGCCGGCTCGAGCACCATCCGGACGAGGGGGTCTACCTCGACCGCGGAATCCGCTGGATCGCGTACGACCGCCCGGGATACGGGCGATCGAGGCGGGATCCCGATCGCCGGGTTGCCTCGGCGGCCACCTATGCCGAGGCCCTGGCCGATCACCTCGACCTCGAGCGGTTCGGGCTCATGGGCGTCTCGGGCGGAGGGCCCCACACCCTCGCCTGCGCCGCGCTCCTCGCGAATCGCGTGACCCGGGCGGCCGTCCTCGTGGGTGCGGCGCCGTCAGACGACCCGGCCTTCGACTTCCTCGAGGGGATGGCCGAGGTGAACCTGGAGGAGTTCGGAGCCGCCGTCGAGGGTAAAGAGGCAATCACCGCTCTCCTCGACCCGCAGGTCGAGACGATCAGGAGCGAACCGGACGAGCTGCTCGACGCCATTGCCTCGGAGCTTCCTGCTCCCGACCAGGCTATGCTCGCCCGCCCCGAGGTCCGGGCGATAGTGCGGGACTCGTTCGTCGAGTCCGTCCGCCAAGGAAGCGGCGGCTGGGTCGACGACGACCTCGCTTTCGCGAAGGCCTGGGGTTTCGAGCTCGCGGACGTGCCGACCGAGGTGAGGCTCTGGCAAGGCGACCTGGACGTGCTCGTACCACGCTCCCATGCCGAATATCAGGCTGCACACCTCCCGCGGGCGGAATTCGAGCTCGTGCCGAATGCCGGTCACCTCCTCCTGGATCACTGGCCGGACGCGCTCGACTGGCTGCTCGGCGGCTCCTGACGCCGCCGCTAGGCTCTGGTCAAGGAGGTGGAGCGATTGTCCAGCAAGGTGGAGAAGACCGACGAGGAATGGCGCCGCGAGCTGACGCCCGAGCAGTACCACGTACTGCGCGAGAAGGGAACGGAGCGGCCCTGGAGCGGCGAATACAACGACGTGAAGGAGGAGGGTGTCTTCAGGTGCGCCGCGTGCGGAGCTGAGCTCTTCCGGTCGGACGAGAAGTTCGAGTCCGGCTCGGGCTGGCCGAGCTTCTACGCGCCCGCCGACGAGGAGGCTGTCGAGACCGAGGAGGACCGGAGTCTGTTCATGCGGCGGACAGAGGTCGTGTGCGCCGCATGCAACTCGCACCTTGGCCACGTCTTCGACGACGGGCCGCAGCCGACCGGGCAGCGGTACTGCATCAACTCGCTGGCGCTGAAGCTCGATCCGGAGGCCGAAGCCAAGAACTGAGATGGACGCGGCGTTCGCCCGCCTCCTGACCGTCCGTATCGACCTGGGGTCAGTCGGTTCCGGGGGCACGCCGACGGGGTAGACTCGCCGTGCCCGGTATCCACAAGGAACTGGAGCCTCAGTGCGATTCGAAACCGTTTGTGTCGTCGGCGCCGGACGCGTCGGGAAGGCCGTGGCCGGAAGGCTCGCGGAGCGCATCCCGACGCGCGTCGCCGGCCGGGAGCTCCAGTGCGGCGATGCGGAGCTGATCCTTTTCTGCGTCCCCGACCGCGCGATCGTCGAGATCGCACGGCAAATCCCCGTTGGCCCCTGGGTCGCACACACGAGCGGGGCCTGCAGTCTCGAGGCCCTGTCGCCGCACGCACGACGCTTCAGCCTCCACCCGCTCCAGACCTTCACGCTCGCGCGTGGCCCGGAGCAGCTCGACGGCGCCTGGGCGGCCGTTAGCGGCGCCGATACCGAGGCCGAGGCGGCCGGCTTCGAGTTGGCGCGGCTGCTCGGGCTCGAGCCATTCAACCTCGCGGACGAGCGCCGGCCGCTCTACCACGCCGGCGCCACAATGGCCGCAAGCTTTCTGGTGACGCTCCACTCGGCGGCCGCGGAGCTCTTTGCAGCGGCCGGGGCGCCGACGGCGGCGCTCGAGCCGCTCATGCGCCGGACGATCGAGAACGGGTTTGCACCCACCGGGCCGCACGTGCGAGGGGACTGGGCGACGGTCGAGGGCCATGTAGAGGCGATTCGCGAGCACAGGCCCGATCTCGAACCTCTCTATCGCCTCCTCAGCGAGGCGACTGCTGAGGCGGTCGCCTCGTGAGGAGGGCGCGGACGATCTCGGGCCTTCGAGCGGCGCTCGAGCCCGAGCGAGGCCGTGGCCGGATCGGGCTCGTCCCCACCATGGGCGCCCTGCATCGCGGCCATCTCGAGCTCCTGGCTGCGGCCCGCCGCGAGTGTGACGCAGTCGTCGTCAGCATCTTCGTGAACCCGTCGCAGTTCGACGATCCAGAAGACCTCGCCGATTACGCACCAGACCTGGAGGCCGACGCGCTCGCCGCAGAACGCGCTGGGGTCGATGTCCTGTTCGTCCCGTCCGTCGAGGACATGTATCCCGAAGGTTTCCAGACCTGGGTCGAGGTCGAGGAGCTCTCACGGGGTCTCGAGGGTGACGCGCGGCCCGGCCACTTTCGCGGCGTCGCAACGGTCTGTCTGAAGCTCTTCAACATCGTTCGCCCGGCGCGGGCCTATTTCGGCGAGAAGGACGCGCAGCAGGCGGCGATCGTGGAGCGGCTCGTGCGTGACCTGAACCTGGAGCTCGAAATTCGTGTGATCCCCACTGTTCGCGATATGGACAATCTCGCTCTGAGCTCGCGGAACACGCGCCTTTCCGCGGAGGAGCGGCATGCTGCCCGGGCCCTTCCCCGGGCGCTCTTCTCCGCCCAACTGGCCCACCGCCGCGGAGACGACGCTGTCGCCGCGGCACGTGCGGCCCTGGCCGAGGAGCCGCTCCTCGAGCCGGAATACATCGAAGTGGCACGCTTCGAAGCCCGACCGATTCTCGCCGCCGCCGTCCGCGTCGGACGCGTCCGGCTGATCGACAACGTCCCTCTGGAAGGAGCAGTGCATGAGTAGCCGACCACCCACCGCTGGAAAGCTCCCGCTCACCGAGCTTCGCGAGATGAAGCAGCGCGG
>DATLQD010000097.1:0-8841 GCA_035535315.1 Gaiellaceae bacterium
CGGAGCTGCGAGCTGGTTGCTCCCACCTCCCAGTAGTGGCGAGACGTGAAGTGGGACTGGTCGGGGTCCGCGTATCCGACCGCGGGCATCGTCGTCAGCTTCCCCTCAGCGTGCAGCGCGGCCAGGGGCGCCGCCGCGGGATGCCAGCGCAGGCGCGAGTCCTCTGCGAAAGCCTGTCCTGCCGACTCGGGGAGCGCAAGTTGAGGTCGGAGCCTGCGGTACCGGGGGTCTCCGCTCGGGAAGAGGACGGACATCGAGTCGGCCCCTCCGTCGAGGAAGACGGAGACGAGAACCCGGCCGGGCGGAGCCGAGGCAGCCCGGGCAATGCCCTCGTCGAGCAGGTCGAAGCTCAGCTTGCTCGCGCCGTACACGCCGAGTGCGAGCCCTGCGCTCCGTGCGAGGAACGTTCGCCTGTCGAGGCCGGTGCCGGCTGGGAGAGGCATGCCGGGCTCGATCGCCGGCAGGCCGCGACCCGCCTCGGCGACGGCCCGACGCACGAGGTGGGAGCGTGAGAACTCGTTGCAGTGGCAGGAACGGGAGGGAGTCATGAGCCTCTAGCTGGTCTGGTAGTCGGGGGAGGTGGGGATGAGCTGGCGGAGAGCGTTCTGGATCAGCACCGGGTAGACCTCTTGCTTCCAGTCTTCGTTCGCGTCTGCGATCGCCTGTTGGGCGAACCCGACCAGGGCACCCCGCGTGGGGGCCGAGATCGTGGGAGAACCCCAGAACGCGATCGCGCGCGCAACGAGCTGAGCAGCGTCGCGGGGCTCCGAGCCACGCTCGTCGTCCGGATCCTTGGCATAGGGCTCGAGCGCGCGATTGGCCGCGTGCCAACGGCCGCGAAACGTCGCGGTGTCGAGCCAGCGCTCGTCCTGCCAGCCGGCGACGTTAGGCGGATAGAAGAGGTGCTGACCGCACATGTCTCCGATCCAGGCCCAGGCGTCCGTATCCACACCGCGGCCGAGCGCTCGTAGCATCCCGGCGGCGAGCACGATCGGCGGCTTGACCATGCGCGGTCCCTTGTAGAGGTCCGGGTGCTTCAGGATCGCGGCAACGACCGGCCGCACGGAATAGTTGCTACTCACATAGAGGCGCTCGAGGGCGACTCGTGTCGTCGCGCTCGGGGGCTTCGGGATGAAGTAGCTCCACAGCTTGGGGACGAAAAATGACGGGTGCCGCCGGTGGTGGATACAGAGGCGGCAGGAGTCCTTCCAGTCGAACGTGCCCCGCTTCCCGAAGATCCGCTTCATCCCGGGGTCGTGCCGCTCCCGGTCGTAGCGGAAGTTCCTCGGGCCCGAGTCGTTCCAGTCGTTTCGGAAGCCCGTGAGCGCCCGTGCCTGCTCGCGGACATCGCGCTCCGTGTACCCGCGACTCGCCCCGAGTGTGAAGAGCTCCATGAGCTCGCGTGCGTAGTTCTCGTTTGGCTCCCAGCGTGAATTGTCCGTCCCGGAGAGCCAGAGCAACATGGCCGGGTCTCGCGTCACGTCGACCAGGAGATCCGAGAAAGAGCCGAGCGCCCGTTTCCGGAACAGGGCGTTCTGCCGCAGCATCAACTTCTGGGAGCCGACCCCGTCGTTCGAGGTCGCGAACCAGTCGTGCCAGACGAGCGTCATGCGCTCGACGAGGGGGCGCCTCGTCCGCACCATGCGGTCGAGCCACCAGAGATGGTCGTGGCCCCACGCGTCCTGCGGCGCAAGCGCGTTGCCGTCGTCGTCGCGGGGGGCAGGCCCGGTGAGCCGCTCCCTTGGCGGAGACACGAGAGAAGCTACCGCCTTCCTGAGGCCTAGCTTCGCGAGCTTCTCGGCCTGGCCGCGCCTCGGGCCGAAGCCGGCGCGCCAGAGGAGGCGCTCTGCTTCGCGCCGCCCGAAGGATCCCTTGTAGACAGGTACTGCCAACTAAATCTGATCGTCGCCGTCCCGCGCATCGACCTTCAGCGCCCACTCGTCTTCGCGGCGCTTGAGAGCTCCCTGGACCTGCGCGACGTACGTCTTCAACTCGTTCTCCTTCAGGAGGAGCCGTTCCTCGAGCTTGGCCAGCTCGTCTTCGCGGCGCTCGAGCTTGTCCTCGCGTAGCTCGGATTCGGCCTGCGTCCCGACCTCGCGTGCCTCGACCTCGGCCTCGCGCTCGTCGAGCTCGCGAATCCGATCCTTCATCGTGTCTTCGAGCTGAGTGAGGCGCTTGTCCTTCTTGTCGAGCTGCTTGCGGACCGAGGCAGCGAGCTTCTCCTCCGTCTCGATCTCCCTCTCGCGAGCGGCGAGCTCGTGCTCACGCTCCTTGAGGCGCTCGTCGAGCTCGTCGAGGTCGAGGCCGCGGCTTTCCTCCGACTCGATCCGACCGACGTGTGCTTCGCGCCTGCCCAGGTCGGCTTCGCGGGCCGTCAGGTCCAGCTCGCGGGCATCGAGCTGCTTGAGGCGGTCGAGTGCCTCCTGCGCCGCCTTGCCGCCGTTCGTGAGCTCGTTTTCGAGACGCAAAGCGTCGTCTTTGAGGCGCGCCTCCCGTTCCGAGAGCTCGGTATCTCGTTCGTTCAGGGCCTCGGCTTTCGCATTGACCCGCGAGGCCTCCTTCGCAAGCTCGCGCTCCCGCATGACGAGCTGCTGCTCGCGAGCCGGAAGCTCCTTCTCGGCCTGGCGGACTGCCGCTTCGCGCTCGGTGACACGCCGAGTCTCTGCTTCGGCGCGCTTCTTGAACTCGGACTCGTGTGAGGCAAGAGCCTCTTCGCGGCGGGCAAGTTTCGCCTCGGCACCCTCGAGCGCTCCAGCCTTCTTGCCGAGCTCCGCGGCAAGCTTCTCGTGCTCGCGGTCAGCGGCCTTCAGATCGTGAAGCTTCTGGTCGAGCTCTTCCTGGAGGTCGCTCGTGAGCGTCTCTTTGCCGGCCACGCGGGCTCGAGTCGCGTCGAGGTCCTCGCGCGCCGCGGCGACTTCCTTGCGGTCCTTCTCCAGCGCCTCGAGCTGCTCGGCCACTTTATGCTCGCGCGTTTCGAGCTCCAGCTCGGCGGCCTCGAGCTTGCCGAGCTTTGCGTCCAGCTCTGCGGAGCGAGCGGACAGCTCGTGGTCGACGTCGAGCTCGCGCTCGCGCGTCTCGATCTGATCGGTCAGAAAGGCTCGGAGGTCCTGCTCGCGCGCGAGTGCGGCCGCGAGCTCGGCCCTAACGGTTTCGAGCACCGCGTGCCCGTCGCCGTTTCCATTCGCGATCGGCGGCGCGGTGGCAAGCGCCTTGGCGGACTCGAAAGCCTCGTTTGAGGCGTCCAGCTCTTCTTGCGCGGAGTCACGGCGACGCTGGAGCTGGGCACGAAGTCCGGTCCCGAATCCCTTTTCGGTGTCGTCAGCGGGCTTGGCGTCTTTGGGCATGCGGCAGGAGGCTCCGATATGAGCATCGGCCTGCCGGCTACAAGGCCATATCCCCCTATCGTGGCGTCTTCTGCGGTTCCAGCTCTTGCGCGCGCCGACGCTCGATCGCGTCCCAGCAGGCGATCGTGTCGCCCGAAACCTGGGCACGCAGATTGGAGGGGCGGGCCGCCCAGTGCAGCTCGGCGACCTTCACCTTGTCGGGCTCGGGCTCCGCCCCCGCACGGAGTTGCGCCTGGTAGACGACGAGCGCCGAACCGGAGTCGTCGTTCAGGCAGATTGCCACGGGCCGCAGATCCTCCAGGTCGTCGGCGCCGAGGCCGATCTCCTCGCGCGCGTCGGCGAGCACGGCCTGGAGTGGCCCTTCCCCGGGCGCCAGGCCGCCGGAAGCAGACGCGGTCCACAGGAGCGGATCGCGGCCGATCGAGGGGCCGCGGAGCTGGAAAAGGGTCACGCCCTCGGGGCGCTCGACGAACAGCTGGACGCCGAGGGCAAACCCGAGGCGATAGGCGAGGGTCGGCTCCTGGAAGACGACGAGGGCCTCGGCGTAGCGTCCGGCGCGACAGAGGATCGCGCCTTCCGGTGAGACTCCGTGGGAGAACGCGATCGGCCCGTCGAAGCGCCCCGGCGTGCGTGCGAGCGCCACCCTCGCGTCGGCGACTGCGTGCGCGACGGGCGAATCGAGCGAGAGAGCGAAGGGATAGGGCCGAAACGTCGGCTCGCTGTCGATGAAGGTGACTGCGCGCACGGTCCTAGTGTTCCTGTCCGCCTGGACGGCGTGCGCCGCATGGCCCCCGGCCTGCCACCTTCACGTCCGATCCTGCGCGCGAGCGAGCCCGTCCTCGAGCTCCGCGAGCGTCGCGGGCCCCTCGACCCTGGCGACCATCAGGTGCCCTCGATCCAGGAAGATCGTCGTTGGGAGGTCCTGAACGCCGAGCCGCGCAGCCTGGCGACCATCGGGATCCGAGATGACTCGATGCGTCCAGCCGTAGCGGGCATAGAAGGCCTTCGCGGCCCGTGGCGTGTCCTGGAGGTCGAGCCCGAGGACGATCACGCGGCGACGGTGCTTTTCGACGAACCGGCGTACGAGTGGCGCCTCGTTCGCACAGGCGTTGCACCAGGACGCCCAGACGTGAATGATCACCGGCTTCCTTTTCACGCGCGCGAGGGCGACCGTGGCGCCGGTGATCGGGTCGGTGCCGGCCAGCGGGGGTGCCGGCGGATCGACCCGGACAGTCCCGCCTTCGGGAGCGGTGGGCCCCGCCTCGTCGCCACCCGCGAGGACGACACCCCCGAGGAAGATTCCGCCCGCGCCGACGAGAAGAGCGATGAGAGCCACGAGGAGGCGCCGGCGTGTACGCACGGCGCCACGCTATCGGTGCCTGCGGCGGGCTTGACTTCATCCCGAGTTGGCTTGACTTCATCCCGAGTTGGCGTGAGGCTAATCGAGCGGCGGCTTCAGGACTGCGGCAGGTCGCCCGCGTGAAGCCCCACGACCCCGGAGGTAAACGTGACGACTGCCGCAGACACCTCTTCCGCCGATGCCTAGCCTGCCGTTCAGGCTCCGGCGAAACCCAGCTGCACGTGGGGAGTACCCGCTCGGCCGACGCGAACCGACCGACTTCGAGCACGTGGAGAAGTACCCGTACAGCGCCGTCGCTCCGCGTGCGGTGGCGCATGTCGAGCGCGTACTCCGTCTCCCGTGGTGGCACTGGGGGCACGACCAGGGGAAGGAGGGCTCCTGCGTCGGGCACGGGATCTCGATGGAGCGGGCGATCACGAACATCGCCCAGGCCAAGGCGCTCGGGCTCCTCAATCCGGGCCGGCGGTACAACCCACTCGACGTCTGGAATGAAGCAAAGAAGATCGACGAGTGGCCGGACACCAATCCCGGGGACGACCATGGGACGAGTGTCCGCGCGGGCTACGACGTCTGCCGGGACGAGGGACTTGTGCGAGTCATCTCGATGCGCATGGGCCCCGACGGAGTCCCGATTCCCTATCGGCCGAAGCCACGCTCGAAAGATGAGGGCGTCCAACGAAACCGATGGGCCGGGTCGACCGACGAGGTCCGAACCGCCATAGCGAGTGGTCTGCCGGTCGCGATCGGAGTCAACTGGTACTCGAACTTCGACCGCCCGGTCGCAAAGCCTTCGCCCGACGGCGGGTTCGACCACTGGATCGGCGAGGGGGATCTCGGACGAGTTCGCGGCGGTCACTCCGTCTGCATTTACGGAGCAAGCGATGCGCGCCAGGCATTCAAGCTGAAGAACAGCTGGGGCAGGGACTATCCGCTCGTGTGGATTCTCTACACCTCGATGGAGCGCCTGATGGACGAGCACGGCGAGGTGGCGATCGTCACCGACCGGTAGCGCTCATTCCGTGGCCCGCGCGGGAAGCGTGCGGCCGCTGTGGCGGTTATCGGGCCGCCGCTCCTTGCTCCTCCGGGAGCGCCTCGCCAACGGTTTCCTCGGCGGACGAAGCGCCTTCACCGTGGGCGGGGGCGGCCGCCGGGTGGAGGAGGACCGCGGCGAGCACGGCACCAACAAGCGCAAAGGCGGCGCCGCCGAGGAACGCCGCGTGGAAACCGCTGTTCAGGGCCGTAGCAGTGGCGTCGCCCGAGGCGAGCCCGCTGTCGGTCCGGGAAGCGGCCAGGCTGGCGAGGACGGCCAGCCCGAGGGCGCCGCCCATCATGAACGCCGTGTTGACAATGCCCGAGGCAAGGCCTGCCTCGGTCGGTGCGACGTCGCCCATCGCGGCCATGAGGATCGGGTTAAAGGTGATCCCGCCGGCGAAGCCGAGCAGGATCATGCCGGGGAGGATGTCCACGGCGAAATTGCCGTCCACGGGAGCGCGCCCAAACAGGAGCAGGCCGATGACGAAGAGCATGAGCCCGGCGATCATCGGCACCTTGACGCCGTAGCGCACGATGAGCTTGTCGGAGACGAAGAGCGAGGAGGCACCCCAGACCAGGGTCGACGGCAGGAAGGCCAGCCCAACCTCGAGGGGGCTATATCCGAGTACCTGCTGGAGGTAGAGCGCAGAGAAGAAGAACCACCCGAACATGGCGGCCGCCATGAGGACGCCGACTGCGTTTGCCGTCGAGAGATTCCGAAAGCGGAAGAGGCCCAAGGGCATGAGGGGAGAGCTCACCCGTGCCTCGATGGTGAGGAAGATGGCCAGGAGCACCGCTGCCCCGACCAGGAGGCCTACGGTCTCTCCCGACGTCCAGCCCGTCTCGTTCCCGTTCACGATCGCGTAGGTGGCGAGCATGAGAGCTGCCGTCACGGTGACGGCTCCGGCGATGTCGAGGCGACCGTCCCCAGCCGACTTGCCGTCGGTCGGCAACAGCACCACGCAGAGCGTGAAGACGGCAATCCCGACCGGGATGTTGACGAGGAAGATCCAGTGCCAGCTCAGCACGTCCGTGAGGACGCCTCCGAGGAGCACACCGGCGGTGCCGCCGCCGGACAGGACGAAGCCGACGACGCCCATCGCTTTCGCACGTTCAGCGGGCTCGGTGAACATGATCATGATCAACGAGAGGACGACGACCGAAACGATCGCACCGCCCAGGCCCTGTACCGCACGAGCCCCGATCAGGAATTCCTGCGACCCGGCGAGGCCGCAGGCCAGCGATGCGCTTGTGAAGAGGACGATCCCGATCAGGAACAGTCGCCGCTGACCGTAGAGGTCACCGAGCCGGCCTCCGAGCAGGAGAAAGCCGCCGAACGTGAGCAAGTAGGCGTTCACGACCCAGGCGAGCGAGGCCTGCGAGAACCCAAGATCGGCCCGGATCGAGGGCAGGGCGACGTTCACGATCGTCGAGTCGAGGACGATCATGATGTCCCCGAGGCAGAGGATGTAGAGCGCGAGCCAGCGCTTTTGGGCGTTTGTTTCCATCAGTGGTTTCCGGCGCGGGTGTATCGCGATTTGGCGGCGATACGACGCTTGGCCTCGACCATATCAACGGGTGGCGGACGGCCACCGGTTGGTGCGTCCAAGCCGCGTCGCGCCTGCGGCGGTCAGGCTGAGGCCGCCTTTCCTGCGACAATCGAGCGGGGTCATGAGGGGAAAAGCCTTGGAGCGAGCATTGCGCCGCCTGCTGCCGTGGGGTCGCGAAATTGCACCTACTCTCGCTTGTGTCCTCGTGCTCTGCGTGACCGCAGCCGCGCCCGCTTCCGCCTCGGTGCTCTTCAGCAGTGACTTCGAGACCGCAGACACCTTGCAGTGGAGCTTCGAGCAGCAAGGAGGAGACCCGAACGACGACATCACCGTCCAGTCCGAGGTCAGGATTCAAGGGGCATACGCCGGCAAGTTCACAGTGGAGCCAGGCGACCACTTCCCTACCGTCCAGACCACGGGCGAGCGCGCCGAGGTCCTCAACTACGCGATGCTGTTCCAGGAGGGCGACGTGCGCTGGTTCGGATGGTCCGTTTACTTTGCCTCCGGTTTCCCGACTTCGGACGACTCGGGCACCTGGAACGTCTTCACCCAGTGGCACCACAACGGCTCGAACTGCTCGGTACCGCTCGACTTCGCGATCCGCGACGACGGATCCGACACCCGGCGCAGGATGGTTCTGACTTCGCGAACCGGAACCGTCTCGACGACTACTTGCAGCTTGACGGGGGAGGAGTTCGACCTGGGCCTCCTGCGGACGGGCGAGTGGATCCGGTTCGAGGCGCAGGTCGGGTTCTCGGCCGATCCGACAGTCGGCTTCGTCGAGGTGTACGTGAACGATGAGCTCGCACTCCCGCGCACGCAAATGGCCACGCTCTACATGTGCTGTCCTAGCTACCTGAAGCAGGGGTATTACCGGAAGGCCAACGCGGAGAATACGGCGACTCTGTACATCGACGGAACGACCGTTGGAACCACGCGAGCCGACGTCGAGCAGCCCGAAGCCCTCTCGGTCGAGAAGACCGAGCCCGGAGCCGTCAGCTCCAGCCCAGCAGGGATCGCGTGTGAGAGCATCTGCGGGGGCTGGTTCCCCTACGGGACGCAGGTCACGCTGACGGCGGCTCCCGATGCACACGCAATTTTCACGAGCTGGTTGGGCGCCTGCACGAGCAAGCGCACCGACACCTGCACGTTGACCATGTGAGCGGGCACACCGCCCATCGGGGCGGTTCGTGGTGAAGCCGAACGCAGCACCGGCCTGGCCGTGATCAGCCGCTCGGGTCGGGGGTCATGCTCGAAGGGAGAGGGTCCCTGGTGGACAGCGACCTCGAGAGCGAGGAGAATTGCCGACGCGGTCGGGAACGGTGGCAAGGTTTGGTTGCGACAAGAGGAGGAAGATGGCTCTGCAAATTGGCGATACGGCACCGGACTTCGAGGCGGAGACCACGGAAGGCCCGATCAGCTTCCACGACTGGATCGGGGACTCGTGGGCGGTGCTGTTCTCGCATCCCCGGGACTTCACCCCAGTGTGTACGACCGAGCTCGGCTACATGGCCAAGATCAAGCCCGAGTTCGACCGTAGGAACGTGAAGATCAT
>DATLQD010000098.1:0-61465 GCA_035535315.1 Gaiellaceae bacterium
CCAGGAGGTGGCCTACGCGAACCTGCTCGAGTCGACGCGGCGCAAGCTCCACAAGCGCGTCGGCGAGGCGCTCGAGGAGATCTACCGGGAGTCGCCCGAGGAGGTCTTCGCGCTGCTCGCCCGGCACTTTGACGAGGCGAATGAGCCGGAGAAGGCGGTCGAGTACCTGCTGAAAGCGGGCGATGCGGCGCGGGCGCTCTATGCAGACCAGGAAGCGCTCGAGCACTACCGAAAGGCGCGCGACTTCCTCGTCCGCCTCGGCGACGAGCGCCGGGCCCGGGACACGCTCTTCAAGATGGCTCTCGCTCAGCACCTAGCCTTCAACTTCGAGGAGGCCGAGGAGCTCTACGACGAGGCGTTCTGCTGCCGGGTCGAGGATCCGCCCCAGGTCGAGCCGACCGAGAGCATCTCGACAGCTGTCACGAAGCCGGACGCGGTCGTGCCGGGTGACGTCTATACCTCGGACGGTGCTTACTTCACGGAGCACCTCTTTCGAGGGCTCCTGATGATCGACGGCGACCTGAACGTGGTGCCGGCGATGGCGGACAACTTCCGCGTCTCGAGCGACGGGCTGACTTACCTCTTCCGCCTGCGCGAGGGGTGCAAGTGGAGTGACGGCGAACCGCTCACGGCCGAGGACTTCGCCTTCGCGTGGCGGAGCATGCGCGAGGAGCGGACGCGGACTGCGTTCATGATGGAGGACGTCGAACTCGCGGTCGCGCTCGACGAGCGCACGCTGGAGGTGCGCCTGCGGGAGCCGCGCAACTTCTTCCCCTACATCCTCGCCTCCGCGTGGTCGTTCCCCTGGCCGAAGCACAAGTGCCAGGAGCTAGGAGAGGACTGGCGGAAGCCCGAGAACCTCGTCGGGAACGGGCCGTTCATGCTCTCGGAGTTCGACGACGACCATGCGCTGCTGGTGGCAAACCCGCACTGGCTCGAGCCCAGAGGTAACGTCCGGGAGCTCCACTTCGACTTCAAGACGAAGTCGATGGACGTCTCGGAGCGCTGGAAAGAAGGTCAGTACGACCTGCTCCCCGTCTACGGCGAGAGCGTCCGCGACGCCCCCGAGACCGTCGCCGAGATCGTCCCTGAGCTTTGGCTCAACTACCTCGGCTTTCGCGCCGATGTGGCTCCGTTCTCGAACGTCCACCTCCGCAAAGCGTTCGCGCACGCTATCGACCGCGAGGCGCTTCTCGCCGGCACCAACAGCATCAACCGACCCGCGGCCAGGGGCGGCGCGATCCCGCCGGCGATGCCTGGGCACTCGCACCGAGTCGCTCTCGAGTACAACCCGGAGAGCGCGCGCGAGCTCCTGGCCGAGGCGGGCTATTCCGAGGGCCGCGGACTGCCCCCGATCGAGGTTCTCGTCCCGAGCTGGTTCCAGTTCGGGGACGCCCTCGCGGAGCAGTGGGCGGCGATCGGGGCCAAGGTCACGGTGACGGCCCAGACGGGACTGCCAGACCCGTGCGCGGTCGGGACTGCCCATGCGTGGGTTGCCGGCTGGTCGGCCGATTACCCGGACCCCGACGGCGTCTTCCGCGGGTTCTTCCAGACCGGCTGGCCCTTCTACAGCGACGACGAGATCATGGAGAAGCTCGACCAGGCACGGTCGCTCGGAAATCAGGACGAGCGCATGCGCCTGTATCACGAGATCGACCGCATCTGGGTGACCGAGCGGGCCGGGATCGTGCCGCTGGCCTACGGCCGGACAATGCTCCTCCGGCGACCCTGGGTGCACTCGGTCTGGGTGAACCCCCTCCAGCGCGCACACCTGGACAAGGCCGTTGTCAAGCGCTCCTAGGCGCCTTACGCGTTCAGCTCCCAGACCAGGCGCAGGCCCTCGAGCGTGAGGAGCGGGTCGACGTCCTGGATGGTCCGGGAATGTGGCGCGATGAGCGTGGCGAGCCCGCCGGTCGCGACGACGTGTGCGTCCTCCCCCAGCTCCCCACGCATGCGGCCGACGATTCCGTCCACCTGACCCGCGAAACCGAACACGACACCAGCCTGAAGTGCCTGCGTGGTTGTCTTTCCGATCGCCTGCGTGGGCGCGACGAAGTCGACCTTGGTGAGCCGCGCGGCTCGGGCGAAGAGCGCGTCCATCGAGACCTCGACACCGGGCGCCAGGACACCGCCGACGTACTCACCCGAGGCGGAGACGGCATCGAAGTTCGTGGAGGTCCCGAAGTCCACGACGATGCACGGCGCGCCGTAGCGCTCGCGCGCCGCCACGGCGTTCACGATCCGGTCGGGGCCCACCTCGCGAGGATCGTCGTAGAGGATCGGAATGCCCGTCTTGACCCCGGGGCCGACAACGAGGAGGGGCGCCTCCACGTAGCGCTCGCAAAGCTCGGCATACGAACGAATGAGTGAAGGCACCGTCGACGATACGCAGACGCCCCCCACATCGTCGAAGCTCATGTCGCGAAGCTCGAGGAGTCGAGCGAGCAGGACGGCAAGCTCGTCCGCGGTCCGGTCGGCCTCCGTCGCAACGCGCCAGTGTGCGGCGAGCGACCCGCCGTCGTAGAGGCCGAGCACGGTCTGCGTATTGCCGACGTCGACGACCAGGAGCATGGTCAGCGCCTCACCGGCGGTCCGGGCGAGGAGCCCCGCCCCTACGACGCGTCGTCGTCGCCTGCGAGGGGCTCGCCGAGCTTTTCGGCGAGCGTCTCGGGTGTAAGCGGGGGCGACTCGCCCTCAGCACGGAGCTCCTCGATGGTCACGTCGCTCGAGGTGTAGACCTCGGCACGCGGGATGATCCGGCTGGGGCGGTTCTTGTCCCAGACCCAGACATCGTCCATGCGCAGATGGAAGAACGGGTAGCTCGTCTGGGGCACAACCTTCAGATCGAGGTGGTTGCAGAGGTACGTCGAGTCCTGCGTGACCACGCAGTAGCGGAAGAGGCCGAAGACGGCCGTGTACTCCCTCTTCAGGCGAAGCTCGAGGTCCGCCTCGTACTCGTCCAGCTCGTCGAGGTGGGACATGCTCTGATTCTAGCTTTGAACCAAGAGGTCGAGGACTTTCCGCCCGTCCGGCAGCGTCAACGCCGGATCCAGCTCGGCGAGGGGCTCTAGCACGAAGCGCCGCTCCCCCAGGCGTGGATGAGGAACGGAGAGCCCGGCCTCGTCGATCGTGGCGTCGCCGTAGAGGAGAAGGTCAAGGTCGACCGTGCGTGGGCCGAAGCGGGGCCCGTTCCGGCGCCGGCCGAGCGAGCGCTCGACGCCGAGTAGGCGATCGAGAAGCTCACGCGCCGACAGCTCGGTGTCGACCGCAGCGACGCCGTTCAGGAAGTGGGGCTGCTCGATGTAGCCGACGGGCTCCGTGTCGCGGAAAACCGACACCGCAGTCACGGTGAGCCCCGGTTCCGCGGCCAGGAGCTCGAGCGCGCGCAAGAGCGTCGCCTCGCGGTCTCCGAGGTTGCTTCCCAGGCCGACGTAGGCGCGAATCGCCATGGGCCCAAGTCTGGACTAAACAGGGTTTCTCCAGTTAGATGGAAGCAGAGGGAGAGCCCTGGGGAGGGTTTGATGGGGATCACTGCGCGGGGCCGGCAGCTGCGTCGGCTCGGAGGTCTGTGTGCACTCTGCGTGCTCGTCGGAGCGACGGCGGCTGCCCCTGCGCCCGCCGCTGTGGCGCCCACCGATGCTCTTTATCGGGTGCTGGCGATCCTGGCGCCAGAGCATGCAAACCGCTCCACACCTGGCGCGGCCGCCGCCTCCAAGCACGAGCTGACCCTGGCCCTGCGCGACCTTAAAGCCGGCCTCGCCGGTCTGTCACCGGCGCGACGCTCGGCCGCACAGAGGCTGCTTGCGCGGCCAACGGGGAAGGCGGTCGAAGGGTGGGGCCCGGCCTACACGGTGCCGGAGGCTCGCCTGTGCGACGCCAACCTCTGCATCCACTGGGTCGAGTCCACCGACGACGCCCCGCCGGGCGCGGACGGAGACCCCGGCACGGTCCCCGAGTGGGCTCGAACGACCCTCGGAGTGTTCCAGCAGGTCTGGGCGACCGAGGTCGACGCGATGGGGTACCGCGCCCCAAAGACCGATTCGCTTTCACCGGAAAACGGCGGCGACGGTCGCCTCGACGTCTACCTCGCGGACGTCGGCGACACCGCCTATGGCTACTGCGCGAGCGACGACCCCGATGTCCAGCGCTCATCAGCCTCCGCCTACTGCGTGGTGGACGACGACTTCGCCCGCACTCAGTTCCCTGGGCCGACGAGCGGGCTCGCTGCGCTCGAAGTGACCGCGGCACACGAGTTCTTCCACGCCGTCCAGTTCTCGTACGACTACCTCGAGGACACGTGGCTCATGGAGGGCACGGCTGCGTGGATCGAAGACGAGGTGTTCGACGACGTGAACGACAACCGCCAGTTCCTGAACGCGAGCCCGCTCTCACGCTCGACGATCCCGCTCGACCTCAGCTTCGCGCCGTACCACTACGGCGCCTGGATCTTCTGGCGCTATCTGTCCGAGAGATTCGACTCCGCCCTCGTGCGTGAGGTCTGGGAGCAGGCTGACGGGACAAAGGGCGGAGGTGGTCTCTACTCGCTAGCCGCCACTCGCGCCGCTGTGTCGGCCCGGGGACTTTCCTTCGGCGCCGTCTTCGCGGGGTTCACCGCCGTGAACCGAATGCCCGCCACCGGCTACGAGGAGGGGACGGCCTACCCTCACCCGCCCGCGTCGCGGACGTGGACGCTTCGAGCTCGCGGAGCTTCCACCGGCTGGCGCTCTCAGTCCCTCGAGCACCTGACTAGTCGCTCCTTCGGCTTCCGGGCCGCCACTGCGACGTCGAGCCGGTTGCGACTCGACTTGCTCCTCCCACCGCGGTCAAGGGGCTCCGAGGCGCGCCTGCTCGTCTACCGCAGGAGCGGCGCGGTGTCGGTGCGCTCGCTCCCGGCCGGAGCCGGTGGGAAGACGACTGTTCGAGTGAGGGTGCGAGGTGCGGTGAGATTCGAGCTGATCCTGGCGAACGCGAGCACGCGGATCGCCGGGTGCGGCCTCTTCTCGACTCCATTCTCCTGCAGCGGCAAGCCGCTCGACGACGAGCGGCGGTACGGCTTCCGTGCAACTCTCGTCTCGTAGGAGGGCTTGACCCGAGCCTCCTGGCTAGAGCCCGAATCGGCGCTTTCGGCGTGCTGGGCGTGTCGGGACCCGGTCCCCGGCGGCGATCGCAGCCGGGGCGTCCTCGACCAGCCAGCGCGCGAGCCCCTGGTCTCGGAGGGACGCTGCCGCGGCGGCCATCCCCACCTCGCGGACGTCGGGCGTGTGCGCGTCGCTTGCGATTACATGGGCGAGCCCGCGGGCGAGCAAGCTCTCGGCTGCCGCCTGCGAGGAGCGCCCGATGCGGCCATCGAGCGAGGCTGCGGTCAACTGCACCAGCGTTCCGGCCGCGACAAGCGGCTCGATCCGGGCCGGATCGGCCTGGACCTCGCGGTTTCGCTCCGGGTGGGCGAGGAGGGACTCGAGCCCGGCCACCCGGAGCTCGAACAGCCGCTGCTCTAAGTCGAGCGGCCAGCCCGAATAGGGAAACTCCACGAGCAGGTAGCGGCCGGACTGCCCGATCGTGAACCGCTCGAGCTCCTCACGGGAGAGACCTCCGAGGCGGTCGAGGGCGATCTCGCCGCCGTGCAGCACCTCGATCTCGATCCCGTGCTCGTCGAAGTCCCGCCGCACGCTCGCTACGCCTGCCTCCATCGCCTCGACGCTGGTCGGATAGTCCCCGCGGACATGCGGGGTGGCTGCGATCGATCGCACGCCGTCCTCCAGGGCCGCACGAGCCAGCTCACGGCTGTCTGCGAGCGTGCGGGCCCCGTCGTCGAGCCCCGGGAGGATGTGCGAATGGAGGTCGATCACGGGCTCTAGGATAGGCTCGGTCCGTGAGCACCCCCCTCGAGGAAGCCTTTCCACGGCCCTCGGTGATCGGCGTTGTCAACGTGACGCCGGACAGCTTCTCGGACGGCGGCGCTTTCTTGGACCCCGGGCGCGCGATCGCGCAGGCCAAGCGCCTCCTCGCCGAAGGAGCGGTGCTGGTCGATATTGGAGGGGAGTCGACGCGGCCCGGTTCCGAGGGGGTGTCGGCGGCGGCGGAGCTTCGACGGGTAGAGCCCGTGCTGGAGGGACTCGCAGGCCTCCCGGTCTCGATCGACACCTCGAAGGCGGAGGTGGCCCGCCGCGCACTCGAGCTAGGCGCGGTGCTCGTCAACGACGTCACGGCTCTGCGTGCCGACCCGGATCTGGCCGGAGTCGTCGCGGACGCAAACGCCTACCTGTGCCTCATGCACATGCTGGGTGAGCCACGGACCATGCAGGACGCTCCGCGCTATGACGACGTCGTCGCCGAGGTCGCGTCATTCCTCGAAGAACGGCTCGCAACCGCTGTGGCGGCAGGAATCCAGGAAGAGCGGGTCTGCCTCGACCCCGGCCTCGGGTTCGGGAAGACGGTGAAGCACAATCTCGAGCTGCTCGCGCGGATGGACGAGCTGGTCGCCATCGGCAGGCCGGTACTGGTCGGCGCTTCCCGCAAGCGCTTCCTGGGGCGGATTCTGGGCGATCGCAAGGCCGTCACCGGTACGGTCGCGGCCGGAGTCGCGGTCAACGTCCTCGCCTACGAGCGTGGCGCGTCTCTCTTCCGGGTGCACGACGTTCGCGAGAACACCGAGGCCCTGGCCGCTGCTCGGTCGGTGGTCGCGTGAGTGAGATCCTCATTCAGATCGAGGGCCTCGAGCTCAAGGGCTTCCACGGCGCGCTCGCAGAGGAGAAGAAAAACGGCCAGCGCTTCCTCTTCGACATCGAGCTCGTGGCCCACGATGCGGGCGTCCGCAGCGACAAGCTTCAGGACACGGTCGACTACACCGAGGTGGTCGAGTGCGTCCGCGCGATCTCGGAGGGAAGGAACTTCAACCTGATCGAGGCCCTCGCCGCGAGCGTCGCGGATTCTCTGCTCGAGCGATTTCCGATCTCGAGAGCGCGCGTCCGCGTCCGCAAGCCCGAGGTCAGGCTAGATGCGACGGTCGACTTCACGGCTGCTATCGCAGACCGAACCAGAAGGCCCCGCCGCGTTTGAGCGAGGGGTCGGAATAGTGAAGAGCAGCACCCCGCCGCAAGCGGCCGCGTCTATCCCTTGGCGCCTTCCGGTGGCGGAGGTTGCATCGTCGCGCCCGGAAGCGGGAAGGGACGCGGCTGGGGCTGCGGCTTGCGCTCCGGCTTCTTCTCCGGCTCGGCCTCCGGCGCCTTCGGCTCCTCCTCGACGAACACGGTCTCGGGGGCTTCGCCCGCGAGCAAGCGCTCGAACTGGTCCTTATCGATCGTCTCGCGCTCGATCAGAATCTCGGAGATCTTGTGCAGCTCCTCCATGTGCTCGCGCAGAACTCCTCGCGCGCGCTCGTGAGCTTCCTCGATGACACGGCGGATCTCGTCGTCGATCTCGCGGGCCATCTCCTCGGAGTAGTCGGGCTCGGAGCCCATGTCGCGGCCGAGGAACGGCATGTCGTGGTTCCGGCCGAGCATGCGCGGCCCGAGCTTCTCGCTCATCCCGTAGCGCATGACCATGTGCTTCGAGGTCGAGGTGACTTTCTCGATGTCGTTCGCGGCGCCTGTGGTGACCTCGTGGAAGACGAGCTCCTCCGCTGCACGGCCGCCGAGGGTCATTGCGAGCTGGTCCATGAGCGCCGACTTCGTGGTCAGGAACTTGTCCTCTGCAGGCAGCGAGATCGTGTACCCGAGCGCTTGGCCGCGGCTGATGATCGAGATCTTGTGAACCGGGTCGCAGTGCGGCAGGTAGTGCCCGACGAGCGCGTGGCCCATCTCGTGGTAGGCGGTCACCTTCCGCTCGTGCTCCGAGAGGAGGCGTGTCTTCTTCTCCGGGCCCGCGATGACCCGCATGATCCCCTCTTCGAGCTCCAGCTCGCCAATTGTCTTCCGGCCCCGTCTGGCGGCCAGGAGGGCGGCCTCGTTGACCAGGTTCGCGAGGTCGGCGCCTGTGAAGCCCGGTGTCCCTGCAGCCAGCGTGTCCAGGTCGATGTTCGTGTCGATCGGCTTGCCCTTCGTGTGCACCTCGAGAATCTGGCGGCGTCCGATCCGATCCGGGCGGTCGACCACGATTTGGCGGTCGAAGCGGCCGGGGCGAAGAAGCGCCGGGTCGAGGATGTCGGGGCGGTTGGTGGCGGCGATCAGGATGATGTTGTCCTTCATCTCGAAGCCGTCCATCTCGACGAGGAGCTGGTTGAGGGTCTGCTCGCGCTCGTCGTGGCCGCCGCCCAGGCCGGCGCCACGATGGCGGCCGACCGCGTCGATCTCGTCCATGAAGATGATGCAGGGGCTCGCCTGCTTGGCCTGCTCGAAGAGGTCGCGGACGCGCGAAGCACCGACGCCGACGAACATCTCGACGAAGTCGGAGCCCGAGATCGAGAAGAACGGGACGCCGGCCTCGCCCGCGACCGAGCGCGCGAGGAGCGTCTTCCCCGTTCCTGGAGGCCCGTAGAGGAGGACGCCCTTTGGGATTCGTGCGCCGAGCGCCTGGAACTTCTTGGGGTTCTCGAGGAACTCCTTGATCTCCTGGAGCTCCTCGACCGCCTCGTCGACGCCGGCTACGTCCTTGAAGGTGATCTTCGGAGAGTCCGGGGCCATCCGCTTGGCGCGGCTCTTGCCGAAGGACATGACCTTGGAGCCGCCGCCCTGCACCTGGTTCATGAGGAAGATCCAGAACCCGAAGAAGAGGACGAACGGGATCAGGTACGTAAGGATCGAGAGCCAAGCAGAGCTTCCGGTGCCCTTCGAATCGAACGCAACGTCGTTCGCAAGGAGCTTCTCCTCGAAGGCAGCCTCGGACTGGTCGCTCGGGTAGTTCGACTTGACCTTCTCGCCGCCCTGCAGAGTCGCCTCGATCGAGCGGCCCTTCGGGACGAAGAGGACACTCTGAACTTGGCCGGCCTCGACCTTCTGGATCAGGTCGCTGTAGGCAACCTTCGTCGACTCGCCGCGACTCGGGAGCAGCGTCTGCGAGGCCAGGTAGACCAGCAGGACGATGACGATGAGGGGGAAGAGTGCGCTGCGGAAGAAACGATTCAAAACTGTCCTTGGATCACGGCAAAGGGTAGCAGTGTGCTATTCGGCCACCGGACTCCGGTGGATGTCCTGTCCGTTCTCCCCGTCGGCGATGAGATCCTCCCGCAAGACACCGATGTAGGGGAGATTTCGGTAACGCTCGGCGAAGTCCAGCCCATAGCCGATTACGAAGCGGTTCGGGATCTCGAAGCCCACGTACCGGCACTCGACGTCGTTCTCCCGCCGGTCGGGCTTCGTGAGGAGCGCGCAGATCTCGACCGACGCGGGGTGGCGGGCCTCGAGATTGCGCAGCAGGTAGGAGAGCGTCAGGCCGGAGTCGACAATGTCCTCGACAATCACGACGTTTCGGTTCTCGATCGGCATGTCCAGGTCCTTCAAGATCCTGACGACGCCCGAGGAGTCGACGCCCGCCCCGTAGCTCGAGATCGCCATGAAGTCGACCTCGCACGGAAGGTCGATCTGACGCATGAGGTCGGCCATGAAGAAGATGGCGCCCTTCAGGACTCCGATCAGAAGGAGGTCACGGTCGCGGTAATCGGCTGAGATCTCGGCGCCGAGCTCGGCGACTCGCGCCTGAAGGGCGGCCTCATCGACGAGGATCTCCTCGACCCCGTCCGTCAGCTCGGTCACCGGGCTCTGGCTCAGGTCTCGCTCCTCGTGGCGCTAACAGCGCCCTCCCAGCCCGGGGCGCTTGCGATCCCCGGCACTGCGACGACCTCGTCTCCCTTGACCACGAGCGGCCAGGCCTCGCGCTCCGACCGCGGCACCTTCGCGTCCACGAACAGATCCTGCACCTTCTTGGAGCGGCGTGCGAGGCGGTCACCCGCCCGCCAGCCCCGGACCTGGAGGCCGGAGACCGACGTCTCGATCGTCCAGCCGCCCCATCGGACCGGGCCCTCGAGCGCGACCGGGCCTCGCTCGAGCCAGATCGATTCGTATTCCCGAACCGCAATCCGGCCCTCCCCCAGGTCGACCCGGCGCGAGCCTCCAGGCGCCGAGAGCAGCTCGGCAAGCGCACGCTCGACCGGGCGGGGGAGAGATCGGTGCTCCTCGAGTGCAGCCAGGAGATTGCGCTCGGCACCCGGGTGTAGCCGCCTGAGCGCCGGGAGGATCTCGCTGCGGATGAGCCCGCGCTTCGTGTCCGAATTCGAGCTGTCGACACGGAACTCGAGACCCTCAGCCCGGCAATAGGCTTCGGTCTCCTCGCGCCAGAGGGTCAAGAGCGGTCGCACGACCCGATCCTTGCGCCGGACGCGGATGCCCGTTGCCGTCCCGCTCGAGGCGAGCCGGAAGAGAACTGTCTCGACCTGATCCGAGGCAGTGTGCCCGGTGGCCCTGAGCCGCTCCGGAGCGAAGGAGTAGCGAAGCTCGCGAAGCTCTTCCTCGGTCCGTCCGGGCGCGTCGACCACGCGGGCCCCGAGCCGCTCACGGCAGAAACGGGCGTCCTCGTCGGACTCGGCGCCACGGAGCCCGTGGTTCACATGCAGGCTCTCGACCACGTATCCGAGCGCGCGGAGCGCGTGCCAGAGGCAGGTGGAGTCCGGACCGCCCGAGACGAGGCAGAGAACGTCGCCGCCCGACGGGATCAGCTCGTGCCGGCGGACGTGCTCCTCGATGCGACTCCGGAGCGACGCCGTATCCACGCGCCCATTCTAGAGTAGAGCCGTTCCGTTCTCGGTCCGCTTGATGGTCTAGAGGAGGGGTGCAACGTCGCAGCCGCGCTTCGCGAGCTCGGGCTGCGCCTCCACCAGGATCTCGCGGGCGAAGTTGGCGAGGCCGTAGGCGCGGAACATCCGCTTGCCGGCGTCGGGCTTGCCGCTGGCGAGATGCGCGACCGCGTCCCCGTACTCGAGGAACATCGCGTCGATCAGGGCCTGGGCGCGCCGAAGCGAGGGGTCGTGTGGTTCCGTGTAAGCCACGCGCTTGGCCGCGTTTCGGGCCTGCGCGACCATCTCGGCCGGATCGATCGCACCGTCCTGGTAGCCCGAGGCCCAGATCCCGAGCGCCGTCATGTTGAGGCCTGCGGTCTGGATGAAGCGCTTGTCCAGGGCTCCACACGAATGTCCCGCCGACGCCTGTGAGCTGGTGCAGGCACCGGCCGTCAGGGCAAAGGCGACCACTGCCGCAGAGAGGCCAAGCCGACGCACTCCCCCAATCATCGGGTCGAGACGGCAACGCGACTATGACCCGCATGAGTGACCCTCGATCGAGGCAGGGCTTCGGGGCTCTACGGGAAGATGAGCGAGCGGTACACGATCGTTCGACGCATACCGACGGTGTCGTAGAGGGCGATGGCAGCGGTGTTCTCGGGCCGCACGAAGAGGCAGATTGCGGGGGTCCGCTCCAGGAGGAGCCGGCAGAGATCCCGTAAGCCTCGCTTCGCATTCCCGAGACCTCGCTGCCGGGGATCGACCCAGACCTGCTGGAGCTGCACGGCCCTGTCCGTCCAAGCCGACGCCTCGGCCTTGAAGAGGATGTCGTCACCGTCCCGCCAGACCCAGCTGCGCCCCTGCTCGATCTGCACCCGCGTGCGCCACTCGAAGAGCGCAGGGTCACGTGCGTAGGCATCGACGCCCACCTCTTCGAGGTACGCCGAAGCGGACGCGCGGACGAGCAGGTCGAGGTCGCTGAGGCGGGCCGGCCGCAACCCGCTTACTCCGGCCTGAGGCGGTTCCTCGAGGACGTAGACGGGTTGGCCTGGACGATCGTCAAGGGGCTCGGGCATCCGGTCGCGAAGGACGGACCACAGGCCGGTGACGGCTGACTCCTCCCCGACCATCATCCGCGGGTCTCCACGGGACGCGAGATCGGCGAAGGCCGCAGTCTGCGGGCCGGAAGGGACCAGGTTCGCGCCGATGTGGCAGAGGCTCGTCAGCCTGTCGTCCTCCTGGATCGCGACGAAGCGCCCGAGGCCGCGCCGCGCAACGTCCTCGAGGAAAACACGCTCGATCGGATCCTCGGCGCAGAAGGCGAGGACGTCTTCGATGTCGGGCCTCTTCACGAGCCGGGCCATGGCGAGACGATAGTAGGGTGCGCGCGTGCCGATCCACGTTCGAGCCGAGCCGGGTGACTACGCAGAGGCGTGCCTACTCCCCGGCGACCCGTTGCGGGCGAAGCACATCGCCGAGACCTTCCTCGAGGATGTGGTGCAGCGAAACTCGGAGCGCGGCATGCTCGGCTTCTCGGGCACGTTCCGCGGACGGCCGGTGTCCGTGCAATCGACCGGGATGGGGTGCCCCTCGGCCGCGATCGTGGTCGAGGAGCTGATCCAGCTGGGCGTTAAGCGGCTCCTTCGCGTCGGGACCTGCGGCGGCTTGCAGCCAGACCTCAAGCTCGGCGACCTGATCGTGGCGCTCTCGGCCGTTCCCGCCGACGGCACCGCGCGGCACTACACGGGCGGCGAGCCCCACGCGCCGACAGCCGACTGGGAGCTCATCCACGGGGCCGTGCATGCGGCCAAGGAGCTTGACCGCCGTGTGCGGATCGGGCCGATCGTGTCGAGCGACGTCTTCTACGACCCGGACAAGGGCCGGGCCCAACGCTGGTCGGACCGCGGCATCCTCGCCGTCGAGATGGAGGCGGCCGTCCTCTTCACCGTCGGCGCGCTCCGCAAGGTTCAGGCGGGCTGTCTCCTGACCGTCAGCGACGTGGTCGTCGAGGGCGAGTTCCAGCGGATCAGCGACGAGGATCTGCGGGCCGCCGTCGACCAGATGACCGAGCTCGCTCTCGCGACAGTGACCGTGGACTCCCATTGAGCGCCCCGGCCCTGGGGCCGGTCGTCTTCCTCGTCAACCCGGCCTCCGCGAACGGCTCCACCGGCCGGCGTTGGCCGGAGATCGCGAAGCGCGCGGCGACCGCCGGGCTCGTGGGCAAGACGCTCGTCAGCGAGCGCCCTGGTCAGCTCGTCGAACTGGCGCAGCGCGCGGCGGCGGGCGGGGCCGGGCTCTTGGTCGCGGTTGGTGGCGACGGCACCGTCCACGAGGTCGTGAACGGCCTGATCCGCTCCGGCCGCTCGGGGGACGTGGACCTCGCCGTGCTCTCCCGCGGGACAGGCAAGGACTTCGTGCGTAGCCTCCGCATTCCCGGCGACCTCGACCAGGCGATCGAGACGGCGCGCGCCGGCAAGGCACGAGTGGTGGACGTCGGCGTTGCACGCTTCACAGGCCTCGACGGCTCGCCCGCGGAGGCCTACTTCGCCAACTTCGCCGGAGCAGGGATCAGCGGCTCGATCGCCCGGCGCGCCAATGCCTCCACGAAGGCTCTGGGGGGGAAAGCGTCGTTCATGTGGTCGACGGTGGCTGTCTTCACGCGCTGGAAAAGCGCCGAGATGACCGTCGACATCGACGGTGCCCCCCACTCGGGCCGCATGTTCGAGGTACTGGCGATGAACGGGGATTACACGGCCGGAGGCATGTGGATGGCGCCCGAGGCGAAGGCGGACGACGGCCTCTTCGACGTGGTCCTGATCGGCGACGTCACCAAGCTCGACTTTGTCCTCACGTTTCCGAAGATCTACCGGGGCCGCCACGTCGGCCACCCGAAGATCGAGCACCTCCGGGGCCGGGCCGTCACGATCGACTCGACGACCCCGCTCCCCATTGCGCTCGACGGCGAGCAGCCCGGAACGACACCGGTGACCTTCGAGATCGTGCCGCACGCCCTGCGGCTTCGCGTTCCCGCCTAGCTTCTAGGCGGCGGTGCCGCCGCGCGCGCCACCGCCGAGCGCCCCGCCGGCCGGGGGCGCAGCCGCCTGGTCGGTCTTCGATCCGGCGGAGGCCCTCTTCTTCCGCGTGGCGGACGACCGCGTCTTCTTCGTCTCAGCCCGCTTCGTGGTCGGCGTGATTCCCGCTGCGCTCTCGATCTTCGCTAGGCGCTTCTCGAGGCTCTCCAGGCGCTTCTGGAGGTCGCGGACGTCGTCTACCGGGGCGAGGCCGATCCCCTGCAAGGCTGCGCGCGAGGTGACGTCGAGCTTGCCCTTTGCGTTCGCGGCTCGTGAGAGCGCCTCTGTCACGCGCTCGTTCCGGCCGAGCTCGTCCATGAGCCTGGTCAGTGCCTCTTCGCCTTTGCCGGCCAAGCGGCCAACCACGCCGCCGTTCTCTTCCTTCTTGGTCTTGGTCGCCATGGGCCTCCCTTGTTCGGACGTCCAAAGGACGATACCCGAGCAACCAGCTGGGACAATCACGAACCTGGCGCGACGCGGCGGCGGACGACGAAGCGAGCGCCGAGCGCAGCGAGACCGAGCAGGAGGAGAATGGGTGCGATCGTCGCGACGGCGACGAAGGTGCGTCCGGCGACGTACGCGAAGGCCTCCGCGCCGTCCTTCCATGTCTCGACGATGCCGTCCTTTCCGGCCGCTGCGACCGGGAGCCGCTCGCGGAGGTTGACAGAGATCGTGGCGAAGGACGTCTGGTCGTCGAGGTAGCGAAGCCGCCCGCGCGTCTCCTCGAGCTGGAGCTGCGTGTCGTTCAGCTTCGACTGGACCGCCAGCGCCGCCGGCACGCTCTCCGCGCGCTCGAGCAGCACCAGGAGCTGGCGTTCCACGGCCTCGAGATGGCGCTTCCTCGATTGCAGGTCAACGAACTCGGCTGAAACCTCCTGGGCGTTTTCCTGCCGCCCGTCCAGGCGCCCGACGCCTCCCAGCTCTCTCATCACCGTCTCATAGCTCCGCGCCGGAACGCGCAGGACGAGCGAGCCATTCATGAGGCGCTTCTCCCCCTGGCTCTGATTGGAGCTGACGACGAAGCCGCCAGTCGCAGCAGCGATCGTACGCGCCTCGTCGACGGCCCCCTGGAAGTCACCCCGGCGGACAGAGAGGCGGACGGAGGCCATCTTGATGATCCGGGGGCCGATCCCCGGAATATCTGGGCCTCCACTGGCGTTCGGGGCAGTTTCATCCGCCGCCAGGGAACGACGATCGCTCTCCGCGGTGCCGGTGCCGCCGGACGAGAATTCGGCGGCTACATCACCGTCACCGCTCGAACTCGCGCCGTCGTCGCCGCCGCTGCAGGCCGCCAGTGCCATCGCTGTGATGGAGAGAAAGAGAATCGGGAGCAGTCGTCGCATGAAGTCCTCCTCAGGGTTGTGCTTGCTCCGACTCCCACCCGCCTGCCAAAGTTCCCGCGCCGTGGAGGACTTCCGCTTCGCCACCGACCTCCGAGTTCGCTTCAGCGAGACAGATGCACAGGGCGTGGTGCACAACGCCGTCTATCTCGTCTGGTTCGAGATCGCCCGGATCGCGTACCTCGCCCGCTTCCGGGGCGGATACCGCGGGCTTCGGGAGGAGGACGGCGTCGATGCGACCACTGTCGAGAGCCATGTCCGCTACCTGGCGCCTGCCGCCTTCGACGACGAGGTGCGCGTCCACGCCCGGGTGAGCGACGTTCGCGGGGCCCGGTTTCGCTTCGACTACGTGATCGAACGGACGAGCGAGCCGACTGGCGTGCTCGCCGACGGCTGGACGACACATGCCTGCGTGGACTCGCGCGCGCTGCGGCCCACTCGGATGCCCTCCTGGCTCGCCGAGGCCATCCGCAAAGCCGAAGCCGGGTGAGCTAGCGGCGCGGGGTGGTGGAGGTCGGCGTCGTCCCCGTCGGGGCTGTCGTGGTCGGCGTTGTGGGAGTCGTCTCGGTCGGAGTGGTCTCGTCCGGAGGCGGAGCCTCGGGCTCGGCCTCCGGCACGGGAATCGTCCCGAAGCGAATCACGCGCGGCTCGGACTGGTACGCGGTCCGCCAGGTCTCCTCGTAGAGCACGCGGTTCCCGACGTAGACCGTTCGAGTGACCGTGACCGCGCGAGGTGGGGAGCCGAACTCCTCGATCACCTTCTCACCGACGAAGAGCCCCGGATCCGGCACCCGCTTGATCTTCGCGGGCCCGATCTCCTGTAGCTCGCCGGCGACCGAGACGACGCGGCGACCGGTGGGCGCGCCCAGGAGGCTGATCGCAATCCCGGTTTCCGTCGGCACGGCCCTCATGACCAGCCAGCGCTTCGTGTCGTTCACGAACTTCAGGTCGATCTCCGGATAGTTCACGGTTGCGTCGCGCCCGAGGGGATAGCGGCTGATGTACAGGGCGTGGGCAGTCCGCTCCTTGATCTTCAAGCCGGCCTCCCAGGCTGCGTTGAAGACTGTCGTCGCCACCTGTGAGACACCTCCCCCGACGCCTTCCTCGTACTTGCTACCGATGATCACCGGAGCCGAACGGAAGCCGCGCGCCTCGGTACGGGGACCGACCTCCCGGTTGAAGGAGAACGTCGCACCGGGTGCGATCCGCGTTCCGTCGAGCAGCGTCGTCGCGAGCTTCAGATTCGTGATCCGGTCAGCCGTGCCGGTGTAGAAGGTGCTGTAGCGGACGAGTTCCCGGGTGATCCCAAGCTCCTTCGCCTCCTTTGTCGTAAACGAAGGCTCCGCTTCCTTGATCACGAGCTCGGCCGACCGCTTGCCGGACGAGAGTGCCGCCTCCAGGAGCGCGCTCGCAGTCGCCGGCGCATCGAGCACCCGCCCCTTCTGAGCCCGGACGACCCGAACGCTTCGATTGCTCTGCACCTCGAACTGCGCATTCTTCGGCGGGTCCGCAAACGCGCGGGAAAGCCTCTTGAAGTACAGCGTCGCGTACGGGCCTCCGATGGTGAGCTCCTTGCTGCCTCCACGCGGTAGGGAGAGCAGCTTCGCCAACCGCTCCCGAGAGACCATCCACCTCGTGCCGTGCCAGCCTAGGCGGACGCGGCGCGACACGGCAGTGCGCACGTCGTCGAGCACGGGCCGGAGCTCTTCGGTTCCCACGGGAGCCTTGTCGACGTGAATGGGGAGGGCAACCGGCTTTCGGGAGAAGCCCGCCAGGGCCGAGACGACCGCCTCCTCTGCCGCTTGCAGGTCGATTTTCGTTCCGTCGCGTGCCGGCTCGAGGCGCGGGGTGACCCCGTTCAGCACGATCGACGCGCTCTTGGACTTCCTGTCGACGGACGCGGCAATTCGCCCGAGCTCGAACTTCAGCCCAGCCTCGTACACGTCGGCGCGAGGCGCCACCTCGGCTCCGAAAAGCCTGACCGTGACCCGCTTCAGACCCCGGAAGGGGAGCGGCCAATCTCCTGCCGCACGGGCCTCGGCGAGCGTCGCGGGCCAGTCGACGGAGAGTTCGAGATCCATCGGTGAGATCCGCCAACTCCGCCCACCGCCGGTGAACGTCACCGGAACCTCCGCGAGGCTCGCAGCCCGCTCGGAGAGCTTCTTCTCCGCCTGCTCCGCCGTGAGTCCGGAAACCTTGACTCCGGCCACCTCGACACCCGCCGCGATGCGGGCGTCCGAGCCCGAAAAGGCGACGCCGACGATCAAGACAAGTGCCAGGACTACCGCACCCGCGCCCGCCAAGATGCGCCGACGAGGCTGGACCGCGCGGAAGCCGCGCCGGCGACTGGGGGCAGCACGAGGCCGGCGCACCGGACGAACACCCGCCTCCGCGCGCATGAAGTGGGCGAGTTTAGCAGCGTCACTGCGCCGGGAGACCCAGCGACCGGCGGAGTCGGAGCACACGCTCCACGTGCTCGTCGAGGCCGCCTCGCCGGGCGAGCGGAACGAGGGCAGCGATCGCCCGGCCGGCATCTCGCCCGTTGGTGTAGACCACCAGATCGGCCCCGCCGAGAATCGCGAGCCGGGCCGAGACGACCGCGAACCTCGACCCGAAGACGGAGACCGAATCGGTCATCGCGACCCCGTCGAACCCGGTCCTCCGAAGTAGGCGGTAGGCGCGCCGGGAGAAGGAGGCGCGCCTGCGCCCGAAGCGGTCGTAGATGGCGTGGCTCGTCATCACGCACGGGACGCCCGCGCGGATCGCCAGCCGGAAACCGGCCAACTCGTCCGCTTGGACGGAGGCGTGAACCTGCGGCGACTCGTCGGTTGAAACCCGCGCGGTGCCGAGGCCCGGAAAGTGCTTCGCACAGGCGCCCGCGCCGCCGGCCGCCAGGCCTCTCGCGAAGGCGACGGCGAACGCCGGCCGGCGAAAGTGCCGCGAGCCGAGTGGGCCGCCAGCCGAGTCGAGCACAGGCGCCAGGTCGACGTGTGCGCCGGTCCGGCGGAGCGCCCGGCCCGTTCTGCGTCCCGAGATGAACGCCTGCCGGGCGCTCGTGTACGACGAGGCGGGCCTCCAGGGCGGCAGGCGTCCGTAGGTCTGGGCCGTTCCCCCTTCCTGGTCGACGAAGACGAGCGTGTTCCGAGGGCGCGGCTCGTCGAGGCTCCAGCGCTGGAGGATCACCCCACCCACGCCCTTCGGAGCGGGGAGGCCTGAGACGATCACGAGGGCGGCCTTCTGGCGCGGTGTAAGCCCCTCTAAGGGATCCGGAGCCTGAGGAGCCAGTGCAGACCCGATCGAGGCCACAAACGCCTGCAGGAGCGCGATCAGCCGCACCATCCGTAGACTAAGCCCCAGATGGCTGATCGACAATTACCCGCCAATTACCGACCAACCATCTAGTGGACTTCGACTTGACGCCAGAGCAGCGCGAGGTGCAGGCGACCGTCAGGCGCTTCGTCGACGAGCAGATCCTGCCGAACGCGGTCGACAACGACATCGAGCATCGCCTCGACATGGAGGCAATCGAAGGAATGGCCGAGCTCGGGCTCCTCGGCATCGTCATTCCTGAGGAGTACGGCGGGGCCGGAATGGACTACATCTGCGAAGCGCTCGCCTGCGAGGAGATCGAGCGCGGCGAGGCGGCCTTCAGGACGCTCATCTCTGTTCACGTCGGGCTCAACTCCCTCTCGCTCCTCAAGTACGCGAGCGAGGGGCAGAAGGAGCGCTATCTGGCCCCCCAGGCGCGGGGCGAGAAGCTCGCCTGCTTCGGCCTCACGGAGCCCGAAGCGGGCTCGGACGTCGCGGCAATGCGAACGACCGCGCGCCGCGAGGGCGACGGATACGTTCTGAACGGCCAGAAGAACTGGATCTCCTACGCGACCGTCGCGGATCACCAGCTCGTGTTCGCGAAGACCGACGTCGAGGCAAAGCACAAGGGCATCTCCGCGTTCATCGTCGAGCGGGAGTGGCCAGGCGTCACGACGCGGGAGACCGAGAACAAGCTAGGGATCTGGGCCGGCTCCACGGGCGAGCTCTTCTTCGAAAACGTCGAGGTACCCGCCGAGAATCTCGTGGGCCACGAGGGCCAGGGGTTCGAGATCGCGATGCACGGGCTCGACCAGGGCCGCTTCACGGTCGCGGCCGGCGCGTGTGGCGTCATCCGGGCGTGTCTGGAGCGCTCCGTCGAGTACGCCCGTGAGCGCGAGACCTTCGGCAAGCCGATCGGCAAGTACCAGTTCGTCCAGGACATGATCGCCGAGATGGTGCTCGGCTACGAGACGTCGAAGCTCCTGGTCATGCAGGCGGCCTGGCTCAAGAACCAGGGCGTCAGGAACACCCGCGAGACCAGCCTGGCCAAGTGGCACGCAACCGAGTCGGCATTCAGGGCCGCACACCTCGCGATCCAGGTACACGGGGCCTACGGCTACTCCGCGGAGTACGGCATCGAGCGCTACTTCAGAAACGCCCGCGCCCCGATCATCTACGAGGGCACCACGCAGATCCACAAGATGATGCAGGCCGAGCATGCGCTCGGCTACCGGAACCTGAACGGGCGCGACGGGGACGTCTCGCCGCTCGCCTCATGGGCCCCCGCGCTCTCGGCGCGTTAGTCGCCGCGGCGCTCACCCTCCCGGCCACCTCGGCGGCCTCTCTGCCCGCGCACGGAGTCTTCGTGCCGGGAGAGAGCCTGGGCGGCATCCGGCTCGGCGATACGAAAAGCGAGGTTCTCGACATCTGGGGAAGCCGCCACGGCGTCTGCCGCGACTGCCGGCGCGTCACCTGGTACTTCAACCTGCAGCCGTTCGAGCCGCAGGGCGCCGCGGTCGTCTTCCGCCGCGGCCGCGTCGTCCGCGCCTTTACCGTGTGGCGCCCGCGTGGGTGGCGGACGGATGAAGGGCTCGAGCTCGGCGCGACGAGTGGCGCACTGACGAAGGCCTACTCCGACCTCGCTTCGCGGTCGTGTGACCGCTTCACCGCGTTCCTGCGACGGGGAAACGTGCGAACGACGAGCGTCTTCTACGTCTATCGCGGGCGGCTCTGGGCCTTCGGGCTCATGCGGCCGCAGCTTTCGCCCTGTCCGTAGCCCGCTCGGCTTCGGCGAGCCCGGCGACAAGGTTCATAGACCAAGAGCAGCCGGGAGGTCGAGTAGCGTCGGCAGGGCGTCGTCGCGATCGGCGTAGCGCCCTTCGCGATCGACGAGGAAAGCGCGCATCCCGAGGGCCTCGGCGCCCTCGACGTCGTCTGCAATCGAGTCGCCGACCATCACTGCCTCTGCCGCCTCGACCTCGAGCATCTCGAGCGCGACGCGGAAGATGGTCGGGCTCGGCTTCACCTTCCCGTGCGTCCCCGACGAGATCCAGGCGTCGACATCGAGTGCGAAGTGGCGGATGAAGTGGTCGAGGTCTCGGCCCGTGTTCGAGACGAGGCCGATGCTGAGGCCGTGCTTCCGGAGCTCCGCCAGGGCCGGGAGCGTGTCCTCGTACAGCTCGAAGTTCTCCGAGTGCTCCCAGCCCTGGGTGATCTCCTCGGCGATCGTCCGAATCTGGTCGCCCTCGCCTCCCATGCCTCGCACGATGTCCTCGGTGAAGCGCACCCAGATCTCCTCGTCATGGTCGAGCTCCGGATGGTGCTCGAGATCCAGGACGGCAGCTTCTCGCGCCTCACCGTACTTGGCGGGATCGAGCGTGAGCCCGTAGCGCTCCCCCACCGCGCGGTAGCCCTCAGGGCCGAGCAGAGGGCCAGGCTTCGTGAGGGTGAAGTCGACGTCGAAGAGGACGGCCCGCAGTGGGCGCGCCACGCCGGCCCTGGTCCTACACGCCGGCCGGCCAGCGGTAGGCGGCCGGCTGGCGGTTCGCGAGCGACGGAAGGTCGTGACGCACCTGCTCGAGCCGCGTCTTGTCGATCTCGGCCGCGATGACGCAGTCCTCGTCCGGGGCCTGCGCGAGGACGACGCCCCACGGATCCACGATCGACGAGCGGCCGTATGACTGCTTCCCGCCCTCGTGGACGCCCCACTCGTTGGCCGCCAGGACGTAGCACTGGTTCTCGACAGCCCGCGCCCGGAGCAGAAGCTCCCAGTGGTCCTTCCCCGTGTAGAGCGTAAACGCAGCCGGGACGGTCACCAGCTCGGCTCCCTGGAGCGCGAGGATGCGGTAGAGCTCCGGAAAGCGCAGGTCGTAGCAGACCGTCAGGCCGACCCGCCAGCCCTCGGCGTCGCACAGGTTCGTCTCCTCCCCCGGCTCCTCGGCCTCAGACTCGCGGTAGACCTGGCCCCCGACCTCGACGTCGAACATGTGGATCTTGCGGTAAGCCGAGACGACATCGCCGGAGGGATCGATGACCACGCTCGTGTTCGAGAGCTTCTCGCGTCCCTCGCGCTGCTCGGTGATCGAGCCGCCGACAATCGTGATCCCATGGGTTCGGGCCCAGCCGCGCATGGCCTCGACCGTCTCGCCATCCTCGAGCGGCTCGGCGGCCCGGCGAAGGGTGTCGGCGGAGCCGATCGCGTTCCACTTCTCGGGCAGGAGCACCAGGTCGGCTCCGGTCGAGGCCGCCCGGGCGACCAGGCGCTCGGCTTTCTCGATGTTCTCGGCCTTCTCCGTGCCGGAGTTCAGCTGGATCGCGGCGACACGGAGGCGGTCGGACATGGGCGGAAGGATAGCCTGCGGCCGTGTCGCGAAGGCCTGCAGAGATCCTGGCAGATGCGCGCACGATCGCCGTCGTCGGCGCGTCGCCGAAGCCCGACCGCCCGAGCCACGGCGTCATGCGTTACCTCCTCGAGCAGGGCTACAGGTGCATTCCCGTCCGGCCTCGGGGCTGCGACGAGGTCCTGGGTGTTCCCTGTGTGCGCTCGCTCGCGGAGATCGCGGAGCCGATCGACCTCGTGGACGTCTTCCGCCGCCCGGAGGCGTGCCCCGAAGTCGCACGCGAGACAGTTGCAGCGGGAGCGAGGAGCCTATGGCTCCAGCTCGGAATCGTCTCTCCCGAGGCGCGCCGGATTGCGGACGCAGCCGGCATCGACTACGTCGAGGACGAGTGCACGAAGATCGTGCACGCCCGCGGTCTGTCCTAGCGGGTGGGGTGGGCGGCCTCCTCTTCCTTCAGGAGGCGAACGAGGAAGTACGTGATCGCAGTGAAGAAGATCAGCGCCTGCTCCGCGCTCATGAGGATCCCACCCAGGTTCTGGTCCTTGATGGCCGAGATGCCCCAGAGCCGCGGAGCGTCGGCATAGAAGTCGTAGAACACCCCTGGAGAGAACGTTAGGGCGAGGCCGAGAAACGCTGAGCCGACGAAGCCCGCGGCCAGGTAGGCCAGGGTCAGCGGGGTCGGAAGCTCGTGCGGCTCGCCCGCCAGCACGGGCCACCAGAAGAGCGTTCCGATGACGATCAGCAGGGCGTGCTCGACGTTCAGCGCCCACGGATTCTCGAGAGCGAAGTTGTAGAAGCCGGCGACATGGATCGCGTACCACCCGACGAGCCACGTGGGCAGCGCCACGCGAGGCCTGGTCACGAGCCCCCAGGGCTTCCCGCCGCGGGCGGCGAGCGCAATGCGCATCCCGGGAGTCAGCCCGAGAATGAGGAGCGGCGGCGCCCAGTCGGCGATCATCACGTTCTGGAGCAGGTGGACGAGCAGCAGGTAGTGCGCCGCCACCGTCTCGAGCGGCGAGTTGAGCGCTCCTGCGACGAGGATCAGTCCGGCCGCGAAGAGGCCGATCCGCCACGGGGGCACCGGCTCGCGCCGGGCCGCTCGGAAGTAGAGGATCCCCGCCAGTGCTGCGAGCACCAGGAAGAGCGGCTCGAAGCTCCACGAGGACGCGGCCGGGGTCACGGACGGGGCGCCAGCGAGAGCGCCTCCCGCTCGCCCCGTGCTGCCCTCTGCCTGCTGTATGCGCTGACGAGGAAGACGGCGCAGAGCCCGAGCGTCACGACCTGCTCGGACATCATCACGAGCCCTGCGAGCCTCTGGTCGGTCAGGGGTGAGAGACCGAAGAGCCGCTCGTCCTGCGCGGCGTAGGGCCGGTAGAGCGGCGAGAAGGAGAGGATCAGGACGTAGGCGAGAATCTGCCCGGCCGCGAACAGGACGGCCGCCAGGGTCAACCGCCCGCCGATGGTCAGTTCCCGCCGCCGGGCGGGATCGACGAGCTGCGACCAGACGAGGATTCCGGCGAGCACGAACGTGACGTGCTCGAGATCGTGGACGAGACGGTTCTGGAGCGTGAGGTCAAACGCTGACGGGATGTGCCAGAACGCGAAGACGAGCGCCCAGACAGCCAGCGCCACCCTGGGGCGAAGCAGATACCCCAGAAACGCGCGCAGGGGCGCAATTCCGGCCAGGGGGCGAAGCACCCACGCAGGTAGCAGGAAGAACGTCAGCGGTCCTCGGATCGCAACCAGGAGAAGCGCCGGGGCTAGATCTCCGATCAGGACGTGCTCGAGCATGTGCGCGGAGAGGAGGTACTCCTCGCCGGCTGCGTCCAAGGGGGAAACGAGGGCGAGGGTCGCGACAGCGATTCCGGCCACGAAGAGGGCAGCGCGGTCCCAGCCGGCGTGATCCTTCCTGCCCCGGCGCCGCAGCCGGATGAAAGCCTGGCCGAAGAGAACGAGCGCAAGCGCAGCGCCCGCGAGCACGGCAGGGGGCGTCGACCAGGCCGAGTCGAGCTCGGAGATGGGCACGGCGTCTGCGTGCGCCAGCGGAAGAAGGCTCGCAAGCGTCACCTCGGCCTGAGCGTACCGCCGTGCGGGGCGGCGGACGCGGTCAGGTGATATCGGGGTGCCCGGATTCGAACCGGGGACCTCGCCGACCCGAACGGCGCGCGCTACCAGGCTGCGCTACACCCCGAACGGGCACTAGGGTACCGCAATCGCAGGCAGGGACGAGATCCTCGGATTCGCCGCCGAGCTCCTCGAGCTCGACGCCCATCCGGACTACGGGCCGATGGGCCTCCAGGTCGTCGGTGCGCCGGAGGTGATGAAGATCGTTTGCGGCGTGTCCGCCTCCCGCGAGCTCTTCGAGCGTGCCGCCGAGCTAGGCGCCCAACTGGTTCTCGTCCATCACGGTCTCTTCTGGGATCGTGACTCGCGGGTGGTCGGCCCGGAGCTGAAAGGCCGGCTGCGCGCGCTATTCCACGCCGACCTCACACTCGCCGCCTACCACCTGGCGCTCGACGCCCACCCCGAGCTGGGAAACAACGTGCTGCTCGCCCAGGAGCTCGGCGTGGGCCCGTTGGAACCCTTCGCCGGGATCGGATTCGGCGGCCCCCTGGATCGCCCGCAGCCGATGGACGAGTTCGCGACCCGGGTGCGCGAGCGCTTGGACCGGCCACCGCTCGTCTTCTCCTACGGCCCCGAGACGATCGAGCGAGTCGCGATCTGCTCGGGAGGCGCCGCGCGGCTCCTCGCGGACGCTGTCGCGGAGGGCTACGACTGCTTCGTGACGGGCGAGGCTGCCGAGCCGACGAAGCACGCCGCCAAGGAGGCCGGAGTCCACTTCGTCGCGGCCGGCCACTACGCGACGGAGACGCTAGGCGTTCGGGCCCTGGCCGAGCGGATCGCCCAGGAGTTCTCACTCGAGTGGGAGTTCGTCGACCTCCCCAACCCGGTCTAGGAAGTCTTCCAGGATCGATGCGCACTCCTCAGGGCGCTCTCCGATCAGCAGGTGGCCCGCCCCGGCGACCACCCGGATCGGAGCCCTGAGCCGGCGCGCGTACTCGAAGCCGTCCTCGAGCGGCACCATCCGATCTCGCGAGCCCCAGAGCACGAGTGCCGGGCAGATCACCCGGTCGAGTTCGAGACGCGGATCGTCGCGGACGAGAGCCGCCGAGGCCGCTGCCACGTCCGTCGCGTCGTGCCCGCCTTCGAGGAATCCAAGGACGGCCTCCGCGGTCAGGTCGCGCGCCAGACCCGCGCCCCAGTAGCCGAATGTGAGCGCCCGCAAGGACGGCCGGGGCGCGATGTGGTGCCGCAGCCGCGCCGCATGACGCGCGGGCTTCAGGAGCCCGGTGAGCGCGAGGAACGCCTCCGCCCGGCGGGAGGCGGACGAGATGCCGGCCGACTCCACGAGGGCGAGGGCGGAGACCCGGGCTGGGTGGGCCACGGCCAGCCGGAGAGCGACAACGCCGCCCATCGAGTGGCCGACGAGAGCAGCGGGAGCGGTTGTCTCCTGCTGCAGGATCGCGGCGATGCAGTCTGCGTAGGCGCCAAGGTCCGCATGCCGGCCGATCGAGCCCGAGCGGCCGTGACCCGGAAGGTCGGGAACGAGAACTCGCCTCGAGCGCGCCAGGAGCGGCGCCAGGCGCGTCCAGTTCGTGGCTGCGCCCCCTAGACCGTGGACGAGGACGACAGGTCGTCCCGCGCCGGCGGCGAAGTACCGCAGGCGGGCCCCCCGGAACTCTGCAAACAGCGGGCGAAAACCTTCGAGGAGCGTTGCGTCCGACATCACCGACGCGTATTCTTCCGTCCATGAAGCAAGGAGCCCGACGCCTTTGAGCTCCCTCGCCACCGATGTCTTTGCGGCGCCAAGCCCGCCTGTCCCATGACGGCGGGCTTTTTCGTACCCGACTGAAAGGAGCGTTCGTGGCCAACCACCTCACGCCCGAGGAGCTGTCGAAAGAGCTTGGAATCGATCGGATCGAGGTCATCCGCCTCTGCGTCCAGGAGTCGGTGCCGATCTACCACGGGAAGATCGACAAGATGCTCTTCCAGGCTCAGCTCCAGGCGTTGAGCGCCGGCCCGGCGTCCAGATAGACCCGCGGGGCGGGAGAAATTCCCGCCCGACAAACTAGCGCGCTGCGGCTCGCTTTCGGGACGGTCCGCCCCGCTTCGCCTTTGCGGGCGCCTTCTGCTTGTGCGCCTGGGCGACGGATTGCTTCAGCGCCTCCATGAGGTCGATCACCGGGACGGGAGCCGCCGGCTCGGGCTGCTTGATCTCTTCGCCCGCAAGCTTCGCTTCGAGCATGCGCCTGAGGTCGTTTCGATACTCGTTCTCGAACTCGCTGGGATCGAACTCGCCGACGAGGCTCTCGACGAGCTCGAGCGCCATCTTCAGCTCGGCCTTGCTCGCGTCGGTCTCTTCTACGGCCTCGTCGATCTCGGAGCGCGAGCGGATGTCCTCGGCGAAATACAGCGTCTCGAGGGCGAGCGAGTCTCCCAGCGGGCGGATGAGGCAGAGGTTCTCCTTGCCCCAGAGGACGAACTTGCCAACCGCGCCGACCTTCGCCTCCTGCATCGCACGAAGGAGGAGGACGTACGGCCGCCGCTGGGCCGCCGCCGCGGCCGGGGCCAGGTAGTAGGCCCGGTCGAAGTAGATCGGGTCGACCTGCTCGACCGGGACGAAACGGAGGATGTCGATCGATTGCGAGCGCTGAACCGCGACAGTCTCGAGGTCAGACTCCTCGACGATGACGAACTGCCCCTTTGAAAACTCCCAGCCCTTGACGAGCTCGTCGGCTTCCACGTCCCGCTCGTGGAACGGGCAGTAGCGCTTCTGCTTGATCGGCGTTCCGCACTCGCGATGGAGGGTTCGAAACGAGGTGTCCTGCCGCTGCTGCGCGACGGCCAGCCCGATCGGGATGTTGACCAGGCCGAAGTTGATGGATCCGTTCCAGATCGTGCGCATAGGCAAGCCTCAGCGTATCGGGGACCGGCGTGATTCTGCACGAGAGAAGGGTTCCCTTCCACCCTCGAGAAGGAATCAGCGGGCGCGGTGTCCCCGGCGAGGAGCACCGAGCGGCGCCTGCGCCAAGGCCTGCAGGCTCGGCTACTCGCTTCTACAGACGGCGAGCGCCGACGTACGTCGACGCATACCACGAATCCGAGAGGCTCGAGATCTTCACAACGTCGCCGGTGTGGGGCGCGTGGACGAACGATCCGCCACCGATGTAGATGCCTACGTGGCCGAGCCCATCGAAGAAGACAAGGTCGCCGGCCTCCAGCTGGTCGCGGCTGACCGGGCTGCCGTAGCCGTACTGCATTGCGGCGTTGTGCGGAAGGGAGATCCCGACCTGGGCGTAGACGTACATGACAAACCCGGAGCAATCGAAACCGCTCGGCGATGCCCCGCCCCAGACGTATGGAACACCCAGGTAGCTCAGTGCGATCCCGGCGACCCCACCGTGAGTTGCAGGCGGTGGAGAGCTGCCCGACGCACCGTCTGCGACCGGCGTGGAACTTGTAGAACCAGAGGACTGCTGCTGGTCGACGACCTGCTGGGCCTGCTCCTGCAAGCGGCGTTGGCGCTGTGCCTCCTCCGCCTTGATCTTCGCGATCTGATCCTTGATCGACGCGAGCAGCCGCTGCCGCTCCGCAAGCTGTCCTTCGATCTGACGCCGCCGCTCTGCCCGCTCCGCCAGCACTTGCTCCTGCTGCACACGAGCAATCGCGAGCTTTTTCTCACGGCGCTTGATCTCTGCCCGGTAGCTTCGGATCTCGCTGACCACGCGAGTGTCCTCCGCCGAGACGCGGCTGATGGTGTCGACACGCTCCAGGAGCTCACTGAGGCTCCTTGATCCGAGCAGGACCTCGAGGACGTTGTCGTCGCCGCTCTTGTAGAGAGCGAGGAGCCGGCTCGCAAGCGTGGCCTGCGCGTTCTTGAAGTTGCTCCGCGCGATCACGAGGTGCCGCTGGTTTACCTTCTCCTCCGCGCGGATCGCGTCGAGCTTCATCTGGGCCGCGTTGTAGGCGTCGACCGCCTTGTCGAGGCTCGAGTCGATGGCCTGGATGTCGGCCAGCACGCGCTGGGCCTCGGCCTGCTTCGCCGAGACGGTCGGCGAGGCCGTAGCCGAAGTGCCCGCAGCAAGCAGCGTGGCCATGCTAGCCAGCAGTGCGACGGCCGTCCTTCGTCTACAAGGCTGGATCAGATAGCTCCGGAATTGGGAGACACGGACATAGGGCAAGCAGGCGCGCGTGCGGGGCTGGGCGACGCCACAAGGGGCGGAGCCTAACAATGAAGGCGGCTAGGAGCCAGAAGACCCGGCTTGTGCCGTCGGATACAATCCTACCTGTTCCGCGGTTTCGGCGCTTGCTAGGGTTGGCCGCCTCGTGCGAGGGCGTCTGCTTCCACGAGGGGCTCGCATCGCGATTGCGGCCCCGGCCTTGTCGGTGGCACTCCTGGCGTCGGCCGGCGCGCGCGCCGACGACCCCGGGATGCTCCGAAGTCAGAGCGACCGGCTGCGCTCCGAAAACGCAGCGCTTGCGGACCATGCACGGGCGGCTGTCCTCGAGCTCTACGCGCTGGAGTCCGGTCTCGCACGCGCCGAACGGCGTCTGGCAACTCTTCGCGCCCGTTCGCAGCAGCTCGCCGCGCAGCGCGACGCGGCAAGGCGGAACCTGCAGATCCTCCGCCGTGCACTGGCTCAAGCCGAGGACCAGCTTGGCGCGCGGTTGCGGACCCTCTACATCGACGGTGATGCCGACCCGCTTGCAATCCTCCTCGGGGCGCGCTCCCTCGACGAGGCGCTGACTGGACTCGACAACCTCGGACGGCTCGCGCGCCAGGACAAGGAGATCATCTCCGACGTCAAGGAGACGCGCGCGGGCGTCCGGACCGCCCTGCGGACCCTGGCGGCCGAGCAGGCCCGCCTGGCCCGGCTGACGGACGAAGCGGAAGCGGCCCGCGATGCCCTCCTGGCCGCACGCTCCGAGCGAGCCGGCTACCTCGCCGAGGTTCGTCGCCGGCAGGGGCTGAACACGGTCCAGATCGGCAACCTGACCGAACAGGCGCAGGCTGCAGAGGTGCAGTCCCACGAGATCGAGAGCGGGAGCTCGTCCGGCTCGGGTGACTCGTCGAGCTCGTCCGGGCCGCCGCCTGCGGTCCCGACCGGGGCCCCGGCGGGGCCGGGCACACAGATGACGGTGCAATCCACTGGATATGCCCTTCGGGGGACGACCGCGACCGGCATCCCGACCAGTTGGGGCGTGGTCGCCGTCGACCCGAGCGTGATCCCCCTCGGCACCCGGATGACCGTGCCAGGCTACGGAGAGGGCGTGGCCGCGGACACGGGCGGCGCCGTCAAGGGCCTCGTCATCGACCTGTGGTTCCCCACCCGGGAACAGGCGGTCGCCTGGGGCCGGAGGACGGTCACGATCACTCTCCATTAGAATTCGTCTTGTCCCAGGTAGCCCAGGGAGGACGATGAGCGGGGGTTCGGTGCCGGAAGAGGTGCACGTCGAGAAGACGTTCGACGAGCTGCGCGTTCTCCTTGTTGACGATCATGATCTCTTCAGAAGCGGTCTCGTCAACCTCCTCTCGGAGCACGGGCTGCACGTCGTCGGCGAGGCCGAGAACGGGGACGTCGCGCTCCGACTCGTCCGCGAGCTCGCCCCCGACGTCGTGATCATGGATCTCAACATGCCGGGCCCGTCCGGCGTTGACGTGATCCGCCAGATGACGAGCATCGCGCCGCTGACGCGGGTCGTGGTCCTCACGATCTCCGCCGACGACAGCGACGTCATCAACGCCGTCATGGGCGGTGCCTGCGGCTACCTCCTCAAGGACTCCTCGGTCGACCAGCTGATCGCCGGCATCCACTCGGCGGCCGCAGGCGAATCCCTCATCTCACCGCAGATCGCCGCGAAGATGCTCCAGATCCTGCGCGCCCAGCGCTCGAGCGTCGACGCCGCCGAGACGATCAGAGCCGAGCTCTCCGAACGCGAGATTGAGGTTCTGAAGCTGATCGCCAGCGGCAACGACAACGCGGAGATCGCGCGTGCGCTCTTCATCAGCCCGAAGACCGTGAAGAACCACATCTCGAACATCCTCATGAAGCTCCAGATGGAAAACCGCATCCAGGCGGCCGTCTACGCCGTCCGAAGCGGGATCGTCTAGGAGGGATTGGTGGAACGTCGCTCGTCGCCGGGGTGCGATGGTCGTTCCGAGGCAAGGACGCAGGGAGTGCCAATAGCAGCGCTATCGGTGCGACTGAGGACGCAGCATCGGGGCGAGCAGCGCGGCCCGGCGGCACTGCGCTTGCGTTTCGCCAAGCCCTCCTACTAAGGACGTCTAGCCGTTCAGCGGCACGGCGCGGCGAGCATGGATTCGCTGGCGCAGAAGCTCGAGCAGCGCCCGGAGGCGGACGAGCTCCTCCTCCCCCTGCGTGCGCCGGTCGGAGAGGCGCCTGAGCTCCTCGAGCTCGATCGTGTCCTCATCAGCCCGAGCGAGCTCCCCGATCCGCTTCTCGATTCGGGCGCGCTCCGTTTCGAGCAGCAGCGCCCGTGCGCAGCCGTCCGTGAGCGTATTCTCCATCTCCGCAAGCCCTGCCTCGTCGTCCGGGGCGGCGTCGAGGAGTGCGCGGATTTGATCGAGCAGAAGGGGGAAATCGTTCGACATCGCCGTCTCTCTAGTATCGAGGAGCAGCCATGGGGCGACCATGGGCCGGTAGGCCTATCTTCGCCGGTGAGGCGGCCCACACGGCGCGCCGCCTGGATCGTTGCCCTTGCGTCGGCTTTGGCGCTCGCAACGGCAGGCGCAGCAACGGCGGCGCTCTCCGGCGAGCTAACGCGAGCGCTCACCGTCCGCGGCGTCTCCTGGCAGGCCACGGGCGCGCTCGTCCTCGATCTTCGCAACGGCGGCCTCGTCTACGGGAAGCACCCGGACCGCCCACTCCGGCCCGCGTCGAATGAGAAGCTGATCGTGGCGCTCGCAGCTCTCGACCGCCTGGGCCCCTCTGCGCGCATCCCGACTCGCGTGCTCGGCAGGGGATCCTCGAGCAAGTCTGTCTGGCAAGGAGCGCTCATCCTGAAGGGCTACGGCGACCCGACGCTCACCGGCTCGGACCTCGCCGTGCTCGCGAAGCGAGTCCGGCTCTCCGGCATTACCACGGTGACGGGCAAGGTCTTCGCTGACGAGACGTACTTCGATACCCGTCGCGTCGCGCCGGGCTGGAAGCCGTCCTTCTACAAGGAGGAGTGCCCCCCGCTCTCGGCTCTCGTAGTCGACGAAGCGAAGGTCCGTGGCCGCACGGTCGAAACGCCGGCGCTTGCCGCAGCGCGGGCGTTTCGCCGAGCGCTGATGCTCGCGGGCGTCAGGGTGCTCCGGGGCGCCGGCGTCGGGGGAGCCGACGAGGGCGACACGCTCGTCTCCCAGATCCTCTCTCCCTCGACCGCCGGGCTGGTGCGGCAGATGAATCGACAGAGTGACAACTTCGTCGCAGAGATGCTCCTGAAGCGCCTCGGCGCCCGCGTCCTCGACCGCGGGGCGACCGCCGCCGGCGTCTCCGTAGCACGCGAGGTCCTACGAGCGCGCGGGGTGCCGCTGGCCGGGGTCCGGATAGCCGACGGCTCCGGCTTGTCCAGTTACGACCGCCTGACGGCGCGGGCGGTCGCCGCCATCCTGGTCACGGGCTGGAGCGACCCCGGCTTCCAGCGGCCGTTCGTGAGCTCGCTGCCATTGGCGGGCGTGAACGGCACCTTGAAGGACCGTTTGCGCTCGCCTCCAGCACGCGGCTTCGTTCGTGCGAAGACCGGGACAACCGACAGTGCCTCGAGCCTCTCGGGATTCGTCGGAGCGCGATACGTCTTCTCCGTGCTCCAGAACGGGGCTCCGATCCCATGGCTCTCCGCACGGCAGGGCCAGGATCGATTCGTACAGATTCTTTCGGGCCGCGCGCGCTAGCTCTCGAGAAGCTTCTGGAAGGCGGCCTCGTCCAGGATGGGAACGCCGACCTTCTCCGCCTTCGCGAGCTTCGACCCTGGTTCCTCCCCGACGACGACGCCCGTTGTCTTGCCCGACACGGAGTTGAGCACGCGGGCACCGAGCTCCTCGAGCGCGGCCGTCGCCTCCTCGCGCGTCCAGCCTGAGAGCGTTCCCGTGATCACATACGTGGAGCCGGTGAGGCGGCCCTCGACAGGCCGCTCTGCCTCCCCCGCCTCGAAGGTCAGGCCGAGCTCTCGCAGCTCCTGCACAAGCCGGCGGTTCTCCTCGTCGGAGAACCACTCCGCGATCGCCTCGGCCCGCTCCGGCCCGATCCCCTCGACGGCCATGATGTCCTCCTGGCTTGCGTCCATGAGGCGGTCGACGGAGCCGAAGTGCCTGGTCAGGTTCTGCGCGGTCACCCAGCCGACGTCCGGGATGTTCAGCCCGAAGAGCACCCGGAAGAACGGTTGCGACTTCGACCCCTGAATCGCTTCGACGGCGTTCCGAGCCGAGATCTCCCCGTAGCCGTCGAGCTCCTGGAGCTGGTCGGCGGTCAGACGGTAGAGGTCGGGCATCGAGCGGAGGAGCCCCTCTTCCCAGAGCCGGCGGATGAATTGCTCCCCGACCCCCTCGATGTCCATCGCAGCACTCACCCAGTTGATGAGCGTCTCGAGGCCGCGCGAGGGACACGCGCGGTTGGGGCAGCGGTGCATGACCTCGCCCTCCGGCTTGACGACGTCAGCGCCGCAAAGCGGGCATTTCGCCGGCATCTGGAACGGCTTCGTCCCCTTCGCGTGCGGCAGGACGGGGCCGACCACCTGCGGAATGACGTCGCCCGCACGCTGGACGATCACCATGTCGCCCTCGCGAATGTCTTTCCGATTGATGTCCTCTTGGTTGTGGAGCGTGGCCGTCGACACCGTGACGCCGCCCACGTGCACCGGTTCCAACTGCGCCCACGGGTTCAGGTTCCCCGTCCTCCCGACACGGATGTGGATCTTCGAGAGCTTGGTCTGCGCCGTCAGGGGGGCCCACTTGAAGGCGCGAGCCCAACGCGGCCTCGAGTGGAGAGCGCCAAGCCGCCGCTGCTGGTCGATCGAGTCGACTTTGATCACGATCCCGTCGATCTCGTAGTCCAGATCGATCCGCCGCGCCTCCCAGGCCCGGCAGGCCTCCGCGACCTCCTCGATCGTCTCGAGGCGCTCGGAGTACGGGTTCGTGCGAAAGCCGCGCTCGCGAAGCCACTCGAGGAGCTCCCACTGCGTCTCGACCTCGACTTCCTCCCGGTAGCCCGAGCCGTAGACCCAGATTGCGAGTGGACGCGCGGCCGTGATCGACGAGTCGAGCTGTCGGAGGGTCCCGGCCGCAGCATTGCGCGGATTCGGAGCCGATTTCTTTCCCTCCGAGACGAGCCGCTCGTTCAGCTCGCGGAACCCGGAAAGCGGAAAATAGACCTCACCGCGTACCTCCACCACAGGCGGCGCCGCTTCCCCGGGCGCCAGGCGAAGCGAGAGCGGGATCGACCGGATGGTCCTCAGGTTGACCGTGATCTCCTCTCCGCGGAAGCCGTCACCCCGAGTGGCCCCGCGGACGAAGCGCCCCTCCTCGTACACGAGCGAGACGGCTGAGCCGTCGATCTTCGGCTCGATTACGTAGGCGACGGGCTCGTCCGAGTCGAGGCGCTTTCGCACGTCGTCTGCCCACTTTCCGAGCGCCTCGCCGGTCGTGACCTTCTCGAGGGAGCCCATAGGCGCCAGGTGATCGACCTTCGTGAACCTGTCCGAGGGCGGTGCCCCCACGCGCTGCGTCGGCGAGTCCGGCGTTACGAGCTCCGGGTTTGCCTCCTCGAGCGCAACCAGCTCATCGTAGAGTCGGTCGTAGTCGGCGTCCGAAATCTCCGGATCGTCGAGGATGTGGTACCGGTGCAGATGATGCTCGAGCTCACGGCGCAGTTCTTCCACCCGGCCGGTCACAGAGGTCTGGCTAGAGGGCATCGAGAAGCTCCCGCGGTGAGTGAACGATCAGGTCGGCTCCGTGCTCGAGCAATCTCTCGGCTGGGTGGATCTTCCCCCAGGAGACCCCGATCGTGAAGACGTCCGCCGCCTTCCCGGCCTGAATGTCGAAGGGTGAATCCCCGATGAACGCCGCGCGGTCGGGCGTCGCGCCGACCAGCTCGAGCGCCCGCAAGACGGGCTCGGGGTGCGGCTTGTGGAGCTCCGTGTCGTCGGTGGTGACGACTACGTCGAAGTAGCGCTCGATACCCAGCTGCTCGAAAGCGAGATCGACTGTCTTTCGGCGCTTCGCGGTCACGATCCCGAGCTTCCGCCCTTCCGCATGGAGATGATCCAGGACGTCGTGCACCCCTTCGAAGGCCTCGAGCGCGTCGTGGAGGGGCGCGTTGTGCGCGCGGTACACGCGGACGAGCTCGTCGGCACGATCCGCGTCGAATGACGCCATCTGGTCGCGAATTGACGAGCCTCCGACGGCAGCCACGAGCTCATCGTCCGGAATCTCCCGGTGCAGCACGGTTCGCGTCGCATGCCGGAAGGACTCGAGGATCATGCCGCCCGAGTCGATCAGCGTGCCGTCAAGGTCGAAGAGGACAGTCGGGTACTTCACGTCAGTAGTCCACATGCTCGAGATAGAGGCCCCAGGGCGGAGCCGTCCTGCCGGCTTCGGAGCGCGGACGCCCCTCGAGCAGTCGCTCGAAGACGGCCGGCTCGGCCTCCAGCATCGTACCGACGAGGGTTCGCACCATGTGTCGCAAGAAGCTCTCCGCGCTGATCCGGAACTCGAGCAGGTCGTCGGTGGAGCTCCACCCCGCCTCGAGCACGGTGCGGTGAAAGCTCGAGTGCCGCGTCTCGGTCGGCGTGAAAGCCCGAAAGTCGTGCGTGCCGGCGATCAGGCTGGCGAGAGCGTCGAGCACCTCGAGATCGACGGGACGCGGCCACCGGAGCGAGCGGCGGTGCTCGAACGGCGACGAGGCCCGCCGGCGCCAGATCCGGTAGAGGTAGCTCCGGGCGCGAGCCCCGTACCGAGCGTCGAACTCGGCGGGTACCCGCTCCGAGGCGATCACCTTGAGGTCGCTGGGAAGCCGTGAGTTCAGCGCGTCGGCGGCACTTCCGAGCGGGCCCTCGGAGGCGGTCAGGCTCGCCACTTGAGCCAGCGCATGCACGCCTGCGTCCGTGCGCCCCGCCACCGCAAGCTCGCTCCAGCCCGGGAAGAGGGCATCAAGCGCTCCACGAAGCTCTCCCTCGACGGTGCGCAGCCCCGGTTGCACAGCCCAGCCCGAAAACGACGTGCCGTCGTACTCGAGCGTCAGCTTCAGCTTCGCCATCGGCGGAGGCTAGTTGACATCCAAATGCGTAAGTGTATGCTTACCGTAAGTGATGGCTTACGGTAACGGCATCGCAGCTCTCGGGGATCCGACACGACGAACGATCTTCGAGCTTCTGGGCGTCGGCCCGCGTTCGGTCGGCGACCTGGCCGGAGAGCTCCCCGTCAGCCGGCCTGCAGTCTCCCAGCACCTCAGGGTGCTGAAAGACGCGGGCCTGGTCTCCGAGAGCCGCGTCGGCACGCGGCGCGTCTACCGGGTCGAGCCGGGCGCGGTCGCCGAGCTCCGCACGTATTTCGACGAGTTCTGGACACAGGCGCTGGCCGCCTTCAAGACGGCAGCGGAAAGCGAGCTGGAAGGAGAGCAGCATGGAAGCAACTGACCTCACACTCCGCAAGACGATCACGGTCGCCCGCCCGCCCGAAGTGGCATTCCGGGTATTCACGGAGGGACTCACGAGCTGGTGGCCCGCCCGGACTCACTCCGTCGGCCACGAGCGGGTGGACACGATTGTCCTCGAAGGCCACGTTGGCGGGCGTTTCTACGAACGGCTGGACGACGGCACCGAGCACGAGTGGGGCGAGATCACGACGTGGGATCCCCCCGGCCGGCTCGGCATGACCTGGCATGCAGGACGCGGCCCGGAGACTGCGCAGCAGCTCGAGATCCGCTTCGTGGCCGAAGGTGACGGAACGCGGGTCGAACTAGAGCAGACGGGCTGGGAGGTCCTCGGCGACGAGGCCGAGGCGACACGGGCGAACTACGCCTCCGGTTGGACGGGAGTGCTCGGACAGTACGCCGACGCGGTCGACGCGGACTAGCCGGCCGCCGGGGCGGGTGTGCGCTCGGGGACGTAGTCCACGAGCTCGAGGTAGGCCATCTGAGCGGCGTCGCCCTGCCGTGGGCCCAACTTGACGACCCGAGTGTAGCCCCCTGCTCGGTCTGCGAAGCGGGGGGCGATCTCGGTGAACAGCGTGTGCGCGACGGGCTTCGAGCGTAGGAATGCCACGGCCTGGCGCTGCGCCGAGACGTCCCCCCTCTTCCCGAGCGTGATCATCTGCTCGACGATCGGCCGTACCTCCTTGGCCTTCGCCTCGGTGGTCTTGATCCTGCCGTGCTCGATCAGCGCGCTCGCCAGGTTGGCGTACAGCGCCTTTCGGTGGGCCGAATCGCGCCCGAGCTTCCTGCCTGCCCGCTGGTGCCTCACCCGGTCCGCCCCCGAGCCTCAGTCGTCGCGGAGGCTCAGGCCGTGGGCCTGGAGCGTCTCGCTGACTTCCTCGATCGACTTCTTGCCGAAGTTCGGAATCGCGGCAAGCTCGTTCTCGCTCTTCGTGACGAGGTCACCGATCGTCTCAATTCCGACCCTCTTCAGACAGTTGTAGCTGCGGACGCCCAGCTCGAGCTCCTCGATCGGGAAGTTCTCCATCCCGTGCGCCTGCGGCACCTCGGCCTGGGCCTCACTGGCCGCTTCCCCGAAGCCCTCGATCTTGTCGATGTCGGTGAAGATGGCGAGCTGCCGGATCAGGATCTCGGCGGCCTGCGCGATCGCGTCGCGCGGGTCGAGCGAGCCGTCGGTGGTGACGTCGAGCCTCAGCTTGTCGTAGTCCGTGCGCTGGCCCACGCGTGCTGCCTCGACCTCGTAGGAGACGCGGCGCACCGGCGAGAAGATCGAGTCGACGGGAATCACGCCGATCGACTGCTCGGGCTCGCGGTTCAGCTCGGCGGGGACATAGCCCCGGCCGCGCCCGATCGTGAGGATGATGTCGAGCTTCCCCTTGTCGGAGAGGTTCGCGATCTCGAGGTCCGGGTTCAGGATCTCGAGGTCAGCGGGCGCGGCGATGTCCGATGCCTTGACCGCCCCGGAGCCCTTCTTCTCGAGCCGAACCTCGACCTCAGGCGAATCGCCCTCGAGCCGGCAGATCAGGTTCTTGAGGTTGAGGATGATGTCGGTGACGTCCTCGCGAACTCCCTGCAGCGTCGTGAACTCGTGGGCGACACCCTCGATCTTCACGGACGTGACCGCGGCTCCCTCGAGCGAGGAAAGCAGCACGCGCCGCAGCGAGTTGCCGAACGTGTAGCCGAAGCCGCGATCGAGCGGCTCGATCACGAAGACGCCGTTTCGCTCGTCGACCTCCTCGTGGACGATCCTGGGGATCTGAAAATCCATCGTTGCCGTTCTGGTAGCCATGCGTTCCTTCCTATCTCCTACAGATGACTGGGCGAGGCACGCCTCGCGCCTACTTCGAGTAGAGCTCGACGATGAGCTGTTCTTGCACCGGAGCGTCGATCTCGTCGCGCTCCGGAAGCTTCAAGATCTTGCCTGTCAGGTTGTCGTGGTCGGCCTGGAGCCAGGGCGAGACCGACGCCGTCAGGTCGGTCGCGTCGCGGATGACCGGCTCGGCCGGGCTCCCCGCCTTCATCGCGACGATCATGTCTGGCCGCACCTGGAAACTCGGGATGTTGACCCGGCGGCCGTTCACCTGGAAGTGCCCGTGGCGGATCAGCTGCCTGGCCTGTGCGCGGGAGGCAGCAAAACCGAGCCGGTAGACCACGTTGTCGAGCCGGGTCTCGAGCATCCGCAGGAGCTCCTCGCCGGTGATCCCCGAACGCCGCGACGCCTTCTTGTAGTAGCCGCGGAACTGCTTCTCGAGAATCCCGTAGTAGCGGCGCGCCTTCTGCTTCTCGCGGAGCTGGAGCAGGTACTCCGACTGCTTGATGCGGCCGCGGCCGTGCTCGCCCGGCGGGTAGCTCCGTCGCTCGACCGAACACTTCTCCGTGAGGCAGCGCTCGCCCTTCAGGAAAAGCTTGAGTCCTTCGCGACGGCAGTTGCGGCACTTGGTTCCAAGGTTCTCGCGGGCCATGTCTAGACGCGCCTGCGCTTTTTCTGGCGAACGCCGTTGTGGGCCTGCGGAGACACGTCGCGGACGCCGAGCACCTCGAGGCCCGCGGCCTGGAGCGAGCGAATCGCGGTCTCACGGCCCGAGCCCGGTCCCTTCACGAAGACCTCGATCTTCTGGAGCCCGTGCTCCATGCCTTTCCGCGCGCACGAGTCGGCCGTGACCTGCGCGGCGAACGGCGTCGACTTGCGCGAGCCCTTGAAGCCCGCCGAGCCGGCGCTCTCCCACGCGATCACATTCCCGTCCTTGTCGGTCAGCGACACGATCGTGTTGTTGAACGACGTCTTGATGTGCGCTTGCCCGATGGCGATGTTCTTCTTGACACGGCGGCGCGAGCGGCCCTTGGCCGCAGATCGGCGAGGAGGAGCCACGCTACTTCGCCACGGCCTTCTTGCCGCGGCCGACGGTCTTCTTGGGGCCCTTGCGGGTGCGCGCGTTCGTCTTCGTGCGCTGGCCGTTCACCGGGAGGCCGCGCCGGTGGCGCACCCCACGGTACGCGCCGATCTCCTGGAGCCGTTTGATGCTCTGCGAGCGCTCGCGGCGAAGGTCGCCTTCGACGGAGAGGCCGTCGTCGATATACGTGCGAAGCTTGGTGATCTCCTCGTCGGTCAGGTCACGCACCTTGGTGTCGGGCGAGAGGCCGAGCTCGGCGGCGATCTTCCGCGACGTGGACGGGCCGATCCCGTAGATGTACGTCAGGCCGACCTCGAGCCGCTTCTCACGTGGAAGGTTGACGCCTGCAATTCGTGCCAAATCTTGCTCCTTATCCTTGCCGCTGCTTGTGCCGCGGGTTGGTGCAAATGACCAGGACTTTTCCGTGCCGCTTGATCACGCGGCAGCGGTCGCACATCGGTTTGACGGAAGCTCTGACTTTCATAGGGATTACCGGCGAGCCAAGGCGAACCCGGCTCGGGCCGCGAAACCGATCTATCGTAGCAGAGACCCGGTGGCCGGAACCCGTGGCTGCGTCAGGATCCGGGGCCCATCGTCGGTGACCGCGACCGTGTGCTCGAAGTGTGCCGAAAGGGACTTGTCGTCGGTGTAGATCGACCAGTGGTCGTCGGCAACCCACACGCCCGCTCCCCCGGCGTTGATCATCGGCTCGATCGCAAGCGTCATGCCGGTTGCGAGCTTCGGCCCCCGGCCCGGCTCCCCCACATTCGGAATCTGAGGCTCCTCGTGCATCGATCGGCCCACGCCGTGCCCGACCAGCGACCGGACGACGGAGAAGCCTGCCGCCTCGGTGACCCGCTGCACGGCGGCCGAGATGTGCCCGATGTGGTTGCGCGGGCGCGCCTCTTCGATCCCGGCCGCGAGCGCGGCCTGGCAGACGTCGAGGAGACGTTGGGTATCCGGGTGAATCTCCCCGACAGGGAACGTGAAAGCAGAGTCCCCGACGAAGCCGTCGAGGGTGACGCCGACGTCGACCGAGATCACGTCGCCCTCCTCGAGCCGGTACGGACCTGGGATCCCGTGCACCACCATCGTGTTGGGAGACGTGCAGATCGAGCCAGGGAAGCCGCGGTAACCCTTGAAGGTCGGGATGCCCCCGCGCGAGCGGATGAACTCCTCGGCGACCGCGTCGAGCTCGAGCGTCGTCACTCCCGGCTGTATCTGGTCTCGCAGGACGTCGAGGGTCTCGGCGACGACGGCGCCGGCGCGGGCCATGGCCTCGATCTCCTCGGTCGACTTGCGGATGATCATTGCGCTCCAGCGGTCTGCAGGACGTCCAGCACCTCGGAGAAGACCTCGTCGACAGAGCGGTCGGCGTGGATCCCGACGAGGTTGCCGCCGGCCCGGTAGTACTCGACGAGATCATCGGGCACGTATTGCTCGCGAAGGCGCGTGCGAATCACCTCGGGCGTGTCGTCGTCCCGATGGCGGTCGAGCAGCCGCTGCTCGGCAACCTCCTCTGGAAGCTCGAAGTTCAGGACTACCGACAGCTCGCCCCGGTCGATCTCCTCGAGCATCCGATCGAGGCCCTCGGCTTGGGCAAGGGTGCGCGGGAAGCCGTCGAGCACGAATCCGTCCTTTGTGTCGTCGGCGAGGAGCCGCTCGCGGACGAGCCCGATCATGAGGTTGTCGGGGACGAGGTGGCCTTCCAGGACGATCTCTCGGACCTGCCTTCCGAGCGGCGAGCCGTTCGCGATCGCGGCGCGCAGCATGTCGCCCGTGGCGACGTGCGGGATTCCAAGCTCGTCGGCGATCAGCTTCGCCTGGGTGCCCTTGCCGGCCCCGGGCGGACCGAGGATGACGATGTCGAGGCCCATGGAGCCTATTTCAGGAAGCCTTCGTAGTGGCGCATCATCATCTGCGACTCCATCTGGCGCATGGTGTCGAGCGCGACGCCCACCACGATGAGGATCGACGTACCGCCGAGGGCCGCCGAGGTCGCCTGCGAGAACCCGCCGTAGCGGATGAAGAGCGTCGGTAGGGTTGCGACGGCTGCGAGGAAGAGCGAGCCGGGCAGGGTCAACCGGGTCAGCACCCGGTCGAGATACTGGGCCGTGGGAGGGCCGGGCCTGATGCCGGGCACGTAGCCGCCGTGCTTGCGGAGGTTGTCCGCCTGGTCGACAGGGTTGAACTGAACCGCCGTATAGAAGTACGTGAAGATGATGATCAGGAAGGCCTGCAGGAACAGGTATGGCAGGCTCGTGGGCGAGAAGTTCGAGTTGATGAAAGTCTGCGTCTGCGGGAAGAACTGGCCGATCGTGGGCGGGAACGCCATGATCGCGGCGGCGAAGATGATCGGGATGACGCCCGCCATGTTGACGCGCAGTGGCATGTAGGTCGCACCGCCCGTGGTCATGCGGCGGCCGACCATGCGTTTCGCATACTGGATCGGGATGCGGCGCTGGCCCTCCTGGACGAAGACGACGGCCAGGATGATCGCGAGCGCGAGGAGCGGGAACATGAGCTGCTCGAACGGCGTCCCCTCGTACCAGGCACGGATGCCGCCCGGGAGGCCCGAAAGAATCGAGGCGAAGATGAGGAGCGAGATGCCGTTGCCAATCCCGCGCTTCGTGATCAACTCCCCCATCCACATGAGCAGCGTGGTCGCCGCGGTGAGCGAGATGACGATCAGAACGAAGCGGCTCGGGGTGAGCGTGAGCGCACCCTGGCGCTGGAAGAGATAGGAGTAGCCCGCCGCCTGAAGCGCTGCGAGGACGACCGTCAGGTAGCGCGTGTACTGGTTGATCTTGGCGTAGCCGGCCTCACCCTCTTTCTGCAGCTGCTCGAGCCGCGGGATCACCACGGTCATCAGCTGGAGGATGATCGAGGCCGTGACGTAGGGCATGATCCCTAGCGCGAAGAGCGCGAACTGGGAGAGCGCTCCCCCCGAGAAGATGTTCAGGAGGCCGAGGATCGTGCCGCCCTGGCCGCTGAAGTACTTTTCGATCTGCGACGAGTCGACGCCCGGGACGGGAATCCAGCTCCCGAGCCGGTAGAACAAGAGAATCATCGCCGTGAAGAGGACCCGGTGGCGCAACTCCGGGACGCGCCATGCGTTTGTCAGCCAGGAGAACATTCCGGGCTAGGCCTCGCTCTCGGGAGCCTCGGCCTCGCCGTTCTCCTCCGACTCGCCCGTGCTCTCGGGCTCCGCGGGATCCGGCTCGGCTGCCTCGGGCTCGCCGGCGACAGGCGTCTCCACCTCGTCGGCCGGCTCTTCGGCCTTCAGCTTCTTCGGCGCTCGCCGCTTCACCTCGCGCACAGGCCGCAGCGCCGTGGCGGTGCCTCCGGCGGCTTCGATCTTCTCGGCGGCCGTCTTCGAGAATCGGTGCGCGGTCACGGTCAGCTTCTTCTTCAGCTCGCCGTTTCCGAGAATCTTGACGTCAGTGCGGGTATTTCGGATCAGGCGCTTGTCAAGCAGAGCCTCGAGCGTTACCTCGGCGCCGTCGTCGAAGACCCGCTCGAGGTCGGCGAGATTGACCGGAATCGTGTGGGTGCGATGAGGGCCGACCGGCATTGCGTCCTTCGACGTCGAGCCACGTTGCTTTCCGAGCCGCATGTAGAGCGGCATCTGGCCCCCCTCGAAGCCCGGGCGCATCGAGTGCGACCCGGCACGGGACTTCTGCCCCTTGATGCCGCGACCGGAGTAGCGCCCCTTCCCGGAGGCCAGGCCGCGGCCGACGCGCTTGCGTCGCTGCCGCTTCTGGGCGGGCTTCAAGTTGGAGAGCGAGAGCTCTCGCTCTTCGGGTGTCTTTGGCGGCATCAGCTTTCGTCGATCCTCACGAGGTGGCGGACCTTTCTGAGCATACCGAGCGTCTCCGGGCTCTCCGGGTGCTCGGCTGTCCGCCCGATCTTGCCCAGGCCGAGCGCACGGAGCGTGCCGCGGTGCTTTTTGCTCTGGCCGATCTGGCTACGAACCTGGGTGATCTTCAGCTTCGCCATTCGTCTCCGTTGTCTCCATCTCCGGCTCCGTCTGCTCGCCGGCCGGCGCCTGCGGCGCCTCCTCTGCGTCAGCCGGTGTGCTCTCGGCTTCCTGCTTTTGCTTCCGCGGGAAGAGCACCTGCTGAACGGTCAACCCGCGCGCCGCGGCAACCTCTTCCGGTCGCCTGAGCTGCTGCAGTCCGTCCACGGTCGCCTTCAGCACGTTGATCGGATTCGGCGTGCCCAGGCTCTTCGCGAGGATGTCGCGAATCCCGCCCAACTCGAGGACGGCACGGACGCCGCCCCCGGCGATGACGCCGGTGCCCTCGCTCGCGGGCCGGAGCACCACGCGGGCGGCAGCGAACCGGCCGACGACCTCGTGGGTGATCGTCTGCCCCTTCTTCGGCACCTGGAAGAGATTCTTCTTCGCGTCGTCCACTGCCTTCGAGATGGCCAGCGGCACCTCACGCGCCTTGCCGTAGCCCACGCCGACGCGGTCGACCTCGTCGCCGATGACGACGAGCGCCGTGAACGAGAAGCGACGGCCGCCCTTGACGACCTTGGCGACGCGATTGATCTCGACCACACGCTCCTTGAGCTCCCGCGACTCGATCTCGCGCTGGCGCACCTGCTGTACGTCAACTGCCACTAGAAAACCAGTCCTCCTTCGCGCGCGCCCTCGGCGAGCGCCTTGACGCGTCCGTGGTAGAGGTAGCCGCCGCGGTCGAAAACCACCGTCTCGATACCGGCCTTCTTCGCGGCCTGCGCGAGCAGCTTTCCCACCTCCGCCGCCTGCTCGGTCTTCGAGCCCTTGAACGACTTCTTGACGCCCAGATGGTTGGCGCCGGCGATCGTCTTCCCACTCAGGTCGTCGACGAGCTGGGCCTCGATGCCCCGATTGGAGCGAAAGACCACCAGGCGAGGCCGCTCCGACGAGCCCGAGACCCGGCTGCGGACCCTCTTGTGGCGGCGCTCGCGGGCCGCACGTGTCGTCAACGTCGCCATTAGTAGATCTAGGCCCGCTTCCCAAGCTTGCGGGCTACGTACTCGCCCTGGTAGCGAATGCCCTTGCCCTTGTAGGGCTCCGGTGGGCGAACGCGACGGATCTCCGATGCGATCTGGCCGACCTGCTGCTTGTCGATCCCCTTGACGATCACGACTGTGGGTTGAGGCACCTCGAACGCGATCCCCTGCGGCGGGTTGATCGAGACCGAGTGGGAGAAGCCGACGTTCAGCTCGAGGCTCGTGCCCCGGAGCGCAGCCCTGTAACCGACGCCCTGGATCTCGAGCGTCTTCTCGAATCCTTTGGTGACACCCTCGACCATGTTCGCGACCAGCGACCGCGTCAGCCCGTGCAGAGCGCGGTCCTGACCCCGCTCCGTCGGACGTGTGACCACGATCTGGTCTTCCTGTTGCTCGACCGCGATCCGCTGCGGGAGCTGCTGCGAGAGCTCGCCGAGAGGGCCGTTCACCATCACTCGGCCAGGCGAAATCGAGACGTTGACGCCGGAAGGTAGTGGAATTGGGCTCTTACCGATTCTGCTCATTTAGATTTTCGCTTCTCGCCTCACCAGACGAAACAGACCACTTCTCCACCGACGCCCAGCTCCTGCGCCCGCTTGCTAGTGACGAGGCCGCCGGAGGTGGAGATAACAGCCGTGCCCATGCCGCCGAGGACGCGCGGAAGGCGCTCCTTCTTCGCATAGATCCGGCGCCCGGGCTTCGAGACGCGCTTCAGGTCGGTGATGACCCGCTCGCGGTTCTGCCCGAACTTGAGCTCGACGACAAGGGTATCGAACGACTCGCCCTGGTCGATTCTGTAGTCGCGGATGTAGCCCTCCTCCTTGAGGATGCGCGCGAGCTCCGTCTTCAGATTCGACGTTGGCATAGACACGGTCTCCTGGAGCGCCTTGTTGGCGTTCCGGATCCGGGTGAGCATGTCAGCGACTGGATCAGTCAGCATCTGGTCTCACCAACTCGCCTTCGTCATGCCTGGGATGGCTCCCTCGTGCGCTAGCTCGCGGAGGCAGATGCGGCAGACGCCGAAGCGCTTGTAGACGGCCCGCGGCCGTCCGCAGCGGTTGCAGCGTGAGTACTGGCGCGTCTTGAACTTCTGTGGGCGCGCGGCCTTCGCGATCAAGCTCTTCTTAGCCATGCAGTAGGTCCTCCTAGCTCTCTGCTCGGAAGGGCAGGCCGAACTCCCGCAGGAGCGCCAACCCCTCTTCGTCCGTCTTGGCGGACGTGGTGATGGCCACGTCGAGGCCTCGGACGTTGTCGATGTCGTCGTAGTCGATCTCCGGAAAGATGATCTGCTCGCGGACGCCGAGCGAGTAGTTGCCGCGCCCGTCGAAGCTCTGGGCCGAGAGCCCGCGGAAGTCGCGGATGCGCGGCAGTGCGATCGAGACAAGGCGGTCGAGAAACTCGTACATGCGAGCGCCACGGAGCGTCACCTTGGCGCCGATCGGCATTCCCTCGCGGATCTTGAATCCAGCGATCGACCTCCGGGCCCTGCGGATCTGCGCCCGCTGGCCGGTGATCGTCGTCAGCTCCTCGACGGCGCTGTCCAGCGCCTTGGTGTTCGTCTTCGCCTCGCCGACCCCCATGTTCACCGTGATCTTCATGACCCGCGGAACCTCCATGATCGAGCGGTACTCAAATCGCTCCTTGAGGCGCTCACGAATCTCGGCGTCGTACCGGTCCTTCAGGCGTGGGGTCGGAGTCTCGGTCGCGGTCGAGGTCATCGATCCAGCACCTGCCCACAATCGGCGCGCTTGCAGACCCGCACCTTGATCCGGCCGCCCTTCCCGTCGTCGCGGAACTCGTAGCCGACGCGCGAGGCGCGGTTGCACGTCGGGCACACGATCATCACGTTCGAGATGTCGATGGGCGCCGCGATATCGAATACGCCTCCCGGCTGCACTTGGGTCTGACCCATCCGGCTCGAGTCCTTCATTGGACGCGCCCGCCGGTGCTTCTTGACCATGTTCAGGTTCTCGACGATCACCCGGCCCTCGGTGGGATGCGCCTCGAGGATGCGCCCCTGCTTGCCGCGGTCCTTGCCGGAGATGACCTGGACGACGTCTCCCTTTCGGATCTTCAGGGCCGCGGCCACTAGAGGACCTCCGGCGCGAGTGAGACGATCTTCATGAAGTTCTTCTCCCTGAGCTCGCGCGCGACGGGCCCGAAGATACGGGTGCCGCGCGGATTGTTCGCAGCATCGATGATCACGGCCGCGTTCTCGTCGAACGCGATCGAGGTGCCGTCGTTCCGTCCGAAGGGTTTCTTCGTTCGGACGACGACCGCTTTCACGACCTCGCCCTTCTTCACGGTGCCTTGCGGGGTCGCCACCTTCACCGTACCGACGATGATGTCGCCGACCCGCGCGTAGCGGCGATGCGACCCGCCGAGCACACGGATACAGAGGAGCGACCTGGCTCCTGTGTTGTCCGCGACGCGAAGTCTCGATTCCTGCTGGATCATCGGAGGTCGATCACTACCTGGCCTGTTCCACAACCTCGGCGAGGCGCCAGTTCTTGTTCTTCGAGAGCGGACGCGTCTCGATGATGCGAACCACGTCGCCCACGCTCGCCTGATTCTTCTCGTCGTGCGCGTGGATCTTCTGCGAGCGCCGAACGACCTTCTTGTAGCGCGGATGCGGCTTGGCGCTGTCGACCCGGACGACGATCGTCTTGTCCATCGCGTTCGAGACGACTATCCCGCGCCGCTCTTTCCGTTGCCCCCTTGAGTGCTCAGGCTTTGGCAGGCGAATCAGTGGACCGCGCTCGGAAGGCTTTCTCGCGCGGGCGCGGGCCTTCCTCGATTGCGTGCGCGCCGTTCTATCGGCCTTTGGCCGGCGGGGAGTCTTTGGCTTCGCAGGCTCGACCGGGGGCGCAGCGACCTCAGCCGCGGGCTCGGGCGCCGGCTCTTCGGCAACGGGCACGTCGGCGGCCGGCTCGGCTTCCGGCGCTGCCTCTTCTGCGGCAGGCTTTTCGGCGGCAGGCTCTTCGGCGACGGCCCCCGGCTCCGGCGCTGCTTCTTCTGCTGCCGGCTCCTGGGCGGCGAGCTCGGCTTCCGGCTCGGGCGCTGCCTGTTCTGCAACCGGCTCTGCAACGACCTCGGCCTGAGGCTCCTCGGCCGACTCTTCCGCCTCGGGCTCGGGTGCAGCTTCTTCCGCGGCAGGGTCTTCGGGGGCCGGCTCCTCGGGAGCAGGCTCGGGCTCAGCCTCGGCCAGAGGCTCTTCTGCCGCAGGCTCTTCTGCGGCAGGCGCGTCCGCAGCGCTCTCGGCTTCGGGCTCCGGTGGGGCCACGGGCTCCTCCGTTGAAGCCGGCTCGGGAGTCTGCTCCGAAACCAGTTCCTCGGTGCCTTCGGCCTCGGCTTGGGGCTCCACTGCCGCCTTCTCGACCTTCGGCTTGGCCTTGGCTTTCGGCTTGGTCGCCTTCGCCTTCGTCGCCTTAGGCTTCGGTTCTTTCTCTTCTGCCTTCTTTCTCGGTGGTGCCATTTACCTTCTCTCCAGAGTGTTTGCTCGCTGCGCCTGAATGGTCAGGATCCGGGCGATGTCACGTTTGGTCAGGTTCAGCCGCGCGCTGTTCTCGAGCGCACCGGTCGCCGCCTGAAAACGGAGGTTGAATAGCTCCTCGCGGCTCTCCGCTAGGCGCTTGCCGAGCTCTTCGTCGCTGAGCTCCCGTAACTCCCTAGCCCTCAAAGAGATCAGCCTCCCGCTCGCACGCGGGGGAACCCAGGGTTCCCCCACGAGCCCCCTCCTGAAGCGGAGTTCGCGTATTCCTAGCCCTCAAAGAGATCAGCCTCCCGCTTCACGAACTTCGTCTTGACCGGCAACTTCATGCCCGCGAGGCGCATCGCCTCGCGTGCGAGGTCCTCGGGGACGCCGGCAAGCTCGAACATGACGCGACCGGGCTTGACGACCGCCACCCAGTGCTCGGGGGACCCCTTGCCGGAGCCCATGCGCGTCTCGGCGGGCTTCTGCGTAACCGGCTTGTCCGGGAAGATGTTGATCCAGACCTTGCCGCCACGCTTGATCTTCCTGGTCATGGCGATACGCGCCGCTTCGATCTGGCGATTGGTCACCCAGGCAGTCTCGAGCGACTTCAATCCGAAATCGCCGAAGTTGACCTGCTGCTGGCCCTTGGCGACCCCACGCCGGCGCCCGCGGTGCTGCTTCCGGAACTTCGTCTTTCGTGGGAGCAGCACTTACTTCTCGCCTCCGGACTTCTCGGCGCCTTCTTCACCGGACGACTCGAGCGTCGTCGGGTCTTCCTGCGTGGTCGTATCTGGCGCCTCGGCGACTTCCTTCGGCACGTCGGGCTCGGCCGGCTCGACGACGGGCTGCTCCGGCCCGGCCTCGGACATACCCTGCTCGTCGGTCCGAGGTTGCTCGGCGCGGGCTCCGCGCGGACGCGAGCCGCCCTGTCCGCCTTGAGCACCTTGCCCGCTCCCGCGCTTCCGCTTCCGGACCGGACCGAGACCCTCCCGATCCGGGGGCCGGCGGCCCCCCTCGCGCGGTCCGAGACCCTCGCGGCCACCGCGGCGCCGTGCCTGATCCTGCTCGCCCAGCCGGCCGGAGGCCCCGTCGCCCTGGCCCATATCGAAGCCCTCGGGCATGATCTCGCCCTTGTTGATCCAGACCTTGACGCCGATCCGGCCGTAGGTCGTCTTGGCCTCTGCGAAGCCGTAATCGATGTCAGCGCGCAGCGTGTGAAGCGGGACGCGGCCCTCCGAATAGGTCTCGGAGCGGGACATCTCGCCGCCGCCCAGCCGCCCGCCGCACGTGATCTTGACTCCCTGCGCGCCCGACCTGATCGCTGAGGCGAGCGAGCGCTTCATCGCCCGGCGGAAGCTGACCCGGTTCTGGAGCTGCTCGCCGATCGACTGCGCAACGAGCTTCGCGTCGAGCTCGGGTCGCTTGATCTCGTTGATGTTGACGTGGACGCTCTTCTCGGTCATCCCGTGGATCTCGCGACGCAGCGCATCCACCTCGGAGCCCGACTTACCGATCACGATGCCCGGCCTGGCCGTGTAGATGTCGATCGTGATCCGCTGCTTGTCCTTCTTGATGAGGATGTCCGAGAGCCCGGCGTGACCGAGCTTGGCCCGGATGTGGTCGCGGATCTTGACGTCCTCGATCAGGTACGCCGGAAAGTCCTTGGTCCCGGCGAACCAGTTCGACTTCCAGTCGTGGATGATGCCGACCCGAAGGCCGCCTGGATGAACCTTCTGGCCCATTAAGACTCCTCTTTCTTCTTCCGTGGCGCGCGCTTAGGCTTTTCGGCTGCATCGGCGGCGGCCTTGGGCTTCGCGGCTCGCTTGGGCTTAGCTTCGGCCTTCGGCTTGGCCTCGGGCTTGGACTTCTCCTTCTGGGTCGGCTCGTCGGCCCGCTTGCGTGGGGTGCGCTTCGGCTTCTCGGTCTCGCTCGCTGCGTCCTCGGCCTGCTCCCGGGGTGCCCGCGCAGGCTTGGGCACCTCCTCAGCGGGTGTTGGTTCTGGCTCGGCCGGCGGCGGTTCGATCACCACGGAACCGCGAGGCTCCGGAATCGCCTGCCCAGTCGGCATCGCGAGCGTGACCGTGATGTGGCAGGTGCGCTTTTTGATCCGGGCCACCCGGCCACGCGCGCGAGCGCGCCACCGCTTCAACGTCGGTCCGGCGCCCACGTAGGCGGCGGAGACGTAGAGGTCGTCGCCGAGCAGCCCGTGGTTCGTCTCCGCGTTCGCGACCGCGGATGTGAGGACGCGCTCCACGTCTCGGGCTGCGTCCCGCTCCAGGAACGCAAGGATGGCGCGCGCCTCCGGAACGGTGCGGCCGCGGATCTGGTCCACGACGAGCTGCGTCTTCCGCGGGGCGGCTCTCACGTACTTCGCCTCCGCACGTACTTCCGTGCGCGGTGCTTCGACCGTCGCCATTAGTGCCCCTTCCAGTGATGCTGTCGCGTTGGAATGGGCACTACCTGACCTTGGCCTGTCTGTCGCCGGAGTGTCCCCGGAACGTCCGCGTCGGCGCGAACTCGCCCAGCTTGTGGCCGACCATCGACTCGGTCACGAACACGGGCACGTGCTTGCGCCCGTCGTGCACGGCGATCGTGTGGCCGACCATCTCGGGAAAGACGGTCGATGTGCGCGACCACGTCCGTACTGGACGCTTCGCGCCCGAAGTGTTCATCTCGTTGATTCGCTGCATGAGCCGCTCCTCAACCCAGGGCCCCTTCTTCGACGATCTACTCACTTACGAGTCACCCTCCATTCCATTCACCGGCGCTTTTTGCCGCGACGGCGGGCGCGGACGATCAGCTTGTCGGAGTCCTTGTGCTTCTTGCGGGTGCGCTTGCCGAGCGTCGGGACGCCCCACGGAGTGACCGGGTGCCGGCCCCCCTTCGACTTGCCCTCTCCGCCGCCGTGAGGATGATCGACCGGGTTCATGGCAGAGCCGCGGACGGTTGGACGCTTGCCGAGCCAGCGGCTCCTTCCCGCCTTGCCGCTGTTCTGGTTTTCGTGGTCCACGTTCCCCACCTGCCCGACAGTCGCGCGGCAGGTGAGCGCGACCCGGCGCATCTCACCGGAAGGGACACGAAGTACGGCGAAGCCGCTGTCCTTGGCGACGAGCTGTACCCCGGCCCCGGCGCTACGCGCCATCTGGCCGCCACGGCCCGGCTTCAGCTCGACGTTGTGGACGAGCGTTCCGGTCGGGATGTTCGCAAGCGGCAGGGCATTCCCCGGCTTGATGTCCGCCCCGGGTCCGGACTCGACCTTCTGCCCCACCTGGAGGCGCGCCGGCGCGAGGATGTAGGACTTGGCGCCGTCCGCATAGTGGAGCAGCGCGATCCGCGCCGATCGGTTCGGGTCGTACTCGATCGCGGCGACCTTCGCGGGTACGCCATCCTTCGTGCGCTTGAAGTCGACGACCCGGTACCGGCGCTTGTGGCCGCCGCCCTGGTGTCGCGTCGTGATGCGCCCGTTGTTGTTGCGACCGCCCGTCTTGTTCACGGGCTCGAGCAGGCTCTTCTCCGGCGTCTTCTTCGTGACCTCCTCGAAAGTCGAGACGCTCCGGAAGCGCCGGCCCGGGCTCGTCGGCTTGTACTTGCGGATGGGCATTACTTAGACCGCGACTCCTTCGAAGATCTCGATCCGGTCACCGGCACGTAACTGGACGATCGCCTTCTTCCAGCCCGGCCGCGTGCCCTTTGACGTGCCCCGGCGCTTCGGCTTGGCCTGCACCTTGACGACGTTGACACCCTCGACCTTGACGTCGAAGAGCTCCTCGACGGCCTGGCGGATCTGGGTCTTGTGCGCCTTTTCGTGGACGCGGAACGAGTACTTGTTGTTCTCGATCAGGCTGTAGCTCTTCTCGGAGACGACGGGAGCGATCAGCACTTCGCGGGAGGTGAGGCTCATGAGTGCCGCCCCCCTCCGTCCGCCATCTGCTGGACACGGTCGAGCGCGGCCTGGGAGACCAGCACCGATCGCGCCCAAACGAGAGCACCGACCTCGAGCTCGGCCGGCTCGACGACGAGCGAGCGCTCGATGTTCCGGAAGGACTTGACGAGCGGCTGCTCGTCGCGCTCGGCGATCACGAGGAGAGGAAAGTCCTTGCCCCAGGCGGTGGCGAGTGCGATAGCGCTCTTCGTCGAGGGCTCCGAGAAGTCGGCGGCGTCGAGCACGGCCAGCGTCCCCTGTTGCGCGTGGTAGGAAAGCGCTCCGCGGAGCGCGGCCTTGCGAGCCTTCCGGTTCACTTTGACGTCGAAGGAGCGGTTGTTGGGCGGAAAGGCCATCCCGCCGCCCGTCCACTGCGGCGCCCGCGTCGTGCCCGCACGGGCACGGCCGGTGCCCTTCTGCCGCCACGGCTTCGCCCGCCCCCCGGAGACGAGGCCGCGAGACTTTCCGCCGCGGGTGTTCGCGCGTGCGGCCGAGGTCTCGGAACGGACGGTCTCGTGGATCAGGTGCGGCTTCACCTCGGCGGTGAAGACGGCCTCTGCGAGCGTCACGTCCTTCGACTTCTTGCCGGCGAGGTCGAGCAGGGGTGCTTTCGGAGCGGCCATGCGTCTACCTGATGTCCTCGCGGATGACGACGATGCCGTTCTTGTGGCCGGGAACCGCGCCCTTTAGAAGGAGCAGGTTCTGCTCGGTGTCCCGGTCGACTACCGTGAGGCCGACCTGGGTGATGCGCTTGTTGCCCATCTGGCCGGGCATCTTCTGGCCCTTGAAGACACGCGAAGGCGTTGCGGAGGCGCCGATCGACCCGGGCGCGCGCACGTTGTGGGAGCCGTGGCTGACCGGGCCGCGGGCGAAGTTGTGCCGCTTGATCGTCCCCTGGAACCCCTTGCCGATCGAGATCCCGGAGACCTTGACCTTGTCCCCGGGCTCGAATGCCTCGACGGTCATGGTCTCGCCCGGAGTCAGCTCGTGCGCCCCACGGATCTCGACCAGCTTCCGGTGCGGCCCGACGCCGTGCTTCTTCAGATGCCCGAGCCTCGGCCGCTGGAGCTTGCGCTCCGCCACGGCGTCGAAGGCCAGCTGAACGGCGTCGTAGCCGTCCGTGTCCGCCATCCGGATCGACACCACAGGGCAGGGGCCTGCCTCGATCACCGTCACGGGTGTGAGTGAGCCCGTCTCCGGGTCGAAGACCTGCGTCATCCCGAGCTTGCGTCCGACGATGCCCTTCATCTCAGAGCTTGATCTCGATGTCGACGCCCGCCGGGAGGTCGAGCCGCATCAGCGAGTCGACCGTCTTCGGAGTCGGCGAGTGGATGTCGATCAGGCGCTTGTGCGTGCGCACCTCGAAGTGCTCGCGGCTGTCCTTGTCCTTGAACGGGCTTCGGAGAACCGTGTAGCGGTTGTTCTCGGTAGGCAGGGGCACGGGACCGGTGACCGTCGCACCGGTCCGCTGCGCCGTCTCGACGATCGACACGGCCGACCGGTCGAGCTGGGTGTGGTCGTATCCCTTCAGGCGGATGCGGATCTTGGGCTGGGCCATCAGTGGCAGATGGTTGATCGGTGATTGGCGTGGTGCGGTAATTGCCGGTCAACCATCTAGGTAACGATCTCCGTCACGACACCAGCGCCCACTGTGCGCCCGCCCTCACGGACGGCGAAGCGAAGGCCGGAGTCCATCGCGATCGGCTGGATCAGCTCGATCTCCATGTTGGTGTTGTCCCCCGGCATGACCATCTCCTGGCCTTCCGGCAGCTTGATCGAGCCCGTCACGTCCGTCGTCCGGAAGTAGAACTGAGGGCGATAGCCGTTGAAGAACGGCGTGTGGCGCCCGCCCTCGTCCTTGGAGAGGACGTACACCTCGGCCTTGAAGTGCGTATGAGGCGTGATCGAGCCCGGCTTGGCGAGCACCTGGCCGCGCTCGACCTCCTCGCGCTTGGTGCCGCGGAGGAGAGCGCCGATGTTGTCGCCTGCCTGGCCCTGGTCGAGAAGCTTCTGGAACATCTCGACGCCGGTCACAACCGTCTTCGTCACCTGCGGGTGGATGCCGACCATCTCGACTTCCTCGCCGACCTTGACGGCGCCCTGCTCGACGCGGCCCGTGACGACGGTTCCGCGGCCGGTGATCGTGAAGACGTCCTCGATCGGCATCAGGAACGGCTTGTCGATGTCGCGCTCGGGCTCCGGGATGTACGAGTCCACGGCAGCCATGAGCTCAATAATCTTCGGCACCCACTCCTCGTCGCCCTCGAGCGCCTTGAGCGCCGAGCCGGCGATGACCGGGGTGTCGTCTCCGGGGAACTCGTACTTCGAGAGGAGCTCACGGACTTCGAGCTCGACGAGCTCGAGAAGCTCGGGGTCGTCGACCATGTCGGCCTTGTTCAGGAACACGACGATGTAGGGCACCTCGACCTGGCGGGCGAGGAGGATGTGCTCCCGGGTTTGCGGCATGGGGCCGTCCGCTGCCGAGACGACGAGGATCGCGCCGTCCATCTGGGCGGCGCCGGTGATCATGTTCTTGATGTAGTCGGCGTGGCCCGGGCAGTCGACGTGCGCGTAGTGACGATTCTCCGTCTCGTACTCGACGTGCGAGGCGGCGATCGTGATGCCGCGCTCCTTCTCCTCCGGAGCCTTGTCGATCTGGTCGAACTGGGTGAAGGAGGTGCCTGTCCCGGTCTCTGCCAGCACCTTCGTGATCGCCGCCGTCAGAGTCGTCTTCCCGTGGTCGATGTGACCGATGGTGCCGACGTTGACGTGGGGCTTCGTACGCTCGAACTTCTGCTTAGCCATTAGTCCTCCGTGTCCTTTACGATCCCTGCGCCGCTGAGACGATCTCGCTTGCGATCGACTGCGGCACCTCTTCATACCGATCGAATTGCATGGTGAAAGTGGCGCGGCCCTGGGTCATCGACCTCAGGTCCGTCGCGTATCCGAACATCTCTGCGAGCGGCACGTGTGCGCGCACAGATTGTGCGTTCCCCCGAGGCTCGAGATTCTCGACCCGCCCGCGCCGCGAGTTCAGGTTGCCCATGACGTCGCCGAGATAGTCCTCGGGCGTCACGACCTCGACCGCCATCACCGGCTCGAGCAGCTTCGGCTTCGCCCGCTGCGCGGCGTTCTTGAACGCCATCGAGCCTGCGATCTTGAAGGCCATCTCGCTCGAGTCGACGTCGTGGTAGGAGCCGTCGACGAGCTCGATGCGGATGTCGACGACCGGGTAGCCCGCGAGAATGCCCGACTCCATCGACTCCTGGATGCCAAGGTCGACAGACGGGATGTACTCCCGCGGGATCTTCCCACCGACGATCTTGTCGATGAACTCGTAGCCCTCTCCTGGCTCGCTCGGCTCGAGGTTGATGACCGCATGGCCGTACTGACCCCGGCCGCCGGTCTGGCGGACGAAGCGTCCCTCGATCTTTTCGACACGCTTCGAGACCGTCTCGCGGTAGGCGACCTGGGGGCGGCCCACCGTTGCGTCGACCGAGAACTCGCGCATGAGGCGGTCGACGATGATCTCGAGGTGGAGCTCGCCCATGCCGGCGATGATCGTCTGGCCGGTCTCCTCGTCCGTATGAACGCGAAAGGTCGGGTCCTCCTCACTGAGCCGCTGCAGGCCTGCACCGAGCTTGTCCTGGTCGCCCTTGGTCTTCGGCTCGATCGCCACCGAGATGACCGGCTCGGGAAAGTCCATCGACTCGAGCAGGATGGGAGCGGTCTCCGCCGACAACGTGTCACCGGTGGTCGTCGCCTTGAGCCCGACTGCCGCAACGATCTCGCCGGCACCGATTTCCTCGCGCTCCTCGCGGTGGTTTGCGTGCATCTGGAGTAGGCGCCCGATCCGCTCGGTCTTTCCGGTCGTCGTGTTGAGGACGCGCTCGCCGGCCTTGACCTTCCCCGAGTAGACCCGGAAATAGGTCAGCTTGCCGACGTACGGGTCGCTCATGACCTTGAAGGCCAGTGCTGAGAAAGGCTCGTCCTCGGAGGGGCGGCGCGAAAGCTCGTGGTCGGTGCGTGGATCGCGCCCGTGCATCGGCGGGACGTCGAGTGGGCTCGGCAGATAGTCGATCACTGAGTCGAGGAGCGGCTGGACGCCCTTGTTCTTGAACGCCGAGCCGAGGAGGATGGGGGTGACGGCGATCTCGAGCGTGGCCTTGCGAAGGGCCCGTCGGATCATCTCCGAAGTGACTGACGCCTCGTCCGTGAGGTAGGTCTCGAGGAGCTCCTCGTCGTGCTCGGCGACGGCTTCGATCAGCTGGTGGTGGTATTCCTCGGCTTGCTCGCGCAGCTCCTCGGGGATCTCGATCTCGTCGATCTTGATGCCGAGGTCGTCAGCCCAGACCACGGCCTTCATGTCGATCACGTCAACGACGCCGCGGAAGTGCTCTTCCTGCCCGACCGGGAGCTGCACCGGCACCGGGTGGGCTCCGAGCCGGTCGACCATCGACTGGACGGAGCCGAAGAAATCGGCTCCGACACGATCCATCTTGTTGATGAAGGCGACTCGTGGGACGCGGTACCGGTCGGCCTGACGCCAGACGGTTTCGGACTGCGGCTCGACGCCTGCAACCGAGTCGAACACAGCTATAGCCCCGTCAAGGACGCGCAGGCTCCGCTCCACCTCGACCGTGAAGTCCACGTGCCCGGGCGTATCGATAATGTTGATACGAAAATCGCGCCAGAACGCCGTCGTCGCAGCAGACGTGATCGTGATCCCGCGCTCCTGCTCCTGGGCCATCCAGTCCATGACGGCAGCGCCCTCGTGCACCTCGCCCATCTTGTGAGTCCGGCCGGTGAAGTACAGGATCCGCTCGGTCGTGGTGGTCTTGCCCGCGTCGATGTGCGCCATGATTCCGATGTTCCGGACCTTCTCGAGCGCGATCTTGTCGCCGGCGACAGTTGCGGTTTTCTCAGCCATCGGAGGTCCCTGCTACCACCTGTAGTGGGCAAAGGCCTTGTTGGCCTGCGCCATCCGGTAGAGATCGTCCTTGCGCTTGAAGGCTCCGCCCTGCTGGTTGATCGCATCGAGGATCTCGCCGGCGAGTTTCTCCTGCATGTGCTTCTCTCGCCGGTCGCGCGAGTAGCTGACGATCCAGCGCACCGCGAGCGTCCGGGCACGGCGCTGTGGCACCTCGATCGGAACCTGGTAGTTGGCGCCGCCGACGCGGCGAGAGCGAACCTCGAGCACGGGCGTCACCGTCTTCACGGCCTGCTCGAGAACGTCGACGGGCGGCTTGCCCGTCTTCTCGCCGACGGCGTCGAGCGCCTCGTACACGATCCGCTCCGCAATGGACTTTTTCCCGCGCGTCATCACCTTGTTGATCACCTGGGTGACGAGCTTCGAGTTGTAGACAGGATCTGGATCTAGCTCGCGAACAGCAACTTCTGCACGGCGCGGCATCAGTTACCGGCCCTCTTGGCGCCGTAGCGCGAGCGGGCCTGGCGGCGATCGGAGACGCCGGCAGTATCGAGAGCGGCGCGGATCACCTTGTACCGGACGCCGGGGAGATCTTTGACCCGGCCTCCGCGGACCAGCACGACCGAGTGCTCCTGAAGGTTGTGGCCCTCCCCCGGGATGTAGGTGGTGACCTCCATCCCGTTCGTGAGGCGCACTCGAGCAACCTTGCGCAGGGCCGAATTTGGCTTCTTCGGGGTGACCGTGAAGACGCGCGTGCAGACGCCCCGCTTCTGGGGCGCTCCGCGCAACGCGGGCGTCTTGGTCTTACTGGTGGGCGCAGTGCGGCCCTTCCGGACGAGCTGATTCACGGTTGGCACGAGTGTTTCGAGGTCTCCCTGGTCGAGGTTCTCTACGCAAAGAAAGCTCGGCGCAGGCAGCTGTTGCCCACCCCGAACCTCGCGGAATGGTAGCAGCAACGGGCCACCCGTGACGCCGGGCCGCAGGGGTATGAAAAGTGGAAAAACGCCCCTATTGTCAGTGAAGCGGCCCTTCGACACCGGATGGCGACCGGGATGACTTTGTATTTTGAGACGACGACGTGGATAGCGGTCGGCGCCGCGGTCGGCGCCGCTGCAATCGCGCTCGTCGTGACTGTCGTCCTGATGGTGCTCGTGCTGCGCTCAGGGCGCGACCGGCGCGATCCCGACGTCGAGCGCACGCTCGAGGAGTCTGACGCTCGCTTCGAGCAGATGCTCGAGGGTCTTTCCCGGGAGCTGCTGCGGGCTCGCGCGGAGAGCCAGCGGTCGCAGCGGTTTGCGAGCCTTGGCGGCTCGATCGACCTCGACTCGGTTACCCGACACCTCGTCGAAGCGGCGCTCGACCTCCCTCCAGCCGAGGCAGCCATGGTCGTCGTCTCCCAGCCGGGGAACGAACCAGTCGTCGCGACGGCCGGGATGACCCCCGAGGAGGCGGAGCGCCAGCTGGTCGGCGATCCGGCGGACGGCGGCGAGACCCGCGCGATCACGATCAACTACCGCTATGCAGCCGAGAGCGTGGACGACGAAACCCTCATTCGCGGCGGCATGATGATCCCCCTCATGACGGACCGCGAGCTGATCGGGAGCCTCGGAGTTTTCTGGCGGGGGCGCGAGCGACAGCTTTCGGAGCAGGAGCTCCGCGAGCTCGAGGAGTTGGCCGTGGCGGCGGCACCTGTAATCGAGAACGCCCGCCGGTTCCGAGAAGCGCGGCAGCTGGCCGACCTCGATTCGCTCACCAGCCTCCACAACCGCCGCTACTTTCACGACGCCCTCGCCCGTGAATGTGCGCGCGCAACACGCTACGAACGCTCGCTGGCGCTGCTCGTGTTCGATGTCGACGACTTCAAGTCGATCAACGACCACGAAGGCCATCTGGGCGGCGACCGCGTGCTGGCGCAGCTGGGCGACCGGGTTCAGACCGTGATCCGCAGCGCCGACCTTGGTTGCCGGATCGGCGGCGACGAGTTCGCGGTCATCTTGCCCGAGTCCGCCCTGGTGGACGCCGAGCAGCTCTTCCGTCGGCTTCAGTTTGCGGTCGCGAACCGCTCCACAGGACCAGCGGAGCGTTTACGCATCTCCGGCGGGGTGGCGGAGCTTCGACCGAACGACGATCCGATCTCGTTCTTCGAGCGCGCCGACGATGCGCTCTATGAGGCCAAGCAGGCCGGCAAAGGACGCGCGATCGCAGGAATTGACGCACCTTAGGGGGCGTGCTGAGTTCTCCCCAGGCTCCTGTGAGTTCTGTGGACAACCGAGGACGGGCCTCGAGCCCGCCGTGCCGCAGCCGCCGTCGGAGAATGTAGAAGAATCGATCAGGTTGCGCTAGAGCCAGTCACCAAAACTTTTCGCAAAGAGCGGAGTTCTTCTGACGGGAATCGACGGGAGCCCTGGAACGCGAAGGGGCGAGGAAGATCCCCGCCCCAACCCGCAAGCCCGATACGCACGACTTCCTGCCTTAGGAGGGCTTCTCCTCGTCCAGGGGTGTCTCGACCTCGGGGATCTCCTCCGCCTCCGGGCTCTCTAGCGCGGCGTCGCCGTTCGTCTCCGGCTGTCCGCCGAAGTCAAGGTCGAGCAGGCCGAGCTCTGCACCGCCGTCTGAGCCGATCTCCTCGAGCGCGGCCAGGAGCTGCTCTTCCGTCGCAGGACGTGTGTACGCGGAAACGGGCACCTTGTCGCTCGGACCGATTTCCACCTGGCGGTACTTCTTGAGCCCGGTCGCGGCCGGGATCAGCTTCCCGATGATGACGTTCTCCTTCAGACCGAGGAGGCGGTCGACCTTGCCCTCGATCGAGGCGTCGGTCAGCACCTTCGTCGTCTCCTGGAAGGAGGCGGCCGAGAGGAAGGACTCTGTGGCGAGGGACGCCTTCGTGATGCCCAGGATGAGCGGCTCGAAGGTCGCTTGCTCACCCTTGGCCTTCTTCACGCGGGCGTTCTCCCGCTCCAGGACGACCTTGTCGACGAGCTGCCCCGGCAGCAAGTCGGTCGTTCCGGCCGATTCGACCCGCACCTTCTTCATCATCTGGCGGATGATTAGCTCGATGTGCTTGTCGTGGATGTCCACGCCCTGCGACCGGTACACGCGTTGCACCTCGTCGACGAGGTAGACCTCCACGTCCGTCGCGCCCTTGAGGCGCAGAAGGTCGGCCGGGGTCAGCGAGCCCTCGTGGAGTGCATCGCCGGGCTCGACGACCTGCCCCTCGCTGACCAGGAGCCTGGTGCGCCGTGGGATCAGGTAGGACACGTCCCCGAGAGGCTCGCCGTTCTCGTCGAACCCGTCGGGGTGGATCGTCAACTTGATCGAGCGCTCGGTCTGCTCCAGGGAGACGGTTCCGCCGGTCTCGGCGAGCTTTGCAGCTCCCTTGGGGTTCCGGGCCTCGAAGATCTCGACGACGCGCGGAAGACCGTGCGTGATATCCGCCCCGGCCACACCACCCGTGTGGAAAGTCCGCATCGTGAGCTGTGTGCCGGGCTCGCCGATCGACTGGGCGGCGATGATCCCGACCGCGTCACCAATCTCGCACGGCTTCCCCGTGGCCAGGAACGTTCCATAGCACCGGCGGCAGACCCCGAACTCGCTCCGGCACTTGAGCACGGAGCGGATGGGGATTCCCATCTCGGCGGCGACCTCGGGTTCGAGCTCGGCCTGCACCCGCAGGAGTGCGGCATTCGTGATCAGCTCGCCCTGTTCGAGGAGCACGGTCTTCCCGGGCTTCCCGTCCTTGAGTGGCTTGTGGAGGTCGACTGCCACCTGGCGCCCCGGCAGCGACCGGTTGACTCCATCCGCCGTCATGAGTGGAAGGTCGATGTGCTCCTCGGTGCCGCAGTCCTCGTCGCGGACGATGACGTCCTGCGACACGTCGACGAGGCGCCGGGTGAGGTACCCGGAGTCCGCCGTGCGGAGCGCGGTGTCGGCGAGGCCCTTGCGGGCTCCGTGCGTCGAGATGAAGTACTCGAGCACGGAGAGGCCCTCCATGAAGTTCGCCTTGATCGGGCGCTCGATGATGTCGCCCTTGGGATTCGCCATGAGGCCGCGCATACCGGCCAGCTGGCGGATCTGCTTGAAGGAGCCGCGGGCGCCGGAGTTGGCCATCATGAAGATCGGGTTCAGCTCGAAGAGCGTCTCCTCCATGGCCTGGGCAACCGTGTCGGTCGCCTCAGTCCAGGTCTCGACGATCCGCTCCTTGCGCTCCTCCTCCGTGATCAGGCCATGCTGGTACTGATCCTCGATCTTCTGAACCCGGCCCTCGTACTCCGCGAGAATCTCTTCCTTGTTCTCGGGGATGACGATGTCGTTCTTCGAGATCGTGATCCCGGCCTGGGTTGCGTAGTGGAACCCGAGCTCCTTGATCGCGTCGAGCACGGAGGAGAGTGCAAGCGCGCCGTAGCTATCCACGAGCTCGGAGATGAAGTCGTTCGTCTCCTTCTTGCCGAGCGTCCGGTTCATGAACGGCTGCCCCGCCGGGTCGAACCCTTCCCCGATCGCGGTCGCCAGAGCCCTGATGATGTCCTCGTTGAAGATGACCCTGCCCGGCGTCGTCAGGACCAGATCGCCGTTTCGCTTGTATTCGATCGGCTCCGTGAGCTGAACCTGCTTCGCGTCGAGAGCGAGGAGAACCTCGTCCTCTGCGCCGAAGCGGGTCGGTCGGGGATCGAGCTCCTCGACCGTGGTCTCGGTGAGGTCGATCGGCGAGTACGTCAGGTAGTAGGTGCCGAGCACCATGTCCTGTGTGGGCGTCGTGAGCGGCTTTCCGTGCGCCGGCGAGAGGATGTTGTTCGCCGAGAGCATGAGGATGCGCGCTTCGGCCTGCGCTTCCGCCGAGAGCGGGAGGTGAACCGCCATCTGGTCGCCGTCGAAGTCCGCGTTGAACGCGTGGCAGACGAGCGGGTGGATCTGGATCGCCTTGCCCTCGACGAGGACCGGCTCGAATGCCTGGATGCCCAGTCGGTGAAGCGTCGGCGCTCGGTTCAGGAGCACTGGGTGCTCGGCGATGACCTCCTCGAGAACGTCCCAGACCTCGGGCGCCATCGAGTCGACGTGCTTCTTGGCCGCCTTGATGTTCTGGACGGTCTTCCGCTCGACGAGCCGACTCATGATGAACGGCTTGAAGAGCTCGAGCGCCATCAGCTTCGGCAGGCCGCACTGGTGGAGCTTCAGCGTCGGTCCGGACACGATGACCGAGCGGCCCGAGTAGTCGACGCGCTTCCCGAGCAGGTTCTGGCGGAAGCGCCCCTGCTTGCCCTTGAGCATGTCGGAGAGCGACTTCAGCGGCCTGTTCCCGGGCCCGGTCACCGCGCGGCCGCGGCGGCCGTTGTCGAAGAGCGCGTCGACGGCCTCCTGGAGCATCCGCTTCTCGTTGTTGACGATGATCTCCGGGGCGCCAAGATCGAGCAGCCGCTTGAGCCGGTTGTTCCGGTTGATCACGCGCCGGTAGAGGTCGTTGAGGTCGCTGGTCGCGAAGCGGCCGCCGTCCAGCTGCACCATCGGGCGCAGCTCCGGCGGGATGACCGGAATCGCCTCGAGGATCATCCACTCGGGCCGGTTCTCGGACTTGATGAAGGCGTTGACGACCTTCAGCCGCTTGATCGCGCGCTGCTGCTTCTGGCCCTTCGAGGTCCGGATCGTCTCGCGGAGCGACGCTGCCTCCTTGGCCAGATCGAGGTCCTTGAGCAAGTCGCGGATCGACTCCGCGCCCATTCCCCCGCGGAAGTACACGCCGAATCCGTACGGCGACCCGAAGCGATCCTTCA
>DATLQD010000099.1:0-2649 GCA_035535315.1 Gaiellaceae bacterium
ATCGCCTATCACCTCGCGCTGGCGGGAGCGGACGACGTCGTCCTCGTGGATCGAGACACGGTCGGCTCCGGCGCCACCAGCAAGGCGATGGGAGGTGTCCGCCAACAGTTCTCGACAGAGGCGGAGGTCCGGCTGGCGCAGGAGAGCATCCGCTTCTTCGAGGAGCTCGGGTCGCCCTACTTCGACCAGGTTGGGTACCTGTTTCTCGCGACGACCGAAGCTGGCCTCGCGGAGCTCGAGGCGCGCCGTCAAGTGCAGGTCGGATTGGGGGTTCCCGTTCAGCGCCTCGATCCGGATGCGATCGCGGAGACTGCGCCGGGCGTGACCGTCGCCGACGTGGTCGGAGGCGTCTTCTGCGCCGAGGACGGCGTTGCCGATCCACCGGCTGTCACGCGAGAGCTTGTCAGGCGTGCCGTCGAGCTCGGCGTGGATTTGCTCGAGCGAACCGCTTTGGACGAGATCGAGGCCGATGTCGCGGTGGTCGCGTGCGGGCCACAGTCGGGAGAGGCTGCGAAGCGACTCGGGGCCGAGGTCCCGATCAGGCCACTCCGCCGTCAGCTCATCGAGACGGGTCCCGTGCCGGGGCTTCCCGAGGGGCTTCCCATGATCGTGGAGACCGAGACGGGCTTCCACTTCCGGCGGCGGGGCGACCGGCTGATCCTCGCCATGGCCGACGCGCGACCGCGCTGGGGCGAGGAGGAAACGGTCGACGAATCGGTGCTCGGCGACCGCCTTGAGCGCCTTCGGGCCCGGTTTCCAGCTGTCGACGACGTCGAGATCGCGAGGGCATGGGCAGGGCTATACGACATGACGTCCGATGCGCATCCGGTGATTGGCTGGGTAGGCGAGGGCGTGTACGCAGCCTGCGGCTTCTCCGGGCACGGCTTCATGCAGTCCCCAGCGGTGGGTCGAGCCGTCGCCGAGGAGCTCCTCAACGGACACTCCGGGCTCGATCTCACCCCCTACCGTCCCGAACGCCTCGCAGATGGCACCGGGTTTGAGGAGGAGGTCGTTCTCTAGGTTTAGCCCACGAGGCGGGCGGCTCCGCCGGGCGTCAGGCGCTCCCAAATGCGCAGATAGACCCTGAGCTCGGCCCGTGCAACTTCCAGCTCGAGCGCACCCGGAGGGTCGATCAGGAGAACTCCGTCATCGCGAGCCTCGGCGGCGTACGACGTCCTCCGGAGGAATGCGAGCAGACTCCTCTGGAGGCGTGCATCCGAGACCTGGACCTCGAGAATGTCCCGCGCTCTTCGAGTCCCGAGACGCGGAAAGGTAATGTGAGTGGGTTCCTTCCATGACAACATGACGGGGGGACCCGGGGGATACGTGGCTTCGGCCGGTTCTTTCCCCCCCGCCGTCGTTCACGCGAACCCGGGTCCTTCTCCTCTTAGAGCCCGGCGGGCGGTCAAAACTTGCACCCAGAACTTGCACCCCCAACATTCACCCGGAGCGCGCGCACAGAACCTGCACCCAGAAGCCTCACCCGGTGGAAGGTGAGAGATTTTGGGTTTTTGGGCACTCAAAGCCCATGAGCTCGCGCGTTGAGCCCTTTCGCCGGCGTCTCGACGACCGCTCATTCGAGCGTCTCTACAGGCGGCACCTTCCCGAGATCTACCGCTACGTCCTTCGCGACGTCGGGAATCGAGCCGATGCCGAGGAGGTCACCCAGAACGCGTTTCTCGATGCCTACCGGGCTCTGGGGCGCGGCCATGCGCCCGAGAAGCCACGCGCCTGGCTCTTCGGCATCGCCAAGAACGCCACGCGGCGGCGCTATCGGACGCTCTCTCGCCGGCCACACGAGGTCGAGCTGGACGACGAGTTCACGGAGTCGGTGGCCGAAGAGGAGCGCCCGCAGCTCGAGGAGCTGCGGGATGCTGTTGGCTCGCTGCGCCCCGCGCACCAGGAGGTGCTCTTCCTCCGTGAGATCGAAGGTCTCTCGTACGTGGAGATCGCCAACCGGATGGATCTGTCGCAAGCAGCGGTCGAGACCCTCCTGTTCCGCGCGCGCCGGTCGCTGCGCGGGCAGCTCGAGGAGGTCGGCATCCGCCCTGCCGCCGCGCCGGTCTCGCGGAGGCGCAGACTCGCCGGGCTCGCGTTTCTCCCGGCCGGTTTGCTCCGCCACCTCGACAGATTCGCGTTCGAGGCGGAGCGCTCCGGGATCGTGCTCAAGACGGCGGCCGCTGCGGCGGCTGCGGTCATCCTGGGTGCGGGGATCACGGTCGCGGTCGTCCCGCTCGGAGCGGCGGGCGAGCGCGAGCAGGCAGTCACGTTGCCGAAGGCGACAACGATGCTGACCGACGACGCAACCCTGTTCACGAGCGTGTTCTCTGCCTCGGGGAATCCCACGACGGATGGTGCGGGTGCGGGCGCCACGGATTCGGGTCAGGGCTCTGGCGCTGGGCCCGGCGGGAAGGGCAACGACTCAGTGGTGCAGACGTTCGCGAACGAAGCGACAAGCTTGGTCGGGGGCTCCGGGGTAGTCCAACCGGGCGCGATCGTTCCTGCGGTCTCGATTCCGTCTGTCACGACGCCCACGGTCTCGATTCCGTCTGTCACGACGCCCACGGTCTCGATTCCGTCTGTCACGACGCCCACGGTCTCGATTCCGTCTGTCACGACGCCCACGGTCTCGATTCCGTCTGTCACGAC
>DATLQD010000100.1:0-36768 GCA_035535315.1 Gaiellaceae bacterium
GTCTGCTACCTGGTCGGCCTCGCCCGCGGCCGCCATGGCACGGCACTCGACGACCTGATCGACGCCGTCGTCGCCAATCCCTCCTAGATCGGACTAGGCAGGCTCGAGCACCTCGAGCACCTTCGCCGTAAGCGCTGCGGAGGAGAACGGCTTCGCGAGGAAGACGGTTTCCTCGACGGCCACCCCGCGCTCAGCAACGGCGCTGTTCGTGAACCCAGAGGTGTAAAGGACCCGCATCGACGGACGCGAGTTGGAGAGCTCCTTCGCAAGCTCCGGGCCGTTCATCCCCGGCATCACCACGTCCGTGAGGAGCAAGTCGATCTGCCCTCCGTGCGCCTTCGACACCCCGATTGCGGCCTCGGCGCTCGACGCCTCGAGGACCGCGTAGCCGCTCTCCTCGAGCATCTCGCGCACGAGCATCCGCACGATGTCCTCATCCTCGGCCAGCAGGACCGTTCGGCTCGCGTCGGGACCGGACTCCGACACCGCTGCGGGAGGCTCAGCGGGTCGATCGTCCACAAGCGGGAGATAGACCGCGAACGATGTGCCGTTCCCGGGCGCCGAGGTCACCGCGACGTCGCCGCCGCTTTGCTTGACGAGCCCGTAGAGGCTGGCGAGCCCGAGGCCTGGCGCCTCCGTGCGCCCCTTCGTGCTGACGAACGGCTCGAACAGGCTCGACCGCGTCGCTTCGTCGATGCCGCCGCCGGTATCGGACACAGCCACGACCGCGTAGCGCCCTACGGGGAGATCGGGATCTCCGGAGCGCTTACGTGTGGACAGTGCCCGCGTCGAGAGCTTCAGCGTCAACCGGCCGCCGCCCGGCATCGCGTCGCAGGCATTCGCGGCCAGCTGGTGCAAGGCGCGCTCGATTTGCTCCCGGTCGGCGCGAACGTAGAGCTCCGGCTCCTCCGCGAGCACGATCGAGAGTTCGACGCCCTTGGAGAGTTGCCCCGCGAGCAGGCGTTCCATGTCGCGAACCGCCTGCGTCAGCGAAAAGACGCTCTTCTGGAGCATCTGGCGCCGGCTGAAGGATAGGAGCTGCGAGGTCAAGGTCGTGGCGCGGTCGGCCGAGTGTCGGATCAGATCGGCGTCGCGGTAGGAACGATCGTCGGGATCGAGTCGCGCAATTATGCGCTCGCTGTAGCCCGAGATCGCGGTCAGAAGGTTGTTGAAGTCGTGAGCGATGCCGCCGGCGAGGCGGCCGACCGCCTCGAGCCTCTGCGAATCACGGAGCTGTTGCTCGAGGCGATGGCGATCGTTCAGGCCCTCCATCTGCCCCAGGTAATAGCTCGGCTCGCCCTTTACGTCGCGGATCAGCGAGACGGTGAGCTGGACTGCGACGGCGTGACCGAGGTGATGGTGGTAGCGCTTTTCGACCGTAAAGCTGGGAATCTCACCTGCGAGGGTCGCTTTCATCTGTACAAGGACGGCCGCCTGGTCGCCGTCGAGGGTGATGTCGGAGAAGCTCATTCCGACGAGCTCGTGCTCTTCGTAGCCCAGCAGATCGCAGAGCGCGGGGTTCACGAGCAGGAAGCGGCCGTCGAGAGAGCCCAGCGCCATCCCGTTCGGAGCGCCGTTGAACGCCGCCGTGAAGCGTGTGCGCGTCTCCTCGAGTGCCTCGGCCGCCGCATGACGCTCCGTCACGTCGAGGAGGAAGCCATGGAGATAGAGAGGCTTGCCGTCGGCATCGCGGACGACCACGGCCTCGTCCTGAATCCAGAGTAAGCGATCGTCCTTCGCGTAGAAGCGGTGTTCGCTCGAAAAGGCCTCACCTGTCTCGTGGGCCCTCTCCATCTCCTTCAGGACCCTGACCTTGTCGTCAGGATGGAGCCCGTTGACGAAAGACTTCGGATCGGCAAGCCATTCCTCCCGGGTGTAGCCGAAGATGTGTTCCACCTGTGGGCTCGTGTAGATGGTGGTACTCAGATCGTCGATCGCGCTGATGTAGGTGACGAGAGGAAGCTGCTCGACGATCGAGAGGTACTTGGTCTCCGCGGCCTCGCGATCGTCAGCTGCGCTCCGGATCTGGTCTGAGATCTCCGCCCGAGCGGCCACCAGCTCGATCTCGGCCACCGCCGAGGCCGCGAGATCCTCGAGCAGGCTTCGGTCCGCGCTCGTCCACCGTCGTGAAGGGCCCGAGGCCGCCCAGAGAGTGCCGAGCGTGCTTCCATCCTGCGAGATGAGCGGGGCCTCGATGCGTGCTTCGGGCAGGTGGGGCTGGGCCGCCCCGCGCTTCGAACATTCCTGCACGAGAAACCCGGCGTGGTCGGCTGTCAGCACGTGAAGAGTGAGGCGTCTGAGCCGCTCGAACGCTTCTTCCCGCGAGCCAGGGGCAGGGGAAGACGTCGAGTTCGAACTGGCTGCCGCAGCGGGTGTCGAGCGTACCATCGCGCTTGCGAGTATCGGTGCCAGCGCGAGTTTCTACGACCCGATACGGGCCCGTCGCGCGCTTTTGGGCACAGCCGTACCCGTTCCGGGGAGGCTGCCCCGTCGGTCCGGGTCAGGAGATCAGAGACTGGCGCAGCGCCGTCGCGACGGCCTGCGTCCGGGTATCTGCGTCGAGCTTCCCCATCGCCTTACGGAGGTGGGTTCGAACGGTCTCGGGCGAGATGAAAAGAGCCTTTCCGATCTCCTCGTTCGAGTTGCCGTCCGCGAGCAGACGCAGTACCTCGCGCTCGCGCTTCGTGAGCGCGGGAAGTGCGTCGGCCGTCATGGGAGTCGCGAAGACGCCGGCGAGCACCGGATCGACGTACGTCCCGCCGGCGGCGACCAGCTCCACCGCGCGTACGAGGTCGTCGAGAGGGGCTTCCTTCAGGAGGAAGCCACGGGCTCCGGCGTCGATCGCCTCCATGAGGAGGGCACGCTCTCCGTAGGCGGTGTAGAGGATGACCGCGGTCCCCGGGCTCGAGCTGGCTGCGCGTCGCGCGATCTCGACACCCGAAAGCTTGGGCATCCGGAGGTCGACGACAGCGACCGTGGGGTGCCGCCGCTCCAGCTTGGCGAGTGCCTCGTCGCCATCTCGTGCGCGGCCTGCGATCTCGATCCCGTTCGACTCGAGCATTTCGCAGATCGCCTCGACCATCGCTGGATGATCGTCGGCGACGAGGCAGGTAATGGTCTTCGGGTCTGCTGACAGGGGGAAACCTCTGGAAATTATTGTACGTACAGGGCCGCACATTCCGGGTGAGCCCCACAGCGCGGAACCGGGTATGCCCATCACCCTGATCGTTGACGAAGCTTCCCTGTATGCAGGACTCGACTGCGGTGAGACTCGTGCCCAAGGCTGAAGACTCGTTCGCGGACGGAGGGGCCGTCGCGGTGGGATCCGATGGGCATGCGCTCATCGATGCGGCCATCCAGGTGAACCGAGCGGAGACGCTGGAAGAGGCGCTCGGCATCCTCGTCGGGGTCGGAAGGAAGCTTCTTGGCGCTGACCGGGTTTCGGTCGCGGTCTGGGACGAGACGCTCACCCGGGGAACCATCGCGGCGGTGTCCGGTCTGCACGAAGCATCGATCGGATACGTCGTCGAGGGAAAAAAGAACCCGATGTACGAGGCCGCCACCACCGGCCTGCCCGTTCTCGGCCAGATGGGAGTCGAAGGAATTCCTGCTCCGCTGGCCGACGAGCTCAAGAATCTCAAGAGCTACATAGCAGTGCCGTTCCTGGCCGAAGGCAACCCGACGCTGACGTTTCAGTCTGGATGGTTGACGGTCTTATCGACCGAGGATCTCGAACAGGCGCTGGCGACGCTCAGTCTGCTCGGAAGCCTGACTCGCATCGCCTACAGAGCCGACGACCTCCGAATCGCGGTCGACCACGAGGCTTGCCTCGATGCCGTTCTCGACGCCGTGGAAAAGGGGGTCGTAATCCAGGCAGGGAACACGATCACCGCGAGCGCAGCCGCGCTCCGCGTGCTGGCGGTGGACGGACAGCTGCCGGCTCGAGTTAGCGCACGCTTCGAAGGCCCGGAAGACCTCCCACTTACTCCGGCTGAGTTTCTCGGCGCAGCCGCCGAGCCGATCGATGGTCCGCGGAAGTTCAAGGTCCGCATCACCGCACATGCCGGCGAGCCGCACGTGGTGGCGGGCTCGATCGCTCCGATCGCCCTCGCCGGAGACCAGGCGGGCACTGTGGCCGTCTTCCATGACGTCACAACCGAGCACAACCGGGAGTTTCTGACGGCGCAGTTCCTGAAGCGGCTCTTCGACGAGCTGCCGACCGCCATCGCTGTAGCAGACCCAGAGACGCTCGAGATCCTCTCCGTGAACCTGGCCTTCCTCGACCTGGTGGGGTACGCCGAGGAAGAGGTCGTCGGCTCGACCCCGCCCTACCCCTGGGCGTCCAACCAGGAGCTCGCTCATGCCCCGCGGGAAGAGACCGTCTACCGCCACCGCGACGGCTCGCTGATCCCGATCCGCATGGTGCGCTTCGTCGTGCCCGATGCGTCCGGCGCGGGTGTTGCAAACGTCGGCCTCGTCACCAACCTTTCCGAGCAGCGGCTGTACGAGCAGCAGCTCCTACAGAGCGGAAAGCTGGCCACGATCGGCGAGCTTGCTGCGGGGGTGGCCCACGAGATCAACAACCCGCTCTTTGCGATCCTGGGCCTGGTCGAGTTCCTGTTGAAGGACGCCGAGGTGGGCACGAAAGGCCACGAGCGGCTGGTGCTCATCCAGCGCACCGGGCTCGAGATCAAGGAGATCGTGCGAGCCCTGCTCGACTTCGCTCGCGAGCCGTCGGACGAGCGCGTACCAGTATCCGTCGCGGACGCGGCGCGCGAGACCGTCGAGCTCTTCAGGCGCACGAGCGCGGCGAAGGCGAGCGACCTTCGTGCGGACTACACGGGCGAAGACACCGTCGTCGACGGCAGCGGAAACCAGCTCAAGCAGATATTTCTCAACCTCCTGGCGAATGCCACCCACGCGGTTGGGGGCGCCGGTGGTGAGGTCGACCTCGCCGTGAAGCGTGATGGCGACTGGGTCGTCGCGACCGTGTCAGACACCGGACCGGGCATCCCGGAGAACGTTCTCCCTCGCATCTTCGACCCGTTCTTCACCACCAAGCGCGGCACCGGAGGAAGCGGCCTCGGTCTTTCGGTCAGCCTCGGGATCGCGCAGGCACATGGAGGAACGCTCCTAGCCGAGAACCGTCCGGAGGGTGGCGCACGCTTCGTCTTGCGCCTCCCCGCGGTCCGGTCATGAAGATCCTCGTGATCGACGACGAGCCGGTGATCCGGGATCTCATGCTCGAGATTCTCCACGAGGCGGGCTACGAGTCGACAGGGGCTCCGACCGCCGAGTTCGCGCTCGGCCTGCTCGTCGACCCTGACCTCGATCTCGTCGTCAGCGACGTCGTGATGCCCGGTCTCTCCGGCCTCGAGCTCCTGGAGGAGGTTCGGACAGTCCGGCCCGCGCTTCCGGTCGTTCTCGTCACCGGCGCCGGCACCTACTCGACGCTGAGCGAGGCGCTCGCGCGGGGAGCCGACGGGCTCGTCATCAAGCCGTTCTCTCACAGCGAGTTCCTCACCGCGATTGCAGCCGCTTTGGAGCGATCGGGCCGGGCCCAACGAGACATGAGCGAACGCCTACTCGCGCCCAGCCTTGCGATGGCGCTCGCGAACGCGATCGAGGCTCGAGACGCAGGCACGCATGGCCATTGCGAGCGTCTGACCACACTCGCCGTCTGGATCGCCGCCCAGCTCGGGCTCGGCACCGCCGAGACGGAGATCGTCCGTCTGGGAGCGATCCTGCACGACGTGGGCAAGATCGGGATCCCGGATCGCGTTCTGCTGAAGCCTGGACCGCTCACTGCGGAAGAGCTCGAGCTCATGCGCACCCACCCACAGGTCGGTGACCGCGTGCTCGAACCCCTCGAGCTTCTGTCCTCGGTGCGTCCGGTCGTCCTCCACCACCACGAGCGCTGGGACGGCGAGGGGTACCCGGACGGGCTCGCCGCCGAGGCCACGCCCCTGCCTGCTCGCATCGTCGGGCTTGCCGATGCGATTGAAGCCATGTGGGCGCAGCGCCCGTATCGCGAGTCCCTGACCAGGACCCAGATCCTTGCCGAGCTCGAGAAGGGCGCCGGAGCACAATGGGACCCCGAGCTCGTGCGCATCGTCCTCGCGGGGATCGAAAGCGGCGACCTCGGCTTCACCCCCTCCGGAATCCGCGTCGCCATCCAGAGCCCTGCCGCGAATCACAAGATCTTCTCGGTCCTGCTCGTCGAGGAGGATTCGGCGGCCGCGGAGCTCGCACGGGATGCGATCGAGACCGCCTTCGACGACGTCCGGGTCGTCCACGCGAAGAATGCCGTCCGCGCGCTCGAGCTCTGTGGGACGTCGGTGTGGTCACTCGTGTTGATCGACCAGCACCTTCCCGACGGGAGCGGCATGGAGCTGCTGCACAGCATCAGGGCTGACGGTCCCGCCACCCCGGTGGTCATGATCACGGGGAACGGCTCGGAAGCGCTCGCAGTCGAGGCCTTTCACAAGGGCGCCAACGACTACGTCGTCAGGGGGGAGCACTTCGCCGGCGACCTTACACGCCGCGTTCGCACCCTTCTGGAGGCCGCATGACGATCAGGCTCATCGTTGCGGAGGACCACTTCGCCGTCCGCGCGGGACTCGTGGCCTACCTGGACGAGCAAACCGACATGGAGGTCGTCGGCGAGGCAGAGAACGGCCTCGCCGCATGCGAGCTCGTGCGCGACCTTGCTCCCGACCTGGTCCTCATGGATGTGCGTATGCCAGTGATGGACGGCATCGAGGCCACGCGCACCGTGAAGGTCGAGCACCCGGGCACCGTCGTCCTCCTGATCTCGGCCTACGAGCAAGCGGAGCTCGTCGCGGCCGGTACGGACGCCGGGGCGGATGGCTTCCTGCTCAAGGGCTCCGGCGGCGAGGCACTCGTCGCCCGCGTTCGGGAGCTGGCCGCATGACAGCACTCCGGAAACTCATTCGCCGACCGACGGGGGCAGCACTTGTCACGATCGGCCTCGGGCTGCTCTTCCTCGGGCTGTATGCCGGGGAAGCCAGCGACCTCGGGATCAAGGAATTTTCACTTGAACTTGCACTATTCGCCGTCCTTGGCTTGCTGGCCGCACGCAACTTCGTCCTTGCACGAGAGCATCGCAAGGAGGCGCGGGAGCTCGGACGTACGAAGGCCGAGCTCGAGCGTGCCTACGTCGACCGCGAGTCGGCGCTTGCAGCCAGCCGGACGGGTGTGTGCCTCTTTGCTGACGGCCAGGCTCGTTTCTGGAACCCGGCGTTCCTCGAGCTGCTCGAGCTCGAGGGTGATCTCCCGACGGACTGGGCGAGCTTCTTGGCCCGGATCCAGACCGCGTCGACCCTCGGCGACGAGTTCGCCTTCGAAACGGCAACTGGAAAGAGCATCCGGGTCCGCCTGAGCGCGCTCGGGCTCGGCCAGATGCTCGTGAGCGTCGACGACGTGACGGACGACGTGCGTGAGCGTGCGACTCGTGACGAGTTCGTGGCCCAGATGGTGACTACGCAGGAGTACGACTCCCGCCGGGTCGCGGAACTCCTCCATGAGGACGTCGTCCAGCAGCTCACGGCGCTCGGATTCGGGCTCGAGCTAGCTTCGATGCGATCGGGGGACGGCTCGCTCGCGGAGCTCTCGGCCTCGGTGGGCCAGATCATGATGTCGCTGCGGCGCCTTCTGGTTGACCTTCATCCTGCCGTCCTCGAGAGCCAGGGGCTCGCAGCTGCGGTCGACGTGGCAGCCGCAGAGCTTCGCGCGGCAGGGGTCGAGGTGGACGTGTCCCCCTTCAGCGAGCGGTTCGGCCGCACTCTCGAGCAGCTTGCCTACCGTGCCGTGCAAGAGGCGTTCAAGAACGTTCTTACGCACGCCCAGGCGGAGAGAGTCACCGTCGGGCTCGTGGAGCTGGACCGTGTTCTCTTCTGCGAGATCACCGACGACGGTCGGGGATACTACGCTGCCGAGCCGATCGACGTGACTCGCCACGGGCGGCTCGGTGTAAAGCTCGTGCGCAAGCGGATCGAGCTTGCGGGCGGGACCTTCTCCCTGCGCTCAACTCGTGCCAACGGCACGACATTTGCCTTCACGCTCCCCATGCAGGGAGTCTCGATCGAACCGGCTGTCCAGCAGGCCGAGGTCGCATGACCGCATCGTCCAACCCCACCTGCGTGGTCGCCGACGACCATCCTGCGCTCCTGGGCGCAGTCGTGAGCTATCTGGATGCAAGCGGCTTCGACGTGATCGGGACCGCCCAGGACGGCGCCCGGGCCTGCTCTGTGATCCAAGAGCTGCAGCCCGATGTCGCGCTCGTCGACTTTCGAATGCCGCGGGTCAGCGGCGCCGCGCTGGTCGCGCAGCTCCGCGAAGAGTCGCCGCAGGTCCGTCTCCTCGTCTACACGGCGGATGCCGAGGAGAACGACGTGACCGCCATCCTCTCGGCCGGTGCATCGGGCATCATCCTCAAGGAGGCGCCCCTGATCGATCTCATTCGGGCGCTCAACTCCGCGCTCGCAGGAGGCACGTATATCGATCCGGGCCTGGCGACGGCGGCCACCAGTCCGCCCGGACGTTCGCGGGCCCTTACCGCTCGTGAGGTCGACGTGCTCGCGCTCCTCGCAGAAGGGCTTTCCTACGAGCAGATCGGGCTTCGACTCACAATCAGCGGCGAGACGGTTCGAACTCACGTCCGCAAGGCGACCGACCGGCTCGGTGCCGGAACCACCACCGAGGCCGTTGCGACAGCGCTTCGCAAGCGACTCATTGTCTGATGAGCCGCCGGCGGAGCCCGCGCCCTGAGCGCTCGGCGGTTGAAGCATGCGCAGCATCGACGGCGGAGGCGATGGCGCTCGCCAACCAGTCAGTGCGGACGCACCTCGAGTTTGTCCTGGACGAACGGGTGGGGTCGCTCACTTCCGATCAGCGGCGATTTCTGGATCTCGGCTGGCGGCACTCGAGGCGGCTGAGCAAGCTCGCCGAAGATTTCCGTGACGTCGTCCGCGCATCGTCGGGCAAGCTCACGCTCGATTGCGGTCCCTGCGACATAGCGCTGCTCGTCGAGCAGGCTGTCGAGCTTGTCTGGCCGGTCGCCTTCGCCGAGAAGAAGGCCATCGAAGTAAGGGTTGTCGGAAAGACCGTTATCGACGCCGATCGGACTCTGCTCGGGCGAGCCCTATCCGAGGTTTTTGATTACGCGGTCCAGATGGCGCTCGACCAGAGCCTGATCGACATCCAGGTGGAAGGGCCAGCGATCGAGATTGCCTACGAAGCGGAGGAAGCACCTGTCGAGGATGAGCTCGCCCTTGTCCTTGCCAATGCGATCGCCGGCCTCCACGGTGGCGGCCTGACGACGAAGGCCACGGGCACCCACATGACCATGTCGCTCCTCTTCGAGGGCGAGCCCGCGCGCCTGGCGGAGGCCGTATGACCCTTCGCGCCCGGTTGCTGACGGCCGGGTGTGGTCTGCTTGCTGCGCTCGCACTCACGGCTCATGGCGTCGCTTTCGCGCTCTCGGACTCGGGTCAGGTCTGGGCTGTGAACGCGGGTTGGACGCTGGCCGGCGTCGTGCTCGTGGTGACGCACGCGGCGGCGGCTCTTCGCGCCCGGGGTCGGGCTCGAACAGGGTGGATCTACTGGGCGGCCGTCTCCGCGGTCTGGCTCGCCGGCGTTGTCGTCAGCGATGTCCGCGCCTGGGGAGGCGACACGAGCCTGCCCACGGTCGCCGACTATCTGGCGTGGCTTTTCGCGCTCCTCGTCATCGCCCGGCTCGGCCGGCGCTTCACGTTCTCCACGTCCCTCGCGGTCTTCCTTCTCGACGCTCTTCCGGTCGTCCTGCTGACCGCGGCGATCGGCGTCCTCGCGGGCGGCGAGCGCTTCGCAGGAGGTGGCGAAGCGGTTGCGGCGGCCGTGCTCTACCCGGCCTTGTACACCCTGATGGCGCTCGTGGGCCTCCAGACTCATGCGAGCAGGGTTGAGTGGAGACGCTCGCCCGCCTCCTGGCCCTTCCTGATCGGGCTGTGGCTCCTGGCGCTCGCCGCGATCGCCTGGTCTGCTCAGGCCGTCCGTGTCGACGCAACGCAAGGCCATCTCTCTGACGTTCTCTGGACTCTCGGCGTCCTGGCCCTTGCATACGGCGGGCTGCAACGTGCCCTCTCCGCGGAGGAGTTCGCCACCCCGCCTGTCCACTCCAGAGACACGGCGCCAAGGGCTCTGTTGCCCGCCGTCGGGGCGGTCGCGCTTCTGGGTCTCGCCTTATTCGCGCCCGTCGAGACGGAAGGGCTGGTGGAGTCGCTGGCCTTCGTCGCGATTGGGAGCCTCGCCGTCCGGTCCTTCATCATCCGCCGCGCGAGCGGACGGCTTGTTGCTGATCTCGAGCGCTCGCGTAGCGCCCTCGCCGAGGACATCGCGAAGCGAAAGCTCGTCGAGAGAGAGATGCGTCAGAGCGAGACGAAGTTCAGAACGCTCGTGACGAACCTCCCTGCTGCGGTGTACAGGTGTGCAGCCGACGACGACTACACGATGGAGTTCCTGAGCAACGAGATCGAGGAGATCTGCGGCTATCCGGCGTCCGACTTCGTGGCGAAATCCGTCCGGAGCTTCGAGATCGCGGAGGTCTCCGGCTATCCGGCGTCCGACATCCTCGGAAAATCAGTACGGAGCTTCGCGAGCATCATTCACCGGGACGACCTCGCCATGGTGGCCGGACTCATGGAGAAGGTTGCCCGCGGCGAGGTCTTCGACCTGAAATACCGCGTCCGGCACGCGGACGGATCGATCCGCTGGGTCCAGGACCGGGGTCAGGGAATCTCCGGAGAGGATGGGCGGCTCCTCTGTCTGGACGGCGCGATCCTCGACATCACGGCCCAGAAGGAAAGTGAGGGGGATCGCGAGCGCCTCCTTCGCTCGGAACGCTCCGCACGCCTGGAGACTGAAGCGGCTCGACTGCTGCTCGCAGGTCAGAACGAGCGGCTGAGAGAGCTGGACGGCTTGAAGGACGAATTCGTCTCGCTGGTCTCGCACGAGCTCAGAACGCCCCTGACCTCGATCCGCGGCTACCTCGAGCTCGTTCTCGACGGCGCGGCCGGCAGCCTGACCGAGGAGCAGGACCGTTTTCTTCGAGTCGTCGAGAGGAACGCTGACCGACTGCTGGGCCTCGTCGGCGACCTCCTCTTCGTCGCGCAGGTCGACGCCGGCCGACTCCCGGTCGAGTTCGACGACCTCGACCTCGCCCTGGTAGCCGCCGAGTGCGTCGACGGTGTGAGGCCTGCAGCGGAGGCGAAGAGCCTCGAGCTGATCGTGGACGCGTCCCCGCTGGCAGCCAAAGGCGACCGCGGCCGGCTCGATCAGCTCCTCGGCAACCTCGTTTCGAACGCGGTCAAGTTCACCCCTGAAGGCGGCCGGGTCACGGTCCGCGTTTCGGCACAGGACGAGAGCGCGCTCATCGAGGTGTCGGACAACGGCATCGGAGTCCCGGAGGCCGAGCTCGGCGAGCTCTTCACCCGCTTCTTTCGCTCCTCGACCGCGACCGAGAACGCGATCCCGGGGACCGGTCTCGGCCTCGTGATCGCCAAGGCGATCGCCGAGGCTCACGGGGGACAGATCGCAGTCGAAAGCCGGGAGGGAGTGGGCACGACGTTCAAGGTGACGCTGCCGCTCGAACCGGCTCTCGCGGAGGCTGCGTGAACGTCCCAAAGGTTGGCCTATGAGCATCCCCCCGGGCACGCGCCCTCTCGTCCTCGTGGCCGACGACGACAAGGACATCCTGCAGTTGCTTCGCCTCCGCCTCGAGCTTCTGGGTTACGGCGTCGTGCAAGCCGCGAACGGCGTGGAGGCGCTCGAGCTGGCGCGAGAGCACAAGCCGGCTCTGGCGATCCTCGACGTGATGATGCCTGGGCTCGACGGGCTCGAGGTGACTCGCCAGCTGCGGGCCGGGAGCTCGCGGATTCCGATCATCCTGCTGACGGCGCGTATCCAGGAGAGCGACGTTTCGGCGGGGTTAGATGCCGGCGCCGACGCGTACCTTGGAAAGCCATTCGATGCGGTGGACCTCAGAAACAAGGTGGAGGAGCTCGTGGGCTCCGGTTTAGAGGGAGGGCGGCCGGTAGCAGTAGCCGAAGCCGCGTACGGTCTCGAGCGGCGTCGCTCCGTCTGATCCGATTCCGAGCTTCTGGCGCAGGTAGCCGACGTAGATCTTCGGCTTGTCCGCGGTCAGCGCGTATGGATCGCCCCAGACCAGCTCGAGGAGCTGCTGGGCGCTGAGCACCTGGTTCGGGTTCTGGACGAACGTGGTCAGAAGCCTGAACTCGAGGGGGGTCAGCGAGACACGCTCTCCGCGGACCGAGACCGAGCGCTCGCCAAAGTCGATGGAGACGAGCCCGTCGGCGTAGCGCTCGTCGCCTTCGCTCCGGCCGGCGACGGGGCGCCGAAGCACGGCCTCGACGCGGGCCAGAAGCTCCTGGCGGCCGAACGGCTTCGTGACATAGTCGTCGGCGCCGGCCTGGAGCGCACGGACCTTCTCGAGCTCCGCGGATCGCGCCGACAGCATGATCACAGGCACGTCGCTGAGGTCCCGGATCCGTTCAAGCGTCTTCCAGCCGTCGAGCTCCGGCATCGACACGTCGAGCAGCACGAGGTCGGGAGAGGTGGCGTAGAACGCCCGCAAGCCGGCCTTCCCGTCGGCGGCCTCCTCGACAGAGAAGCCCGCTCGCTCCAGCAGCACTCGTAGGAGGTCCCGGATGTCGGAGTCGTCGTCGAGCACGAGGATCCGCCGAGCGCTCATACGGAATCCATACCTTGCTCGGACCGAAAAGCCCTGCGGAACGACGATGCTGAGCTCATGGCAACGGTCATGGTCGCTGACGAGCACGACGAGGTGCAACGGCTCCTCTCCCACATGGTTGCACGAGTCGGGCACACCCCTGTCTTATGGACGGCTGCTCAGGGCGACGCGCTTCACGGCTTCGAGGCTCTCCTGGTGGAGCCCGCCTTCCCGGGCTGTTTTCGCTTTGCGAAGGCGGTACGGAGTGCGCGGCCCGAGCTTCCCATCGTCTGCGTGAGCATTTATCCGCCGACGCCGGACGTTCGCGCGCTGGGGTGCGTGGTGCATCTGTTGAAGCCCTTCTCGCTCCATGAGCTCGAGTCGGCGCTTGAGCAGGCGGTTCTCGCTTCACCGGCGAGAAACACCCAGCCTGCTCGATAAGCTCTCGCCCGATGGCCGGGCTCGAGGGACGCACTGCGCTCGTTACGGGCGCCTCGAGCGGCATCGGCAGCTCGACGGCGCGTGCGCTGGCGCACGCCGGGGCGCGGCTCGCACTCGGTGCGAGGCGGGTCGACAAGGTGAAGGCATTGGCGTCGGAGCTCCCGGGCGACCATTTCGCAGGCGAACTCGACGTGACCGACGCCGAGAGCGCGGCCGCGTTCGTCGACCAGGCGGCTGCCACTCTCGGGCGGATCGACATCCTTGTGAACAACGCAGGGCTCGCACTCGGACGCGTCACGATCGAGGACGGGAACGACGAGGATGATCGCACGATGCTCGAGACCAACGTCCTCGGGCTCGTTCGCATGACGCGGCTCGTTCTTCCACACATGGAGGACGGGACCGGCCACGTGGTCAACCTGGGCTCGTGGGCCGGGCATGAGGCCTACCCGATGGGCGGCCTCTACGTGGGCTCGAAGACGGCTGTCAAGGCACTCACCGAGGTCATGCGGAAGGAGCTCGTAGGGAGGATCAAGGTCTCCACGGTCGACCCCGGCATGGTCGGAGACACCGAGTTCTCGGATGTGCGCTTTGGCGGCGATGCCGAGAAGAAGAACACGGTCTATTCCGGAGTCGACTACCTGACGCCCGACGACATCGCCGAGTGCATCTTGTGGGTGGTGACCCGGCCGCCGTACATGGTTGTCGACGAAATGGTCGTGAAGCCGCTCCAACAGGCGAGCCAGGACGCCATCGTCCGCCGCTAGAACGGATGGTTGATCGGCAATTACCACACCCACGGATGGCGGCTCAGACGCTGCGCCAGGCCGCACCCTCGCCCTTGCCAAGGCTTCTAGCCTTGCCTGCGGACGATGGCACACCCTGGCTTTGCCTGGCCCGTCCCCACGGGCATGCCAATCACCGACCAACCATCTAAATGCCGCTCACGATCCTGGAAGGGTCTACGTTCTGCGTCTGCGACGAGAGCGGTGATGTCGACGGCCCGAGCATGGGGTTTTTCGCGTCGGACACACGGTTTCTCTCTCGCTTGATCCTGACCGTAAATGGGGTGAGGCCGCTCTTGCTCACGTCCGGAAAGGTCGAGTACTACTCGGCCGCTTTCTACCTCCGGAATCCGATCGCCGGAGACCTGGGACAGGACGAGATCTCAATCGCGCGAGAGCGCTTCGTCGGGGAGGGGATGCAGGATCACGTCATCGTCCGAAACCATGCCCACCGCCGGGTCGAGCTCGAGCTCGGGCTCGAAGTCGGGGCGGATTTCGCGGACATCCTCACCGTCAAGGAGCACGACTTCACGATGGGAGATCCGCGCCACGCCCGGCCTCTCCCGCCGCCGGTCGAGCCTCAGTACGAGGAGGAGCGGAACGGCTTCGTGCTCAGGGGCGCCGACGGCTTCGACGGCGCGACGCAAGTCTTCCTCTCGGAGCGGGGCGAGATCGACGCGGGTTGCGTCCGCTACCGGATTTCACTCGATCCGGGTGGGGAGTGGAGGCTTCGCCTCGATGTCCTCGCGAGCGCGACGGGAGGAGCCACCGGCCCGCGTCTGGCCGAGTTGCAGTTCGGCCAGGAGCGCGCGCGGGTGAAGGCGTCGCTCGCAGCCTGGCAGATCCGCGTTCCCCAGCTCGAGGCCTCGTGGCCGGCGGTGGCGAGGACGTATGAGCGTTCTGTGGCCGACCTCGCATCGCTCCGCATGGGCCACCGGCGAGGGCTCGTGGGCCAGCTCCCGGCGGCGGGGATGCCCTGGTTCATGACGGTATTCGGGCGAGACACCATCATCACGTGTCTGCAGACCCTTCTGTTCGGCCCGGAGCTGGCTGAGAGCGCGTTGGCAGCGCTCGTCGACCTCCAGGCGACCGAGGACGATCCGGACACGGATGCCGAGCCGGGAAAGATCGTCCACGAGGTGCGCGAGGGGCGGGCTGCTATGAACTGGTTCTCGCGGTACTACGGCACAGTGGACGCGACCCCGCTCTTCCTCGTGCTTCTGTCCGAGGTCTGGCGTTGGACCGACGATGCAGAGCTGGCCGGTCGCTTTCGCGAGCCGGCGCTCCGGGCACTCGAGTGGATCGACCGCTACGGGGATGCCGATGGAGACGGCTTCGTCGAGTACGAACGTCGGGCGCCGCATGGGCTCGAGAACCAATCGTGGAAGGACTCCGGAAACTCGCAGCTCTTCGCCGACGGCCGGCTGGCAGATCCTCCGATCGCGCCCTGCGAGGTCCAGGGTTATGTCTACGACGCGAAGCTTCGTCTGGCCGAGATCGCTCGGGCCGCCTGGGGTGAAAAAGGGCTGGCGGCCCGGCTCGAGCACGAGGCGGCTGACCTCCGGCGCCGCTTCGACGAGGCGTTCTGGTGCGAATCGAGAGGTGGCTACTACGCGCTTGCGCTCGACGGCCGGAAGGAGCGTGTGGACTCGCTGACCTCGAACGTCGGCCATCTCCTCTGGAGCGGCATCGTCCCCGAGGAGCGGGTGGCCGCGATCGCCGACCGGCTCATGCAGGAAGAGCTCTGGTCCGGCTGGGGCGTTCGAACGATGTCCACGGCCGACGCCGGCTACAGCCCGCTGACGTACCACAACGGCACGGTCTGGCCGCACGACAACTCGTTGATCGCTCTTGGCCTCGCACGGTGCGGGCATCGGAACGAGGCCGACCGGATTGTGCGCCGGATGACGGGGGCGGCGGCGTACTTCGACTACCAGCTCCCCGAGGTCTTCGCCGGGTTCCCCCGGTCTGAGACGCCGTTTCCGATCGCGTACCCGACCGCAGCGCGACCGCAGGCCTGGGCCGCGGGTACGCCCATTCTCCTGCTCCAGGTGCTCCTGGGCCTCGAGCCTGATCGCGAGCGGCGTGAGCTTCGGAGCGTCCGGTTGGATCCGGCGCCGGAATGGGCCGGAAGGATCCGGCTCTCGGGAATCCGCGCTTTCGACAGGGTCTGGCATGCTTCGCTCGAGAACGGGGAAATAGTCGTAGGGGGGGAAGGAGGCGTGGCATCCGAATCGCGATCCTGAGTCCCGCTTGGTTTCCCGTTCCTCCGACGCGCTACGGGGGCATCGAAGCGGTCGTGTCGCTGCTCGCCGACGGGTTGGTCGAAGCTGGCCACAACGTCACGCTTTTTGCCTCGGGCGACTCCAAGAGTTCGGCAAAGCTCGTCTCGGCCTTCGCGGAGGCTCCTTCGAGCCGGATCGGGATGGCCTCGGCCGACCTTCTTCATGCGCTGACCTGCTTGGAACGCGCGGACGATTTCGACGTGATCAACGATCACTCCGGCCCCTTGGCAGCTGCGGTCGGTTGCGCGACCGACACGCCGGTCGTCCACACGGTTCACGGCCCGCTGGGTGGAGAGCCAGGGGTGATCTACCAACTCCTGGCGAATGCCTCCCACCGCCTCAACCTCATCTCGATCTCGATGAATCAGCGCAGCCCGAAGCCTGATCTTCCCTGGGTCGCGAACTGCCCGAACGCGCTCGACCTCGACGCGTACTCAGTCGGAGACCACGATGCGGGTTACCTCCTCTTCCTCGGGCGCATGTGCGCCGAGAAGGGGGCACACCGGGCGATCGAGGTCGCGCGAGCCGCGGGGCTTCCGCTGAAGCTCGCGGGCAAGAATCAGGACGTCGCCGAGCGCGAGTACTTCGACAAGTATGTCGCACCAAACCTGGGGGGCCTCGTCGAGTACCTCGGCGAGGTGAGCCAGTCGGAGAAGCTCGAGCTGCTCCAGGCCGCACGAGCGACGCTCTTTCCGATCGAATGGGAGGAGCCGTTCGGCCTCGTGATGATCGAGTCGATGGCGTGTGGGACGCCCGTCATTGCGACGCGGCGCGGTGCGGTGCCGGAGGTGGTGGCCGAGGGGCGCGGCGGCGTCATCGTGGAGCATCACATGGAGATGGTGGGAGCTCTCGCTGAGGCCGAGAAGCTCGATCCCGCGGACTGTCGACGCTACGTCGAAGAGAAGTTCTCGGCGCGCCGGATGGTGGCCGATTACGTCGCCGCGTACGAGCTGGTAACGGGCGGACGAGACAGGCCGGCCCCGGAGCTCGTCACTCCCTGACTTCGTCGAATCCTGCACGGTCTAGCGGACTTTCGGCGCATTCGGCGCGCCACCGGGGTGCGTTCGCGGATTAGAGTCGAAAGAGGGAGGAGGCCGGGACCACCGGGCCCGCAGCTCGATTCAGGCCGAGCTGGCTCCGACCGGGACCCGTACGAGGGCACCGTCGAGGTCGGCGAGCAGGTCGTCGACCGATTCGATCCCGACCGACAGGCGTATGAGGTTCTCCGGGATCGAGTAGGGCGACTCGGAGAGGCTCGCGTGCGTCATCACTCCGGGGTGCTCGATGAGGCTCTCGACGCCTCCGAGCGACTCGGCCAGCTGCCAGATCGATGTCGAGCGGACGACCTCGAGCGCGTCCTGGCCGGAGCCCGCGACGTCGAAGGAGATCATCCCGCCGAAGCCGTCCATCTGGGAGCGGGCGAGGCCGTGCTGCGGGTGGCTCTCGAGCCCCGGATAGCGGACACGCTCGACGGCCGGATGGATCTCCAGGTGCTCGGCGATGCGTTGTGCGTTGGCCGAATGCTGGCGCATCCGGATTGCGAGCGTCTTCAGACCGCGCAGGACGAGCCACGAGTCGAGCGGTCCCGGGATGGCTCCGAGCGAGTTCTGGAGGAAGGCCAGCCGCTCCGCGATTGACGGGTCGTTCGTGCCCGCGAACCCGCCGACCACGTCCGAGTGCCCGCCGAGGTACTTCGTCGTCGAATGGACGACGACGTCCGCGCCGAGCTCGAGCGGGCGTTGCAGATAAGGCGTCGCGAACGTGTTGTCCACGACGACGAAGGCACCGGCGGCGTGCGCCGCCTCCGTGACAGCCCGCAAGTCGACGATGCTCATGAGTGGGTTCGTGGGCGTCTCGATCCAAACCATCCGCGTGCGCTCGTCGAGGAAGTCGGCCGGTCGCTCGCTGGCGTCCTCCGCCGAAACGAACTCGAACTGGTACCCCTTCGGCTCGTACACCTTGGTGAAGACGCGGTAGGTCCCGCCGTAGACGTCGTTCACGCAGACCACCCGGTCGCCGGGCGAAAGCAGATGGAACACAGTCGTCGTCGCGGCCATGCCGGATGCAAACGCGAAGCCGTGCGCCGCAGACTCGAGGGACGCGAGGCAGGTCTCGAGGGCCGCCCTCGTCGGATTGCCGGTGCGCGAGTACTCGTAGCCCTTGGTCTGCCCGGCCTCCTCCTGCACGTAGGTGGAGGTCTGAAAGATCGGGACGATCACGGCGCCGGTGGCCGGGTCCGGCTCCTGCCCATCGTGGATGGCGCGGGTCTCGAAGTCCATCACTCGATCCTAGCGGCCTCTGGAGGAGGCCTGAAGTGAAGGCCGCGGTTCCCAGCCTGGTCTGGAGCGCACCAGGCGGCGGCCGAATTTCACATCACCCTCTACCCGTTCCGGCGCTCGTGCGCCAGGTACTCGAGGAGGTCAGCCCTGGTCAGGACACCGGCCGGGCGCCCTTCGCGTGCAACAACAACCGCCGGGCTTCCGCTCGAGAGGTCGGCAAAGACCGTGTCGACCGTGTCTCGGATCTCGACCGCAGGCAGAGGCGGCTCCATCGCGCCGGCAACGTCCTCGGTCATGGCGCCCTCGTTCAGGAAGACGCGCTCGAGGAGCCCGCGCTCCCGGATCGAGCCCACGATGTCCGCGAGGGACTCGGCCGGCGCGTGGCGTACGACCGGGATCTGAGAAATGCCGTAGCGCTGCATCAACTCGATGGCCTGTCCGACCTTCTCGTGCGACTCGATCAGCACGAGCTCCGGCAGTCGCACCTCTCCCCCCTGTTTGAAGGCCAGCACTTCCTCGATCGTCGGCTGCGTGGTGGCACGCTCCAGGAACCCGTGCTCGAGGAGCCAGTTGTCGTCATAGACCTTCGAGAGGTAGCCGCGGCCGCTGTCGGGAATCAACGTCGCGATCGTTGCGTCTGGCCCGAAGCGGCGTGCTACCTGCAGCATTGCCCAGACGGCGGTGCCGCCGGAGCCGCCGACCAGCATTCCCTCTTCGCGTGCCAGGCGCCTGGCCGTGCGGAACGAGTCCCGGTCTGACACCGTGACGTACTCGTCGACCAGCGAGGGATCGTAGGTCCTGGGCCAGAAGTCCTCGCCGATTCCTTCCACGAGGTATGGGTGGACGTCCTCGGGGCTCGAGTAGATCGAGCCTTCCGGGTCGGCGCCCACGACGAGGAGGTCGGGCTTCCGCTCCCTCAGGTACCGAGCCGTTCCGCTAATCGTGCCGCCCGTGCCCACGGAGAACACGATCGCGTCGATCTCGCCATCCGTCTGGTCCCAGAGCTCGGGACCCGTCGTCTCGTAGTGGGCCTCGGGATTCGCCGGGTTCGAGTACTGGTCGGGCTTGTACGCGCCGGGTATCTCCTCCGCGAGGCGATCGGAGACCGAGTAGTAGCTTTCGGGCGACTCGGGCTCGACCGCAGTCGGGCAGATGACAACCTCGGCTCCGTAGGACCGCAAGAGCGCCCGCTTCTCTTCGGCGATCTTGTCGGGCATGACGAAGACGCAGCGATATCCCCTGAGCGTCGCAGCGATCGCGAGGCCTACACCCGTGTTACCGCTCGTCGGCTCCACGATGGTGCCGCCGGGCCGAAGCTTTCCCTCCCGCTCGGCCTGCTCGATCATCCGCAGGCCGATGCGGTCCTTGACGCTGCCGCCGGGGTTCATGTACTCGAGCTTGGCGAGGAGGGTGGGCTCCACTCCGCGCGAAAGGCGCTGCAAGCGCACGAGCGGCGTACGGCCGACGAGGTCGAGCACGGTCGGGTACTCCCTGGCCACGGGCGGATTGTAGGTGGGAGGCAGGGCTCCGCCTCCCCCGCCTGGGTCGTCCTCTAGTGGCGAAAGTGGCGGCGGGACGTGAAGACCATCGTCGCGCCGGCCTGCTCGACTGCGTTGGCGACTTCGGAGTCGCGCTTCGAGCCGCCCGGCTGGATGATTCCCGTGACGCCGGCGTCGAGGGCCAGGCTGGCTCCGTCCGCGAACGGGAAGAACGCGTCCGAGGCGAGTGCGGCCCCGTTCAGGTCGTGCCCGCGGTCACGGGCCTTCTCGATCGCCAGGCGAACGGCGTCGACGCGACTCGTCTGGCCGCCGCCGATTCCAACGGTCTGGAGATCCTTCGCGATCACGATCGCGTTCGATGTGAGGTGCTTGGCGACCCGCCACGCGAAGATCAGGTCACCCCATCCGGTCTCGCTAGGCGCGTGGACCGTCACGACCTTCATGCCGTCGCGGTCGTCCAGCTCTGCATCCGCGTCCTGGACGAGCATGCCACCGAGAACGCGCTGGTAGTCGCGCTCGCCAGGAGTGCTGCCGCGGCGCTCCCCGTCCTCCAGGATTCGGAGCGAGGCCTTCGCCCGAAGCTCCTCGAGCGCGCCCTCGGAATAGCCGGGCGCGATCAGCACCTCCACGAACTGCGTCGCAAGTCGCCGGGCCAGCGGCTTCTCCACCCGGCGGTTGAGCGCGACGACCCCACCGTAGGCCGAGACGGGATCCGCCGCGAGCGCGAGGTCATATGCCTGCTCGATTCCCGCGGCGAGGGCGCAGCCGCACGGATTGGCGTGCTTGACGATCACCGCGGCCGGCACGGTGAACTCTCGGAGCGTCGAGCGGGCCGCGTTGAGATCGTTCAGGTTGTTGAACGAGAGGTCGCCGCCCGAGAGCTGCTCCACGCGCGAGAGGAGGTGACGTCGGGCTCCGGCCTCGACGTAGTACCCCGCCCGTTGATGCGGGTTCTCGCCGTAGGGCAGGCCGGCCTGCTTCTCGAGCGCGACCAGCAGCCTGCCCGGAAAGCTCTCCCGGTCCGAGAACCAACTCGCGATCGCCGCCTCGTAGGCGGCTGTGTGGGAGAACGCCTCCGCTGCCAGCTCCCGGCGCGTGTCGAGCTCGAGGCCGCCTGTCCTCCGGAGCTCGGCAAGGATGCTTCGGTATCGGCCGAGCTCGCACACGGGGGCGACATGGACAAAATTCTTCGCAGCCGCGCGGAGCATGGCGGGACCGCCAACGTCGATCATCTCGACGGCGTCCTCCTCGCGCACGTTTCGCTGGGCCGTTACGCGCTGGAACGGGTAGAGGTTCACGCAGACCAGGTCGAATGGCCTGATGTCGTGCTCGCGAAGCGCCTCCAAGTCTTCGGGAACGTCGCGGCGGGCCAGGATGGCGGCGTGAATGCGAGGGTGAAGCGTCTTCACCCGGCCGCCGAGCATCTCCGGGACGTCTGTCAGCTCCTCGACGCGAGTGACAGGGATACCGAGGTCCGAGATGAACGCCGCCGTGCCCCCGCTCGCCACGATCTCGACGTCGAGCTCATGGAGGCCTCGCGCAAACTCGTCGAGGCCGGTCTTGTCGAAGACTGAGATGAGCGCGCGCTCCATGTTCGCAACCGTCACGACGCGGAGGGTAGAGCTCCGGCCAGATAGTTTCGCACTGTTTCGGGGAGGAGCCGGTGCTCGACGCTCTGAAGGCGAGCGTGGAGCGACTCCGGCGTGTCGTCTGGGTGAATCGGCACGGCTTCCTGGGCGATCACCGGGCCCGTGTCCACGCCCTCGTCGAGGAAATGAACGGTCACGCCCGTCTCGGCGGCCGCGGCAGCGAGGGCCTCCTCCACGGCATGCGACCCCGGGAAGTCAGGCAGGAGGGACGGGTGCACGTTCAGGCAGGGAAAACGGTCCAGGAACGGCTTCGTCAGCAGGTGCATATAGCCGGCACAGACCACCAGCTCGACCCCGTTGGCTGTGAGCCAGTCCGCCATCGCCTCGTCCCGGTTCCGGCGCGAGTCGTAGTCGGCTAGTCGGAAGACGGCCGAAGGGATATCGTGCGCTGCCGCGCGCTCGAGCGCCTGTGTCCCCTCGACGTTCGAGGCGACCGCACTCACGGGTAGATCCTGGTCGAGGAGGGCCTGGAGGTTCGTGCCGCGGCCCGAGGCGAGGACACCGATCACGCTCGGTCCGCCCAGACCACGCCGCCGTTGCCCTCCTCGAGCCGCCCGATGACGGGAAATCCCGCATCGCCCGCATCGCCCGGCGGAACGACGGCGCAGAAGCCGACTCCCAGGTTGAAGACACGACGCTGCTCGTCCTCGTCAATCCCCAGGTCGTCAAGCCAAGCGTAGACCGGGTGCCGCTCCCAGCTAGCCGGATCGATCCGGGCCTGAAGGCCGGCGGGGAGCACGCGCGCCAGGTTCCCGGGGATCCCACCGCCGGTGATGTGGGCGAGCCCGCGGACGTCGGTGGATGCACGCAGCCTGCGGATGTCGTCCAGGTAGAGGAGTGTCGGGGCAAGCACGAGGTCGGGGTCGAACGCACCCTCTCCGAGCACCTTTCGGACGAGTGTGAACCCGTTGGCGTGCAGGCCGGCTGACGGCAGCCCGACGACGACATCCCCAGCCTCGCAGCGGGAGCCGTCGATGAGGTCGTCGTGCTGCACGAGCCCGACGCAAGTGCCCGCGAAGTCGAGCTCGCCCTCCCGGTAGATGCCGGGAAGCTCCGCCGTTTCGCCTCCGAGGATCGCGCACCGGGCTTCCCGACAGACGGAGGCGGCGCCCTCGACGAGCTCTGCGACCTCGTCGAGATCGAGCCTCCCGGCGGCCACATAGTCAAGGAAGAAGAGCGGCTCGGCGCCCGTCGTGACGACGTCGTTCACACAGTGGGCCGCGAGGTCCCTCCCCGCTTCACGCAGTCGACCCGCTCGTCGAGCGAGGATCAGCTTCGTGCCGACCGAGTCGGTCGTGGCGGCGAGCAGGCGCATGTCGTCGAGCCGGAAGAGCCCGGCGAAGCCGCCAAGGCCCCCCACGACCCGATCCCCGAGGGTGGAGTCGACCGCGGCGCGGATGCGCTCCACGACGTCGTGTGCCTTCGCAAGCGACACGCCCGCCTGCTCGTAGCTTGCGGTCACGTGAGCACCTCGGCGGCGAGCTCGGGGCGACCCTCCGGGCCGCCTGGCAGGAACCGAACGATCGTGTCTCCGATCGCGATGTCGGAGCCAAATGGTTCGAGCTCGAGGATTTCGGCGATGGCGCGTGCCTTGTCGTGCGGATCTTCGGCCAGCAGATGGAGCTCGCTGAGCCGCAGGTCCTCGGCCTGCTCGAGTGCCGCCTCGATCCAGTCGCGCGGGGGGTGAACCTCGAGCCGGTAGCCGGCCTCGGTGGCGATGAACGTCCGTTTGCCAGGGTGGTCCTGAATCGTCAGCTCGAGCTCGACAGCCCGCTCGAGCGCGGAGGCGTACCCGTCCTCGTCGAGCGCGATGCCGAGATGGTCGACCCGCGGCCGGTCCCAGTGGCCCGGCTGGATCACAACGTTGACCGCGCCCCGGCCGAGCTCGATCAGCCGGAGGCGGAAACCTTTCGAGTCGAGCTCGTCCCAGGAAACACCTGACTCGAACCAGTGCGAGTTCTCGCCAACCCAGCCGTAGCGGCCGATGAGTGAGAAGCCGAGCTTGCCGATGTAGCGCGCCTCGACCAGCCGGACCTTGCTCGTGACCAGGTGGTAGTGGAAAAGCTGCACCGGGCGAGACCATCGTAGCGCCACAAGGAGACGCGAACTACCCGGCGAACCGAGCAGCCATGTCCACCACACCCCCACCCCAGCAACCCCCGCCGGGATACGACCGGCCCTACTACGGCTCCGGGATACCGCCACTTCCCGTCCTGAACGGCGAGCTTCTCGTCTTCCTGCTCGCGTGGGCCGTCGTCGGGATCATCACGCTGGCGAGCGACTCCGTCGGCCCTGACTCCTTTGTCACGGCGACCGTCGCCCTCGCATTTGGCTACATGATCTCGCGCGGGATCGCCAAGGCCGGCAAGGTTCTCGAAGGCCGATAAGAGCTAGCGGGTTAGCGTTCGGCGCGCCGACGCCGCAGAGCCCAGGGTCTCACAGGGCCGAATGGCCGGCAGGCGTGACGATGGCGATAAGGGCGGCGCCGGTCACCCGAGCTTTCACCGCGTGGAGGAAGTCATCCTGTTCGCGGAGCCTTTTCAAGGGGCCGCGCGATATGTGGACGCGTTGTCCAGAACCCGGGCTGCCCCCTGGGCCGATGGGGCTTGCTTCAGCGCAGGCCTGGGCGTAGGTTTGGCCTCGATGTCGAAGTGCGCGACTTGCTGACCGTCCGGGACATCGCCGCGCTTCCCGGGCTGTGCCTGGGTATCGCCGCCGGAGACGAGGGCCTCGGCAACGAAGTCAGCTGGCTGCACGTATCCGAGCTGGCCGACCCGACCGAGTTTCTCGAGGGCGGCGAGCTCCTGCTAACGACCGGGCTCGGGGTGGGCGAGCTCGAGTCGACGCAGCGCGACTGGGTACGTCGTCTGGCGAAGCATGGGCTCGCCGGCCTCGGTTTTGGTGTCGGCTTCGGCTACCCGGAAGTCCCCACCCCCATCGTTGAGGAGGCCGACCGGCTTTCGTTTCCCGTTCTGAGCGTTCCCTATGACGTGCCCTTTGTGGCGATCACGAAGGCGGCCGCCAGGAACCTCGCGAACGAGCAGCTCGTAGAGCTCCGGGAGGCTCTCGAAGTTCACGAGCGGCTGGCCGAGGCCGTGCTCGAGGGGCGCGGCATCCCGGCGCTCCTCGCGATCGTCTGCACGCGGCTCGACTGCTCGCTCGCGCTCGTGGACGAGAACGGACGCGTCGTGGGCGAGCGTCACGCCGGCGCCAACCTTCTCTTCGACGAGGCGCTCGAGCTGCCGGTGAACGCACATGGTGAGACCGCGACCCTGAAGGCTGTGCGAGCCGAGGGCGGCTTCGGTGAGTACGACCGGCTCGTCCTCCACCACGGACAGACGGCGCTTGCGTTCGAGCTCTCGCGACGGCGGGCCGTCAGCGCCGCCGAGCTCCGGCTCGCCGGCGACCTGCTCGACGACCTCGAGAGCTCGCGCCTCGACGACCGTGAGGTCGGGCGCAGGATCGCCGCCTTCGGCCTCGAGCCCGAGCGGACGTACGCGGCACTCCTGGCCGTCCCCCAAAACGGGCACGTATCCGGCGAGCAGCTGCGCAGGAACGTCGCCGAGGAGCTCGACCGCTGCTCCGTCAACTACCTTTCGACCGCACGGCCGGAGCGGGCGGCCTTCCTCGTCGGTGCTGCGAGCGAGGACGAGGTCCACGCGCTGGCCCGGAAAATCGTCGAGGCGGAAGGCCAGGCGCGCGTCGGGATCGGCCGCCCCTCTCGCGGCCGCGCGCTGGGCCGCAGCCTGCTCGAGGCGCGGGCCGCGCTCGACGCCGTCTCCTCACCCGTGGCGTCCTACCACGACCTCGGGTCGCTCGAGCTCCTCTTGTCCCTTCCGGATGCTGCCCTGGAGGCGTTCGTCGACCGCGTGCTCGGCGCCACTGCCGACAACGACTGGCTGATGAGCTCCCTGACGGCACTGCTCGATACGGGATGCTGCTGGAGCGAAGCGGCGGAGCGGATCGGCGTCCATCGCCACACTCTTCGCTACCGCATGGACCGGCTTCGGGAGCAGACGGGCCGGCACCCCGACCACCCGGAAGAGCGAATGGAGCTCTGGCTGGCGGTCAAGTCAAATCAGGCGCTGACGGCGCGTGCGGGAGGAAACGGCGCGTGATTGCGGTGCTCGGAGGCGCCGGCACGATCGGCCGCTACGTGGCACGGTTCCTGGAGGAGTGGGGGGCGCCCGTCGCCCGGAGAGACTTTCGCCTTTCGGACGAGGAGTTCCTCGACGCCCGCGATCCCGAATCGCTCCGCGAGAGCCTTGTTGGCGCCGACGTCTGCGTGAACTGCCTCGACTACCAACTGAATCTGGACGTGATGCGTGGTGCCCTGGCGGCAGGGGCGCACTACGTCGACCTTGGCGGGCTCTTCCACGTGACGCGGCAGCAGCTCGACCTGCACGATGAGTTCGCGGCGGCCGGCCTGACAGCCGTGCTCGGCATGGGCTCGGCGCCCGGGAAGACGAATCTCCTTGCCCGAGCGGCCGCCGGCCGGCTCGGCAAGACGCCCGAGCGGCTCGAGATCTGGGCGGCGACGCGCGACCCGGCGGCAGCCGACCATCCCTTCCCTGCTCCCTACTCGGTGAGGACGCTGCTCGACGAGCTCAGAATGCAGCCGATGATCGTCCACGAGGGGCGTGAGCAAGCGGTCGAGCCTCTGTCTGGGAACGCGCAGCGCGTGTTTCCGCCGCCCGTCGGGCCCGCGACCGGTATCTACACGATCCACTCGGAGATCGCGACGCTTCCGGCGGCCTTTCCGGGCCTGGCCGAGGCGAGCTTCCGTCTCTGCCTCTCGCCCGGTCTCCTGGAAAAGCTTCTAAGCCTCCCCGACGGTGAGGAGCCCGAGCCCTACACCCAGTCGGCGGAGTCGGTCGCGATCCACATTGTCGACGTCGCCACGAACGGCCAGACGGTTACCGGGATGACCGTGACGCGTGGCGGCAGCGCCCGTTCGACATCAGAGCCCGCCGCCCGGGCGGCGCTCGAGATTCACGAGGGTCGGCTCGCGGCACCGGGCGTTCATCCGCCCGAGGATGCCGTGAATGACCCGGAGGCCTTTCTCGCCCTACTCGACACGGAGGTTCGATGGCAGTGACAAACGACCACCTGTGGCGGCACTTCACCCGTGCCGCAGACCTCGACGCGCCGATCGTGATCGAGCGCGGCGAAGGCTGCCGGATCTGGGACACCGAGGGGCGCGAGTATCTTGATGCTCTCGCTGCTCTCTACTGCGTCAACATCGGCTACGGCCCGTGGCCGGAGATCGCCGAGGCGGCGGCCGCACAGCTCCGGAAGCTGCCGTTCTTCACGAACTGGGTCGGCTTCGCGACGCCACCGGCACTCGAACTGGCCGAGCGGGTGAGCGACCTCGTCCCGATCGACGTCGGGCGGATCTTCTTCGTCTCGGGCGGCTCTGAGGCAGTCGAGACCGCGCTCAAGGTGGCGCGCCAGTACCACCGCCTGCGTGGCGAGCCGGGCCGCTACAAGTACGTGACGCGACGCAGCGCGTACCACGGAACGACGATGGGGGCACTCTCGATCAACGGCAGCCCGGCCCTTCGCTCCCAGTTCGAGCCCTTGCTCCCCGGCTGCCTCCGCGCGCCGACGCCCTACCGCTACCGGTGCCCGTACTGCGCGGACTCGTCCGCCTGCACACTCCAGTGCGCCGACGAGATCGACGGCATCATCCGGAACGAGGACGCGTCGACGGTCGCTGCCGTCGTCCTCGAGCCGGTCCAGAACTCCGGCGGCTCGATCGTCCCTCCGGAGGGGTACTTCGACCGCGTACGCGAGATCTGCGACGAGCACGGGGTCCTGCTCGTGGCGGACGAGGTGATCTGCGGGTTCGGGCGGGTCGGCGACTGGTTCGGCTGCACCCGCTATGGGATCGAGCCGGACATGATGACGCTGGCCAAAGGAATCACATCGGCCTATGCGCCCATGGGCGCCCTTGTGGCGAGCTCGAAGGTAATCGAGCCCTTCCAGTCGGAACCGACGCGCACGTTCGTCCACGGGATCACCTTCGGCGGCCATCCGGTGACATGCGCGATCGCGCTCGCCAACCTCGAGATCATGGAGCGCGAGGACATGATCGGCCATGTGCAGCGCCATCAGGGCGACTTTCGCGCGGCCTTCGACCGGCTTGCCGAAGAGCACCCGATGGTCGGCAACGTGCGCGGCGACGGCTTCTTCTACTCCCTGGAGCTGGTCAAGGACAAGGAGACGAAAGAGACCTTCACGCCGGCCGAGCGAGACCACCTGATCAAGACCGTGATGACCCCGCGCGCCAGGGAGCTGGGCGTCTACATGCGTTTCGACGACCGCGCCGAGACCTGCGCGCAATTCTCCCCGCCTCTCGTCGCGGGCCCGGCGGAGCTGGACGAGTTCATCGGCGTGCTCCGGCAGGTGCTTGATGAGGCCTGGGAGCGCGAGGTCATGGGCGCAGTCCGAGCCTAGGTGCGCCACTACCGATCAACCATCTAGGAGGAAAGGCATGGCCACAACGGTACGGACGCTTCAGAACTTCATCGGTGGCAACTGGGTCGAGGCGACAGGCGACTCCGCGCGCGAGATCGTCTCACCCGTCACGGGCGAGAAACTCGCCGATGCCCCGAACGCCAGTGCGGAGGACGTCGACCGCGCGGCTCGTGCGGCCCGTGAGGCTCAGCCCGGTTGGGCGGCGCTCTCGGCCTGGGATCGGGCCAGGGTCTGCCATGCGATCGCCGACTTGATCGAGGAGCGGAAGGAAGACTTCGCGCGCGAGCTCTCCCTCGAGCAGGGAAAGCCGTTCGTAGCCGAGGCGATTCCCGACATCGAGGAGACGGCAGAGAACTTCCGGATCGCCGCGGAGGACGTGAAGCGGATGGAGTCCGCAGTCATCCCGTCCCAGGACGTCAACAAGCGGATCCTGACGTTCCGTAAGCCGAACGGCGTCTACGGCTGCATCACGCCCTGGAACTTCCCGACTCTGATTCCGGTCGAGCTGATCGCCCCGGGCATCGCCGCCGGCAACACGATCGTCATGAAGCCCTCCGAGTGGACCCCGATCGCGATGGCGAACTTCATGCAGATCATGGCGGAGGCTGGGCTTCCCGAAGGTGTCGTGAACGTTGTCTACGGCGACGGCGCCGTGGGCGAAAGTCTGATTACGAACGAGAACGTCGACTGCGTCGGCTTCGTCGGCTCACACGGGACGGCCGAGAAGATCGTTCGTGCCATCGGGCTCAAGCGCAGCCTGATCGAGGCGAGCGGCAACGGGCCTGTCGTCGTCTGCGCCGACGCCGACCTGGAGCTCGCCGCCAAAGGGGCTGTTTTCGGGGGATTCTTCTGCGCCGGGCAGGTCTGCTGCGCGACCGAACGCGTACTCGTCGACAAGCGTGTGCACGATGATTTCCTGGCAGCGGTGGTGAAGGAGGCTGAGACGTGGCACCTAGGTGACCCGTTCGATGACTCGACGCTCGTCGGGCCGATGAACAACGAGCCGACGGCACGGAAGATGGACGCCCATCTCGAGGACGCGCTCGAGAAAGGCGCCGAGATCCTCGTCGGCGGCTCGCGCGACAGCGACCGGCCGACCGGCCTCTACTACCAGCCGACCGTGATCGACAACGTGGGCGTGGATACGCTGATCAACCGCGACGAAACCTTCGGCCCCATCGTTCCCTTGATCACTGTGGACTCCGACGACGAGGCGCTCGCGGTCGCGAACGATTCCTACCTCGGGCTCCAGGCAGCCGTCTACACGCGGTCCCTGAAGCGCGCGTTCCGGTACCTCGACAACCTCCAGGTGGGGAACGTGGTCGTGAACGACTCGACCGACTACTGGGAGGCGCACGAGCCCTTCGGCGGCGCGTCGGGGACGCGGACAGGATGGGGCCGGATCGGCGGCCGGTACACGATGCTCGACATGACCGATCTGAAGACCGTCGTGCTCGACGTCGGCGGACTGGACTAGCCCGGCCCGGCGTGCCCCGCCTCCAGGGCCGCGCGGCCTACGTCGCGCTGCTGGCAATCGGCGGCCTCGACGCGGCCGGGTACAGCGTCATCGCTCCGGTCGTCCCGGCGATCTCGGAGGAAACCGGAGCCGGTCCCTGGGTGATCGGCCTCCTCGTCTCCTTCTTCGCGATCGGCCAGGCGCTCGGCTATCCGCTGGCCGGGCACGGCGTTCAGCGGCGGAACGCCGCCTGGGTCCTGGGCCTCGCACTCGCGTGCATGGCCGTCGGCGATCTCGGGTTCGTTCTGGGCGAGGGGCTCTGGGTGTACTTTCCGGCCCGCCTGCTCCAGGGCATCGGCGCGGGCGGGCTTTGGCTCGGAGTCGTGTTCGGGGTGCTCGAGCGATTCCCGGGCGAGGAGTACCGGCGGCTGACGGGGGTGCTCGGCGCCTACTCGATCGGCGCCGTGGCAGGACCGGCCCTGGGTGCGATCGGCGGGATCCGGGGCCCGTTCCTGGCGCACCTCGCCCTGGTCTGCCTGGCGGCGCTCTTGGTCTGGGGTCTAGGCGCCCCGAAAGAGCAGCCGGCGTTCGGGTCTGACCGCTCCGCACTGCGAACGCCGGGGTTCAGACTTGCTTCGGCCGCCATCATCCTGGTCGCGCTCACCCTCGGGACGCTGGAAGGCCCGCTGCCGCTTCACTTCGACGATCTTCTGAGCCAGAGCCGGATCGGCCTTCTCTACCTGGCTACGTCGGTCATGGTCGGGCTGAGCGCGACGCTTGCCGGCCGCTTACTGCCGAGACGTGCCCTCGCGCTCGGAGTCTGCTGCCTCGTGAGCGGCATCGCGCTCGCAGGGATCACAGACACCGTTCCTTGGTGGCTCGCGGCGAGTGCGGTCGTCGGCATCGGGCTCGGTGCCGGCGAGGCCGGCTCGATCGGGATCCTGCTCGAGAGCGTCGGGACGGGTCGGATCGTGCTGGCCATGGTCGTCTGGTCGCAGCTCTGGGCCTTCGGCTACCTGGTCGGGCCCGCGGCGGCGGGTGGCGTCGCCGACGCCCTCGGCTTCGGAGCTGTGGGGATCGTCCCGCTCGGCGCCGCGCTCGTGGTGGTCATCGCGTTTTTTCGCGCACCCGGGGCGCGGCCGGCGTCCGTTTAGAGCGCGGCCGGCTCGAGCACGAGTCGCTCGCGCCGGTAGGGAAGGGGCACGGCCGGGTCTTCCGAGTCGATCTCACGAGCGAGCCGGTGGCCGTCGAAGATCGCGTCCGCGACGATCCGCGGAGCGACGCAGTCTCCGACCCTGTAGACGGCCTCGACGCCGTTCTCCGTCAGGCCGTCGGGCTCCGTGACGAGCTCCAGGTAGAGCTGCTCGCACGAGAGCCGCTGGGTGACCAGCACGACCGCATCGGCCTCCAACTCGAGCGGCTCGCCGTATTCATCTACACCTGTCATGCGCCCGGCCTCGATGCCGCCGAGGAGGAAGCCGCGCCGCTGGGCGATCCCGACGTCGTGGAGGTGCCGGCGGAGCAACGGCCCCTCGAGCGTCTGGTCGGTATAGGGCGCCACCTGGTCGAGCATCGTCGCGAGCTCCACAGAATGGCCCTCCGAGGAGAGCTTCTCCGCGAGTCCCGCCGCCATGAAGTAGCCCTCTGCATCCCACACCACGACCCGGCTCCCGGGCGGGCGCTTGCCCTCGACCATGATCTGCTCCGGCGTCAGCACGTGGGGAAGCGACGAGTCGGCACCGGGAATCGGCTCGTGCGTGGCTCCGTTGAGGCCGTCCTCCGCCCAGCGTGCGCCGGTCGCACAGATCACGAGCTCCGCGCCATATTCGCGTACGTCGGCCGCCGACAGCCGGGTGCCGGCGATCACCTCGACGTTCCGAAGCTTTTCGAGCTGGATGCGACGCCAGTTGACGACCCGCGCCCATTCCCCGAGGCCCGGTAACTGCGGGATCCAACGCATGATGCCCCCGACCTCAGACTCGGCCTCGACCAGGTGGACTCGCCGGAAGCCACGCTTGCCGAGCACGATCGCGCACTCCATCCCGGCCGGGCCGGCCCCGACCACGAGGACGTCACGGTCGGCGTTTTCCGCCGGCTCGAAGCGCTCCGGGTGCCAGCCCCTCCGGTACTCCTCGCCCGCGGTCGCGTTCTGAGTGCAGCCGAGGTGATGCCCGCTTTCCGACTTCGAGATGCAGATGTTGCAGCCGATGCATTCCCGGATCTCGCCGTAGAGACCCTCCTCCACCTTGGCGGGAAGAAAGGGATCGGCGATCGACGGGCGGGCCGCTCCGATCAGGTCCCAGGCTCCCGAGTCGACGATCTCTGCCATGCGATCCGGGTTCGTCAAGCGTGCGACACCCACGACCGGCTTGGCCGTGGCCTCGCGGACGCGGCCGGTCCACTCGAGCTGGTACCCCTCCGGGAAGAACCTGGAGGCGCCGGAGTCCTTCGACCATTCGGCGATCGAGCCGACGTTCACGTCCCAGAGATCCACCAGATGGTCGGCGAGTCGGATGAACTCGAGGCCCTCTTCGAGCTCGACGCCGGCCGGGCCGAGGGCGTCGACGCACGTGCGCACCGCGACGGCGCAGTCGTCTCCGACCGCTTCGCGGACGACCTCGAGCGTCTCGAGCCAGAACCGTGCTCGGTTGTCCAGGGAGCCCCCATACTCGTCGGTCCGTTTGTTGTAGAAGGGGGAGAGGAACTGCAGCGGCAGGTAGCTGTGCCCGCCGTAGACGTAGACGATGTCGAATCCCGCCGAGCGCGACTCCTTGGCAGCAAAGGCCCAATCGGCCTGGACTCGCCTGATGTCCGCCTTCTCCATCGCTTTGGGCACGTAGGTCGGGTCGTAGTCGCTCGCGAGCTGCGAAGGCCCGACGCCCGGCCAGCGCGACTGCCGGGTATGAGCATGGCCTCCGCTGTGCGTCAACTCGATGCCGGCGAGGGCGCCGTGCTCGTGCGCCTCCTCGCACATGAAGGCCAGATTTCTGGTGTCGTCCTCGTCCCAGAGCCGGGAGGAGACGTACGGCGACTCGTCGGAGTCTGCACTCACGGGCGCGTACTCCGTGCACACGGCCGCCCAGCCGCCCTCCGCCTTCATGCCGCGGAACCTCGCCTGGGAGCCCGGCTTTTCCGTGCCGAAGCCGGTGCAGTGCGGAACGCCGTAGAAGCGGTTCTTCAGAGTCTTGGGCCCGATCTTCACAGGCTCGAAGAGAACGTCGTGCTTTGGGTCGCGAGGCATGTGCGGAGTCTAAGCGGCGGCTCCGCGCGAGCGGGCGGTGGGGGCTAGGGTGCGCGCTTGTGAGCTACGAATACGACCTGGTGGTGATCGGGTCGGGGCCGGCCGGCCAGAAGGCCGCGGTCCAGGCCGCGAAGCTCGGCAAGCGGGTCGGGGTCGCCGAGCGTGGGCAGGTAGGCGGTGTTTCGGTGAACACGGGCACAATCCCGTCGAAGACGCTGCGGGAAGCGGTCGTCTACCTCACCGGTCTGAGTCAGCGCGACATCTATGGTCAGAGCTACCGGGTCAAGGAGGAGATCACAGTCGAGGACCTGGCAGTGCGGACGCGCTGGGTGATCGAGCGGGAGGTCGACATCGTTCGGGCCCAGCTCGCTCGTAACCGGATCGAGATCCTGTCCGGGACGGCGCGTTTCCAGGATCCGCACACGATCGTCGTGCAGGCCCCGGGCGGGGAGGAGCGGCGCGCGAGCGCAGACAACGTCGTCATCGCCTCAGGATCCCGGCCCGCACACCCGCCTAGCGTGGCGTTCGACGGAGCCACGGTCCTGGACTCGGATAGTTTGCTCCAGCTCGCTCGCATTCCCACCTCGCTCGTCGTGGTCGGCGCCGGGGTGATTGGAATCGAGTACGCGTCGATGTTCGCAGCGCTCGGCACGAAGGTGACCATCGTCGAACGTCGCCCGCAGCTACTCGACTTCTGCGATGCCGAAGTCGTCGAGGGTCTCCGCTACCACCTCCGCGATCTCGGCGTCGTCTTCCGTTTGGGCGAGGCGGTGGCCTCCGTCGACCCCCATGAAGGGACGACGGTCACGACGCTCGAGAGTGGCAAGCGGATCATGGCGGAGGCCGTCCTCTATTCGGCGGGGCGCCAGGGCGCGACCGACGCTCTCGCCCTCGAGAACGCCGGGCTCGAAGCAGACGAGCGTGGCCGCATCCAGGTGGACGAGAACTACCGCACCGCAGCGGAGCACATCTACGCCGTTGGGGACGTGATCGGCTGGCCGAGCCTGGCGGCGACCTCGATGGAGCAGGGGCGCCTGGCCGCCTCGCACGCGTTCGACCACTCCACCAAGTCGATGGGCGGGCTGCTCCCCTTCGGGATCTACACGATCCCGGAGATCAGCTTCGTGGGCAAGACCGAGGAGGAGCTGACCGATGCGGCGATTCCGTACGAGGTTGGGATCTCCCGCTACCGCGAGCTGGCCCGGGGGCAGATCCTGGGCGATCTGTACGGCACCCTCAAACTGCTCGTCTCGCCAGACGACCGGCGCATCCTCGGCGTGCACGTGTTCGGGACGAGCGCGACCGAGGTCGTCCACATCGGCCAGGCAGTGATGGGGAACGGCGGCACCATCGACTACCTCGTGGACAGCGTCTTCAACTACCCGACGCTCGCCGAGTCGTACAAGGTGGCCGCGCTCGACGCGATGAACAAGCTGAACGCGTTCGCCCGAATCGACGCTTGACGAACCGGCGCGATCGGGCGGGGTGGGCGGGTTAGGATCGCTGCATGGCGGTGACTCGAACCCGCATCGGCGGGCACGTCGTCGTCGAGTGCCTCGAGGCCCTCGGAGCCGAGACGGCCTTCGGGCTTCCCGGGATCCATGCGCTTGCGATCTGGGACGGCCTCCGCGAGAGCCGCTTGCGCTACCTGGGCTTCCGCACCGAGTTGAACGCCGGCTTCGCCGCGGACGGGTATGCAAGGGCGTCCGGGAAACCCGCTCCGCTCTTGCTGTCGACGGGGCCGGGGGCGCTGAACTCGCTGACGGCGCTCATGGAGGCGGCGAGCGCCCACGTCCCGGTGGTGGCGATCGCAAGCCAGATCCCAAGCGAGCTGATCGGCCGCGGCCGGGGCTACCTGCACGAGCTCCGCGACCAACGTGCGTCCTTCGCCCCGCTCGTCAAGTGGACGGGTCGTGCCGAGCGGGCCGCCGACCTGCCCGACCTTCTAGCCGAAGCGTGGCGCCAAGCGCTCACGCCTCCCAGCGGCCCCGTCTTCGTGGAAATTCCGGTAGACGTGTTGACGGGCGAGGCTGGCGTAGAGCCCGTGGACGAGCTCGACTGGGAGGCGGCGGCGAGCACGGTTCCGGGCGTTGAGGAGGCGGTGCGCGTGATTGCGGCGGCCGAGCGCCCGGTCCTGTGGGCCGGAGGCGGCGTCAGCCGCTCCGGCGCGTGGCCCGAGCTGGCCGCCCTGGCTGAGCGAGTCCAGGCTCCGGTCGCGACGTCCTACATGGGCAAGGGAACCTTCCCCGAAGATCACCCGCTCGCAGCGGGCTCGGCGGCGGACGAAGCTGCGTTCAAGGAGCTCGTCGAGGGTGCCGACGTCCTCGTGTGCATCGGCACCGAGCTCGGCGCGGAGACGACTGGCCAGTATTCCCTGCGCCCCGGTGGGCAGATCGTCCAGATCGACGCCGCAGCGGAGCGGATCGGCAGCACCTATCCGGCACTCGGCCTCGTTGGCGATGCGAAGGCGGTTCTCGGCGCCATCCTCGAGCGGCTTCCCGCCCGAGAGCCGGACGGTCAGGCCGAGCGGGCCGCCACGGAGGTGAGAGACCGGATCGGCCGCGGTCTCGACGAGCAGGGCCGCGAGCTGGAGCGCGGCCTCCTCGAAACGATCCGGGAGGCACTCCCGCGCGACGCAGTCCACGCGTGGGACATGACGATCCTCGCCTACTGGGCGGGCGCGCACTTTCCCGCGCTCTCGCCGCGCCGCTTCCTCTACCCGCTCGGATCGGGAACGCTCGGATATGCGTGGCCGGCGGCGCTGGGAGCGAAGGCAGCCCTGCCAGACGCGCCCGTCCTCGCGGTCGCCGGGGACGGTGGCTTTCTCTACAACGTCGCGGAGCTCGCCAGCGCGCGGCAGAACCATTTGGGCGCGACGCTGCTCCTCGTCGACGACGGTGGCTACGGGATTCTTCGCGAGTACCAGCGAGACTCGTTCGGCGAGACGTTTGCAGTCGATCTCGTCCAGCCTGAGTTCGTCGAGCTCGCGGAGGCATTCGGCGTCCCGGTTCGAAGCACCGCGCCCGAGACTCTCGGGGAGGACCTTGCCTGGGCGCTCGCGGAGGAGGGCCCCGCAGTCGTCGTCCTGCGAATGAAGCTCGAGATGTGGACGCCGACCGCCTGATGGCGGCGCCGCGGCCGACTCGCTGGAAAGACCTCGTCCGGTCCTCACTCCACGGCATCGAGCCCTACCAGCCGGGTCCGAGCCTGACGGAGCTCAAAGAGCGCTACGGGGTCGACGAGATCGTGAAGTTGAACTGGAACGAGGGCCTGTTCGGCCCCTTTCCGGGGGCGCTCGCCGCCGCCGCGGCGGAGCTCGAGAACGCCTGGATGTACCCCGAGCAGGCCTTCAGTGACCTGCGTGAGGCGGTCTGCCGCTGGCGCGACGTCCCGCCGGAGCAGATCGTGCCGGCGCACGGGATCCAGAGCCTTGTCCGGACGGTCGCCGATGCCTTCCTGTGCCCGGGAGACTCGGTCGTCCTGCCGGAGCCCACCTACGGGCTCTATGCGCAGGTCTTCGCGGCCGCGGGTGCCTCGATCGAGTACGTGCCCTGTCCGGAGCTCAGGCTCGACCTGGACGAGATGGCTGCGTCAGCCGCCCGGGTCGACGCTCGCCTCGTGGTCGTTTGCGATCCGAACAACCCGACCGGATCCCTCGCCGAGCAGGACGAGTGGGACAGCTTCCTCGACGTCGTGCCCGAGGGGTGCGCAGTCGTGGTGGACGAGGCGTACTGCGAGTACGTGGATCCCGCGCGCAGGATCCGGCGAGAAGACGACGTGGCCGGGGGGCGGCCGGTAATTCTCCTCCGGACCTTCTCCAAGATCTTCGGCCTTGCGGGACTGCGGCTGGGCTATGCGGTCGTGTCGGAGCCGCTTGCGTCGTATCTGGATGTTGTGCAGGAGCC